>CAUJJL010000032.1 GCA_963205455.1 Verrucomicrobiota bacterium
TTAGCGTGACGTTCACTCCCAGTTCCCGCTTCCACATCTGCTGGATCGCCTCCATGAGGCGTTGGTTGAGCTCGTTGGCGAACGACATGATTTCGAGTGTCGGAAAGTTTCTCCCACCGGGATATCCCGCCTCGGCGAGCAATCGGCGTGCAGCATCAAAGTCGTCTGGTATGCCCGCCTCGGCGGTGTACCCTGCTGTGTTGGGAGGTGTGAGGCTGTGCGCGGGTTGCTGCCCGGCCAGGGCCACGCGGTCGACGAGTGTCCTGCGGTCGAAGGCGCGCGCCAATGCGGATCGCACCCGGGAATCCTTGAGCGGGCCGCGATCCACATTGAACCGGAAGAATCCGGTTTCGAGAAAGGGGTCGAGCCGGAGGGAGGATGCTTCCGGGCCGTTCCTGTAGGATGCAATCTTCGAGATGGGTATCTCGCTGGTCAGGTGAATCTGTCCCGCTCGGAACGCAGTCTCCTGGGCGGTCGCGCTTTCGTACGGATAGAAAATCACCGAGGAAAGCTGTGTGGACGCGTTGTCGCGAAAATACGAATTACGCACCGTGACGATGCGTTTGTTCGGCGTCCACGCCATCACACGGAACGGGCCGTTCGAGACGATATTTTCGGGGCGGGTCCACCGGTTCGCGCGGTCGTCGATCCCGCCGAGTCTTCCGATGACGTGGCGGGGAACGGGGAAACTTACCGGAAGCGCGAGAATGGCGAGCAGTGTCGGTGTGGGCGCAGTGAGCGTGATTTCAAGCGTGGTGCTGTCGAGCGCACGTACACCGAGGCTTGAGGGATCTGGATTTTTTCCGGAGTTGTACGCTTCAGCCCCTTTGATTGGAAAGAGCACGTAGGCATATTCGGAGGCGAGTCGTGGGGAAAGCGCGCGCCGGAAGGAGTGGACAAAATCTTCCGCGGTGAGGGGATGACCGTCGGACCAGGTCATTCCCTTGTGCAGGAAGAAAGTCCAGGTCGTGCCATCGCTGGATGTCTGCCAACGCTCTGCGCAAGCAGGCTCGGGGTGGGAGGTCGTTTCGTCAACTGCGACAAGTCCCTCGAACAACGCGAGGCAGACGGTCATGTCATTGTAGGCGACAAGAATGTGTGGATCCAGGTCCCGCGGCTCCGCGCTGATCGCCATGTGCAGCGTGTGGGTGCGAAGACCCACTTCGACAGGAGTCTCCCGTTTCGAGCAGCCACCAAAGATCAGGGCAGCGAGCAGAGGCAGAATGGCCGACACGACACCAGGTGAAGAAAGGCGGAGAAACGCGCTCATGCGGGAAGACAGGAATCGTGGACGGTGCAGGAAGGCAGGCAATGATCCAAGCCGGATGGCGCTTCGTCGCGAGAATTCAAACTCGGCTGTGGGTTGGAAGGCCAGTGCGATGCAGGGAGTCCCCCTCTGGAGTGCAATGCGTGCCATTCCGAACTCGTGTGTGATTCGCGCGATTCCATGTGTCAGTCATCACTCCGGATAAAGTGTTACCCATCTCTCTGGAGCGAACCCCGCCGGGCTGGACTACGCCCCTTTTCACGAGTCGGACTGCGTCAACGACTTCAATATCTTCTTCGCGAGTAGCTCATTCACCTCGCGATGCCGGGGAACAGGCTCCGACCTGCCGGTGCTTGGGTTGTGGTAAACGTCGTGCTTCCCGCCATGCCGAAGCAACGCACACCCTGCTTCTTCGAGCATAGCGACCAAGTCACGCCGCTTCATGCAATCTCGAGCTCGGCAACCTTACGGATGCCAGGAATTTCTTCGGCCGAGAACATCTCATAAAGATCTCGAAGATGGATTTTGAGATCCTCCAAATCTTCTCCTTGCGTCCAATGGTCCGGATGGGAATGCAGGTAGCCGAGGTACTTGCCATCGGATTCCTTCCAATAGGTGAACTTGGCCTTCATGTAAGATATCCTGGCAAGACAATAGGTGGTGGCAAGCGACTCCTTGGCCAATTCAAGATGAGGCACGATCGCTGTTGGCGCGAGCCGGGTGTCCTACTTCGGCTGCGGGGTGGATTCGGATTGCGTGTGTTTCAGGCGTTGGCCTTGGCGGCCGACGCGAAGGGCTTCGGCATTCTCTCCGGATTCATCGAGGAGTTGAGCGAGGAGGAGGTAGGCTTCGGCGCGGTTTGGCTGGGCGGCGATCAGTTCGCGGAGATGGCGCATGGCCTCTGACGGCCGCTTTTCGGTAGCCAGCATCACGGCAAGCAGCCAGCGGCTTTCCTGCCTGCTCGGATCTTGCTTGAGTGCGGATTCCAGATGGCGGATGGCGTCGGGCCGTCGATCAAACGCGATGAGCGTCAACGCGAGGTTGTGTTCAGCGTCCGCGAAATCGGGCGCCGCGGCCAGTGCCTTCTCAAAGGCGTTGAGCGCGTCGGTCAGTTTCCTTTCACCGAGCAGGATAGATCCGAGCTGATTGTGCGCGGCCGCATAGGATGGACGCAGGGCGACTGCGCGTTCGAAATGAGTCCGCGCCTGGGCGATGTCGCCGGCAGACAGCAGGCTCATGCCGAGATTGTATTCCGCCTCTGGATAGTCCGCCCGCAGGCGGACGGCCGATCGAAACCATGTCTCGGCTTCAGGCAGGCGGTTGAGCTGTTGCAGGGCGACGCCGAGATTGTTTGCCACTTCCGCCGAACGCGGGCGCAACCGGACAGCCGCTTCGAGATGAGCGAGGGCTTCCTGCGGTTTGTCGGCATCCAGCAACAGCAGCGCAAGGTTGGTGTGACTCATCCACGAATCCGGGTTCCGTGCCAGCGTTTCCCGATAGAGCGTCTCGACGTCACGATAGGATTCGCTCTGTCGCCAGCTCAGCGTACCAAGCGCGATCAGCAGCGCGCCACTGCCGACACGAATCAGGATCCGCCCGGATTGACGTCCCATTTCCGAGAGGTGAGAGAGTCCTGCGCCCGCGAGGGCCAGCGGTCCGATGCACGGCAGGTACTGCCAGTGATCCGCGACGTAGGAGAAATTGAATCCGTAGACATTCATGAATCCCATGACGGGGAACAGGGAGCCAAGAAAGAACAGCAGGGCGGCGAGCGGCGCGCGATTGTGTCGGCGGTACAACCATGCCGCCGTCAGCAGAGCGAGTGTTCCGACGAAGGGAATCCAGGCTGCCGCATCCGAGGCATCAATTGTCCAATTTGGATAGATGAAGATGAGATCGGCCGGCCACAGCAGTTTGCCCAGGTAGAACCAGACGATCTTTCCCGACAGCGCGAAGCGGGCGGCCCAGCCGAGATCGAAACTCTCTCCCTTGGCACCCACGATCGTATGCTCGACCCATGCGCTGAACAGACCGAAGGCTGCCCCGGCGATGAACCACGGCACCAGGGGCCGCACGTCCTGCCAGGTGATGCGTCCCCTTTGCCACCAGAGGACCACCAGCAATGCGGCAGGAAGGGTGGCGCAGACGGATTTGCTCAACAGGGCGGCGAGAAAGATTCCGGTTGCAACACCATAGCGGAGCGGCGAGGGACTGTGACGATGGCGGAGATAGGCGAGGGCGGCGGCCAGATAGAGCAACAGGGAGAGAGTATTCTTTTGTTCCGCGATCCATGCAACCGACTCGACACAGACCGGATGCAACGCAAACAGCATCGATCCCATCCAGGCGCCCCGAACTCCGAGCATCAGCAGAACGCGCCAGAGCAGCAGAGCCGCAAGGGCATGCATGACGACCGTGGTCAGATGATAACCGAGCGGTGAATCGCCCCATAGGCGATGCTGGATCCAGAATGCGGTGTGCAGCGCCGGATAGTACTGCTCGGTTGCGCCCAGTTTCGTCCAGATTTTCCCCAAGCCTTCCAGTGAACGCAACGGTGGGGCTGTCACGTAGTCCGAGTCATTCCAGACAAAACCGGCCCGATACGTTGGGATATAAGCGACAACGACTGCTGCGAGCAGCACCCAACCGAGAAGCCAAATCCGAGGTTTCACCGGGAAAGAGGATCGACGGGCCTCGGTTCAGGAGGCAAACCAAAGTCGCGGCGGGCGATTCCGATTGCCCTGTCGGTTTCGAGAGGATCGGTCTCGACGTCGACGACCTGTCGATGCAGACCGGTTGCCTGCCATGCTGTCGCTTCTCATCGCCGTCGCGGTCCTTTGTGCAGCCATTCTGGTGCTGCTGCTGATTCTGACGTTCCGCAGTCGCGGTGGCGAGGCTCTTGATCGTGTAATCGAAGCCCGGATTGAAGGCGTGGTCGATGCGCTGCGGCGCGTCGAGCAGACTTTCCAGGATGGGGCGGTTCAGTCGCGGAAGGAGGCGAACGAAAATGCCGGGGCGCTGCGCGAAGAGCTGTCGCGGCGGATCGAGGCCAATCATCTGGCCGCCAGCAACCGGGCAGACGAGGCGCGACGCGAGGCGCGTGAGCAAATGGAGGCGGTGCGTCAGTCGGTGGATACGCGCCTGCGCGAGTCCGCCGATCAGGCGGAGTCGCGAATCACCCGCCTGCGCGCGGAATTGACCGATTCTCTTTCGACGGCGCGAAATGAGACCCGCCAGCTCATCACGACGTTTCAGGCGAGTGTGAAGGAGGCGCTCGCGGATTCGCGGGCGCATCAATCGACGCAGCTCGGAGATTTCTCGCAACGGTTGAAGGAGTTGAATGCTGCGGTGAGCGAACAGCTCGACAAGGTGCGGCAGACGCTGGATCTGCGCCTTGCGGAATTGCAGGCCCAGAATGCGGCCAAGCTCGATGAGATGAGGCAGACGGTTGACCAGCGTTTGCAGACCACGCTTGAACAGCGCCTGGGCGAGTCGTTCAAGGTCGTGAGCGAGAGCCTTGAGCGTGTCACGCGCGGCCTCGGCGAGATGCAGCAGATCGCCTCGGGCGTGGGCGATCTCAAGCGGGTGCTGACCAATGTGAAGACGCGCGGGACCTGGAGCGAGGTCCAGCTCTCCGCGCTTCTGGAGCAGGTCCTGACGGCGGAGCAATTCGCGGCGAACATCGCACCCAATCCCGCCACCAGCGAGCGCGTCGAGTTTGCGATCAAGCTGCCCGGTCGCGAAAAATCCGACAAGCCGGTATGGCTGCCGATCGATGCCAAGTTCCCGGTGGAGGACTACCAGCGCCTCGTGGATGCGGCCGACCGCGCGGATGCTCAGGCGGTGCTGGAGGCGGGCAATGCTTTGGAGACGCGCATCCGCAGTTCGGCGCGCGACATCTCGACCAAGTATGTGGCGCCGCCATACACGACGGACTTCGGCATCCTCTATCTTCCCACGGAAGGGTTGTACGCGGAGGCGCTGCGTCGCCCCGGCCTGGCCGAAGCGCTGCAGCGCGAACACCGCATCGTGATCGCCGGTCCCACGACGCTGGCTGCGCTGTTGAACAGTCTCCAGATGGGATTCCGGACGCTGGCAATCCAGCAGCGGTCCAGTGAAGTGTGGTCGGTGCTCGGAGCGGTGAAGACCGAATTTGGAAAGTTCGCGGAGATCCTTGCCAAGGTCAAAAAGAAGCTAGATGAGGCGAGCACGCAGATTGACCAGACAGGGGTGCGTTCGCGCGCGATCGAACGCCGGTTGCGCAGCGTGGAGAGCTTGCCCGCGGATGAAGCGGCGCGACTTCTGCCCGGCCTCGATGCAGAGCCTCAATCGGATGAAGCGATCGAGTAGAATGATGGGCGGTTGCACGTGCACGTCGCCGGGCGTGGTGAGGGATTCCGGCAGCGTGCGATTTCCGAATGAGGGCCAGAATTGAATCTCAAATCTGATTTCATGAAAGGTTCCGCAGAATGAAAGTCCGTCCTGACTCCTTCATCCTGGCGGCGATCGTGTGTCTTGCGGGGCATCTTCTTCCCTCGGTAGGGCGGAGTGCGTCTACGGGAGTCAACAGCCTGATTCCTCCGCGGGAATCCGTGACGCCCCAGTCAACCGTTGGGGTTGATTGGGTGACACTGAATCCGACTGCGGAGGAAATTGCGTTTGATCCGCCGCGGGAGATCACTGCCAGGCTGCTGGTTGAAAATCGATCGTGGCAGGTTGTCCTGAACGCGGCGCAACTGGCGCCCGTTTCGATCCTGCCAGGAAATTTTGCAGTCAAGTCCTATGCCCTGACATTGCCCTCGGGCGCGAAAGGCAGAGCGATCCTTGAGATACCCAGCCCTGAGGGAGGTCCTTTGCTCCAGACCGTGATCATGATTGAGGATGACGCCCCGGCGGCATTGCCGCAAACGCCTCCACCACTCACAAATTTTGCTGTGAGAAAACCCGCGGCGTCGGCGATAGAGCGCAGTTTTGCGGGACGACTGAGCGCGCATGAGGGCATCTATTTTCTCTATGGCGCCGAGAAGCCCTCGGCCAAGTTCCAGTTCAGCTTCAAGTACCGTCTGCTGAGCATGGGCAGCAGCGGCTCGCCGAAGACCCTTCAATTCGCCTACACGCAGCGTTCGTTGTGGGACATCACGAGTCCGTCGAGCCCCTTCTACGATACGAGTTACATGCCGGAAGTGATGTTTGAGTCGCTTGCGCCGATGCCGACCGCTGCCACCGATCGGTTCATCTGGCTCGGATTTCAGGCAGGCTACAAACATGAATCCAACGGACGGGATGGACCGCTTTCCCGGAGCGTCAACACACTCAATCTCCGAACTGCATTTGTGCTGGGCAGGCCGGATGGCTGGCGGGTGATTGCCGTGCCGGAAATTTATGGTTACATCTGGGATCTGGACAACAACCCGGACGTCGTCGAATACCGCGGCTATGGCCAGCTTAGGGTCGTGGTTGGGCGGAATGACGGCCCCGCGCTGATGACCACCTGCCGTTCTGGCAAGGACTTCGATCACTTCACGTATCAACTTGATCTGACGGTTCCGTTTCGCACGCGTCTACTGGAGTTTGAATCGTACTTTCTCCTGCAATACTTCAACGGCTACGGCGAGAGCCTTCGGACCTATCGCCAGAAATCGGATCAGACCCGGTTTGGGATTTCGTTTGTTCGCTGAGGAAATTGATTTTGCGCGGGATGGAAGGATTGAGCTGCATTCAGCCGCCGCCTGCGTTCTGGCTTGAGCCCGCGGGCATCCTTTCGCTTGGTTAGGGGCTCCCGGCGAACATCGCCATCACTCACCTCCTCACAAAATTCCTTCCATGAGAATTGGCCTGAACACATTCCTGTACACATCGCCCTTCACCACCGCGAACACGTCCCTGTTTGCGAAATTCAAGAAATGGGGGTTCGATACGATTGAGATTCCCATCGAGGATCCGAGCCACATCGACACCGCAAAGGTACGTGCCGCGGCCGAGAGGGCGGGCATCGCCATTGGGAGCGTGTGCGCGGCTATGGGGCCCGGACGCGATCTGCGTGGCTCGCCTGCCGAGCAGAAGACCGCGCTGCGTTACGTCAAGGCGATCATCGACCAGGCCGCCGAACTGGGATGTCCGTCCGTGATCGGACCCGTCTACTCGGTCGTCGGCAAGGCCGATGCTGTTCCGCCTGACCAGCAGAAGAAGGAGTGGGCGCTCGTCGTGAAGCATGTGAAAACCCTGGCAAGGCATGCGGAGGCGAAGGGCGTGACGATCTGCATTGAGCCGCTGAACCGCTTCGAGACGGATTTCCTCAACACCTGCGAACAGGGCCTCAAGCTCGTCCGCGCGGTGAACTCCCCGGCGGTCAAACTCCATCTCGACACGTTTCACATGAACATCGAGGAAAAGAACCAGGCGGCAGCGATCCGAAAGGCCGGTGCGTATCTCGGGCATTTCCACGCCTGTGGAAGCGATCGTGGCACGCCGGGGGGCGACCACATTGACTGGCCGGGAATTGTGAAGGCGCTCAGGGCGATCCGCTACAAGGGCGATGTCGTCATCGAATCCTTCACCACCGACGTGAAGGTCATCGCCCGTGCCGCCGCCATCTGGCGCAAGATTGAGCCGAGGCGCGACGACATCGCACTGGGTGGACTCAAGTTCCTGCGCAAGGCTTTCAGGTGACGCCGGCCTGGCGCGGCTTGCGCGCGGTGAGAACGCTCCGGTCGGCGACGGTTTCCCTGAACTGCATGTCCTGGAAGCCGACGTCGCGCAGAAGCGTTTCCATTTCGCCGACGGAATAGCATTTTCCCTCCGTCACGCTCATCAGCATGGCCGAATACTCGGCCACGGGCAGCGGTCCGGTTTTCGCAGCGTTGATGTGCGCGTCGTGTATCATGAGCATGCCGCCGGGCTGAAGCGCCTGAAACGAGTTCAGGAGCAGCGCGCGGACCTTGTCGAAATCCCAGTCGTGAAGGACGTTTGAGAAGAGGTGCAGGTCGTGTCCCCCGGGCAGCGGATCGGAAAACATGTCGCCGGCCGTCACGGCGACACGATCAGCGTAACCGCGTTTTGCAATCATGGTCCGTGCGATCTGGTCGACAGGCGGGCGTTCAAACACCGTGGCCGAGAGCTGCGGGTGATGGGCGACGAGGATGCACGCGTAGATCCCCGAGCCGCCCGCGATATCGAGCAGACGGGTGAGTCCGGTGGTGTCGACCGTGCGTGCCAGTCCAAGGCCAAGGTAACGCCCGCGACAGTCCATCGCGGCCGTGAACTGGGTGGCAAACGCCTCGGTCAGCATGGCCTGGCTCCATTCCTTCTCGTGGGAGAAGCTGCCCCAGTTGGCGGGCTTGCCGGTGCGCAGGATGTTCACGAAATCCCTGACCACGGGCCGGTCCTTGAGCGAGGCATAGTAGGGACCCAGAAACCAGGGAGAGGTGCGTACAAGGTGTTCCCGCGCGGTGGCGGTTGTTTCAAAAAAACCCTCGGCCGAGCGTGTCAGCCAGCCGTTGGCCGTGAACAGGGTGAGCATGACATCCGCGGGGCGCTCCATGATTCCGAGCTCGCCGCAAAGGGTCGGAAGGTCGGACGGATACTCGCTCAGCCACGTGAACAGGTCGAATTCCGCGAGCGCTGCGGTGACGAGGTCGCTGGCGTACAAGCCGTCGCGATAACGGTACACTTCGATCGGGTCGGTAAGCGGAGGCGGGGTGAAATCGTAACGTGACATGCTGCCGCCCAGCCTGACCTTCGAATGCGCGCACGCGAGCGTTTGTTGTCGCAGCGTCCATTTGTGCGCCCTACGGATTACGAGTTTGCTGTGATGGGCTTCGCTCGGTTTCCTGCGTTCTTACCCATGAAAATGTCCATCGTTACTTTGCCCCGTATCTCGTTGCTTGCCCTGTCGCCGATCCTGTTCGCGCTTCCCTCCCAGGCCGCGAGCACAGGTCAGGCGTTCTACGGCGATCCGCCGGATGAGCTTCATCCCTGGGCGGTGCACGATCGCAATCGCCTCCAGCCTCCGCGGGTCGAGCCTGGTACGCCTTCCACGCAGAGGAGTCCGGGGCGTCCGCCTTCGGATGCAGTGGTGTTGTTTGACGGCACGGAGAGGTCGCTCGCGAACTGGATTTCCGAGAAACCGGAGGGTGGTCCGATCAAGTGGGCCTTGAAGGACGGCGCGTTGGAAGTCGTTCCGAAGACCGGCTACATCCGCACTCGCGCAGAGTTCGGCGACGTGCAGGTGCATGTCGAATGGGCGTCCCCGACGGTGATCAAGGGTGAGAGCCAGGGACGCGGCAACAGCGGCATCTTTCTGCATGGGCTGGTTGAGGTGCAGGTCCTGGACAACAACGACAATCCCACCTATGCGGATGGCTTCGCAGCATCGGTGTATGGGGTGAATCCTGCGATGGCGAATGCGCTGCGGCCGACCGGGGAGTTCCAGTCCATCGACATCGTTTTCCGTCGTCCCATTTATGTGGGCGATCGTTTGGTGGATCCCGGATACGTCACGGTTTTCTGCAACGGAGTGCTGGTGCAGGATCACACGCCGCTGGAGGGTCCGACCGGGCACATCAAGCGCACCCATTCGAGACCGTTTCCAGAGAAGGGCCCGCTCAGGCTTCAGGACCACGGCGACCTCGTGCGTTTCCGAAACATCTGGATCCGGGAGTTGGCGCCCAGGCCGCAGGCGGGCGCGACGGATTTTGCCTACACGGCGATCGAAACGACAGCGAAACGGGCTGAGATTGCGGCGAGCATTCGAAACGATGGCGTGAGATTGGCGGCGGGCTCAAATGCGCGCATGCTCCGGCTCGCGGAGTCGCTTGTCTACGCGCCCGATGCAGCGACGCGGGCGGAGGTCGAGTCGCTGGCCAAGGCGTATGCCCATTCGATTGCGGCGCTCTCCGGAGGAGCGCTCGAAGCGAGAAAGGATGAGGTCAGGACAGTGCTCAAGGCGTTGCAGTACCTCGCGAAGGCCGACGCGCTTGCACCTGATTTTGAGCCCAAGGTGACCTTGGAAAAAGTGTCGCTCGCCGCGGGTTGGGAGGACGCGAAGAAATAGCGGGAGGCAGGAGAGCGGACTCCGTGGCCTGCGGCTAAAAGAAAAACCCGCCCCAATGCAGGGCGGGTTTTTGATACTTGCGTCAGAATTGGAAGATCCTTCAGGAAGCGCGCTTGCGACGGCTCATTCCGAAGAGCGCGAGGAGGCCTGCGCCGAGCATCAGTGCGGTAGCACCGGTGTCGGGCACGCTCGTCGTTCTGCCAGCTTCGAAATCGTACGTGCGGCTGAGGCCATTTGTACTGATTGAAACATTGTCGAAATAGTCGTCCTGATTGATGTTGTAGGTGCCGATCCCCATCTGGAGGCCGACCACGCGGGCATTGGCGAAATCGGTCGCGTCGCTGCTCTGGAAAGCAGCAGCCCATTCCGCGAGGGACCTCAGCGGCGGGCCGCCGGCTCCGCTCCCGATTTCGAAGCCACCATTCCACCACCAGCCTCCCGCGGCGTCATTTCCGGACCCCGCGTTTTCGTCGATGGCAAGATTGATCCAGTCACCCTGTGTTGGTGTGCCCGCGCCGCCAGGCACGAGGTTCCAGTAGGGCTCATAGATGAGTGCGCCATAATTGTCACCAGTCCCGCCGGGTGCGTAGATGAGGAGCTTCATGGACGGCGCTGCTGCCATCTCGGAAGTCGGGGATTTGAAATAGCTGTAGCCCAGGCTGATGTCATTCAGCACGGTCGACGCAGCACCGAAGTCGCGGTAGGTGGTGACTTCGGCCTTGGCGGCAGTCGTGCCATCGGTGGTCAGGCGAGCCGCGCCCGTGGGCAGGGGCTGGTTGTTTTCGAGATTTCCGCCAGCGCCAGACAAGTCGACGATGGAGGCGGTACCGCCGGGGCGGACATCATTGGAATACCATGCATCCGCCACTTCCGAACCGGGAGCAACGGGCGCTTGAAACGAATTTACGACGACTTGGCCGAAAGCCGGTGCTGCAATCAGGATTGCAGAGACGAGCGATGTGGCACGGAGGACAAACTTCATGTCTTATTTGGGCTGGTTGAAGGTTGAATCTGAGAGGAACCCAGGGATGCCAAATCTCGTAGATCTACGCATTCTCCGGGATGGAACTGCGCAGCTGAAAGCAGGGCATGTGCCTAACTATTAGAATGTGCCGATGTGTCCGTTAAAAAATGCTATATCATGTTGTAAATAAGCATGTTAGTATTTTCCTAATTCAATGGATTAACATTGATTATCGAAAATATTCCGACCCGTTTGTAAACGGTACCGACAGTTTCCCGGCGATGAATTTTCATCACCGACTTGCTATTTCTGTCTAGAGAGTTGCTCAGCTTACGGATGTATCGGATGGGAACCCCAGCGCGCGGTAATCAATGATGGTGTGGCTGATTCGTCCCGACTGGATGGCACGATGATCGGTGAGCTGTCCTTCCGGAGAGCAATCCGTGCCGTCCTTAAAAATGAACCGATGCGTACCGTCATCGGCCGCGGGACTGAAGAGACCGGGCACGATGACATGGGCGGGAATGGTTCGGGCGATCTCGGCGTCCGGGCGACATCTCAGCGGGAAGTTGAGGTTGTGCACGATGAACGATCGCGACGGCGTCGCAGCGGCAAGTTCCGGCACGAGCTGCGCGGCGCGCGCAGCGGAGATTCGAACCGTCGCGAGCAACTCCGCATCGGGCTGGCCGGAGGTTTGCCGAAGGCGTTCGTAGAGCGCGGGTGACATTTCCTGCGAAAATGCCATTGCGGGGTAGCCGTGCACCGCGCCCTCCCAGGCTCCTCCGATTGTTCCGCTCGCGAGAATGAATCCGAGGGACGTGTTGCGTCCGATATTGATGCCGGAGACCACGGCATCGATGCGATGATCGCGGGGCAGCAGGTGGGCGAGTCCGATATTGACGCAGTCGCTCGGAGTTCCATCGACGCTCCAGGTTTCGCATCCGAGTCCGACATCGACCTTTGCGGAGGTGACGGCGCGGTGGCGCGATTTGGCGGCGCCGATCCAGCTCTGTTCCATTTTGGGTGCGACGACGTAGAGGGTGTGGCCTTCCGCGCGAAGCGCACGCACGAGTTCGTGGAGGAAGGCCGAGCCGATTCCGTCGTCGTTGGTTGCAAGCAGATTCATCGCGCCCACCGTAGCGTGGCGGGGCGGTCTGGCGATTCAGGAAATGCGCCCGACCTTGCATCGTATCGGTCGCTCCGGTAGGTGCTGGGAATGACACCGCTCGACAATCTCACGGCCGCGTTTGAACTGCTTTGGGAGGCCAAGGTCCATCTCTCCCGCGGGACCGAGGGGCTCGATGCGGATCTTGCCGCGCGCATCCGCGGAGTGCACGGGCAGGTTGCGGCGAGCCGCGATCAGTTGCAGCACTTGCTCATCGAATTGCAGGCGAGACATCCTCCCGCTGTGCACCCGCCTCCGGCATGACCCGGCGAATGGCGTCCGGCGGCGTATCGGGAAAGGTCTTTCGCGTGTCATTCGTTTTCCAGCGACCCGCAAAATTCGGATTCGCCCAGCAATAGCGGCAGATATCCATGCGCCCCATCAGCTTTTCCCTGTAACCTGCCATGTAATTCATGCCTAGCGGCACCGCGATGTGCGGAATTTGCATGACATCGACACCCTTGGCCTTGGCAGCGCCGAAAACCGGGGGACCGCAGTAGGGGAAGATGTGGTCGTTGAACAGCATCGGACCGAAACAGTTGCAGCCACCGGTTGCGGGAGCGGTTGCGGTCCGGTCGGTCGCGTGTTCCCAGAAATAGGTGCCGTCCCAGAGCGAGATTTTTGCTCCATAACGCTCGCGGAAACGGGCCAGAGATTCGTGCCGGTTGTAATTCGCGTACACGGAGACAAAGAGCCGGTCGAGGCAGTCCATGCCTTCGTCGGTGATGCGGTCGAGCAGCAGACCGTTGGTGACCATGGTCATCCAGCCGATGGCGCGCGAACGTTTCAGCCGACGCAGCCCCTCGTTGAGGTGTTTCCAGAGGAAGGGTTCACCCGGTCCGTGGATCGAGAGAGAACGGATGAAATAATCCGAGCGTTCCGTATAAAAAAGGAAACGGTCCAACTGCTCGAGCGAGAGCTGGAAGCCCTTGACGTGCCGCATGAGATCGGCGTGGGCGCAGAGTTCGCAGTCGTTCTGGCAGGGGGAGGAAACCTCCAACTTGAACTCGTAGATCGTGAGCATCGTGTCGTCAGCTACCGGGTCTGCGGGGACGCCGGATTCGGGAAAACGGGGGAGCACGCATCCGTGCCCTGTGCTGCTGATTGGACGGAAGTCTGAGGCGCGGTCGGTTTGCTCTCAGCGAAAACCGGGGTCATCGACTGGTTCTTGGTTGCGTGAAAAAGAATGCGGCTGATGTCGATTTCGGACAGGTCGCCCTGACCCTGAATGATCGAGGGAAGCACCAGCACCTGTTCGTCGAGTGACTCGACGAACCGCAGCTTGAGGTCGGCGGGGAGCGGTTCGGCGACGACCTGTGAGAGCGCAGCCCGAGGGTCGGCGAGTGCAAGCGCGCGATATTTGGGATCAAACAGGGCCTTGCGAAACACCGCGCGTATCGCGTCGTTCCAGCGTTCGTTGCTCCAGGGATCCATGAGGAAAACGGTTTTGAGCACCCCCGTCGAAGTCAACCCGCATTGTCGTGCGCGTTTCGAGGTGCGAACAACAACCGGGAGGAAGGGATCCGCAGATTTCCGAGATTTCGCAGCTTTGTTGTTGGCAATTTAACACCCAAATCCCGTCCGGTTGCGAAATCAGCGGAAATGCTGGATTGGAAAGTGGTGCGATTTGCGGTGGGCGATTGATGGTGTTCCCAATCTGACGATTGACATTCTTTCTCGCCGGGAGGGTCACGACGAAGCGTGCCCCCGTTTTTAATGGGTGACTGTAGGGCGCTGATCTCGTTGGGTATACTCAGAATTATTTCTTTCGAATATGATTGTGGGCTTTCGTTTGGGCAGGAGGGCACTAGCGTTCCGAGATGAAGTCTTCGCGTCGGCGCTTTCTTTCGACTGCGGCTGCTGGTCTTGCTTCGGCTCCCTGGATGAGCGTTGCGGCCTCGAAATCCGGGGGTGGCGCCCCGCCGGATTCCTCACCGATGGGGTCCTCTCCGACTCGCGACCATCTTCGGCGGCATCACCGGAATCTCTTCACCACCGATAGCTGCACCTTTTTCTACAATCCGGAGGTTTATCAATCGGAGGATTTCGTCCTCAAGTCGGGGCAGGGCAGCACGGGAAAGGAGACGATACCCGTTGGCGGCCCCTTCAAGGTCACGGCGATCCGCAACTACATCAACACGCTCGCAAGGAGTGGCGTCGATACGGTCCTGATCAATCCAAACGCCTCGCGAGCCTGGTATCCGAGTCGCAAAGTGCCGGGAATCCTCGATGGCTATCGTCGCGGCGATCGCGAGTTTTTCCGCGCCCACGCGGTCTGCGCGGGCATCACGGATCCCGCCGAAGTGGAGGGCTTCCTGGACCGGACGGTCGCATTCTACAATTGCTATCAGGATCTCCTGGATGCCGGCGTGGACTGGCTGGCGGAGGCGGTGAAGGCCACGCGGGAGGCGGGCATGGCGCCGTGGGCGAGCATCCGCATGAATGATTTTCACGGGGCGAAAAACATCGAAGGCAGCTTCATGAATCATCCGCTCCTGAAGAATCCGGAGATGCGGCTGAAGAACGGCTCCTATTCGCCTACGATCCGCAACGCGTACTATCGCACGCCGCTCAACTTCGAAAAGGCGGAGGTGCGGGCCGCGATGATGGCGCAGATTGAGGAGGTCGTGAACGACTACGACATCGAGGGACTTGAACTCGACTGGTTGCGGAACACGAATTGCTGCGAGCCGAACGCGAGCGCCGCCACGATCGAGATGATGAACGACTGGTTTCGGGGGATCAGGAGATTGACGCAGGAGCGGGCAGCGAGGACGGGAAAGCCCTTTCCGCTCGGCATGCGCATTCCGGGTCGGCTTGAAACCATCAGGAGCATCGGCTTGGACATCGTGACGCTTTCCCGCGAGGGCACGATCGACTTCATCGGACCCTCCGGATTCTGGTGCACGGCTTGGGAGATGCCTTTCGATGAGCTGCGCCGAGCGGTCGGCGATGGCGTGGCACTTTATGGCGTGATCGAGGATGGCGCAAACTCGCTTGGATCTCGATCGCCCGATTACAATCTCACCCAGAGGCTGCGGTACATTTCGTGCAGCCCGGAGCTTCTCAATGCCAACGCCGCGGGCAAACTCGTCCTCGGGGCCGACGGGATCGAATGGTTCAACTTCTTTTGCACGGAGCAGGCG
>CAUJJL010000033.1 GCA_963205455.1 Verrucomicrobiota bacterium
GGGCAACATGACGGGCTTGTGACCGAGCTTGAGCAGGCGATCCGCCGTTTCGCAGCGCAGCATGTTGACCAGCATGGCACCCGTCACCGTTGAGGTCGGCCCCGTCAGCCAATCCAGACCAGGCACTGCGACGACGCAATCTCCCGGGGGACACTGGTTGTCGAGAACGACATCGACAATATCGATGAGCTTTTTGCCCGAAGCGTGGGCTGGTTGGGATTGTGAGCAGTGGGCAACTGAGGTGAGACCGATTGTTGGCATGCCTCGCGACTTGGCGCCGAGCGCCATCTCCACGATCAGGGGCCTGATACCCGACGTGGAAACGATGATGAAGGCGTCATGAGGGCCGAATTTGAATCCGCGCAGGAGTTCCTCCGCATAGCCTTCGACCTTTTCGAGGAAGAGCGGTGCACGCAGCCCATTCATGCCGATGGTCGCGCAATGCTGGGAAACTGCTTGTTCGGCCCAGGAATAGAACCCCACAAAGCATCCCTGTCGGGGCGCCATTTCCTCACACATCATGCGCGAGTGCCCGGATCCGAACATGAAGACAAGCCCGCCGCGCGAAATGCTCCCGGCGCAGATATCTGCCGCCCGTTCGATGGCAGGCCCCTGGGTTTCATGGATGCGTTTGAGCAGGGCGAGCGTCTTGTCGAAATATTGGGTGGAGGTACTCATCAGATTTTCTGTTAAGGTCATTATCTTGTTCCGCCCGCCGTCCCTTAGCTCAATTGGAAAGGAATGGGCCAAAGACAAACTGATATGTTAATGCCAGCCGGACCCTAAGCACGTCGATGGACGGATTACTGATCAAGAATGACATCCCCATTCAGGCCTGACCTTCGATCGCTGAACTCCGCCTTCAACATTCATCCTTCTACCTTCCGCCTTCGTTCCCCACTCCGTGCATTCTGTGCATTCCGTGGTTAAAAGTCCGATCATCAGACGGGCACGACGAAACGTGCCTCTCCAGGGTCGGGGAGGTGTCAAGGGGTTTATCATGTATGGCACAGCGGGGGATTGTGGACGACGATCCTTTGGAATCTTCACTTTTCTGGGGTATGGTCGAAACACGCGGACAACTTCTTCGCGACCGCAATTGGTCCGTGGCGGAAGGTGTCTGGACGTGTCAGAGACTGCCTGGTCCGGGCACTGGTCAGAAAATTTGACCTCTGGTTAAGTGTTTCGCGATAGGGTCCGCTCAACAGGATCTTGCCAATGCATGCCCAGCCCCACCCCCGTTTGTTCGAATCTGTCCAGGATCATGGTAGGCCTTTCAAAGGTGGCTCTCATTTGCGACGGATTACCAGTGTCGCTTTCATTCTGCTGCTCGCGGCAACGGTGAATGGTGCGCGGGAGTTGCCCGCACCGTTTGATATCGATCCCACGCCTGCTCATCCGCGCAATACCGAGGGCAGCTTTGTCACCCTCAAGTCCGGCCGGATTCTATTTGAATACTCCCAGTTTTCGGGTGGCGCTGCGGACTATGACCGTTCGGAAATTGCGGAGATATATTCCGACGACCAGGGACGCACCTGGAGCACTCCACGGGTTGTGGTGGAAACAGGCGAATACCAGAACATCATGAGCGTGTCACTGCTGAGGCTCGCCAGCGGACGCATCGCCCGCTTTCACGCCGTCAAGAAAACGCGTCTGAGGGATTGCCATGTGGTCATGTCGACCAGCAGCGATGAGGGGCAGACGTGGACACCGCCGCGGCTCATTCATGACGCACCCGGTTATTTCGTATTCAACAACGACCGTGTGATCCAGACGCGATCGGGGCGTCTCCTTGTTCCTGTGGCCTATCACCGGTTGAAAGGAGCGAGTGATGATTGGAATTCCTGGGATTCACGGAGCATCACGCTGTGGTACTATTCCGATGACGAAGGGATCACCTGGAAGGAGTCGGACAATTGGTGGGCATTGCCAGTCGCGAGCCGATCCGGGCTTCAAGAACCGGGCGTGGTGGAGTTGAAGGCGGGAGAGATTTATGCGTGGTCGCGCACCGACCGCGGCGCGCAGTTTCAGTACTGGTCAACCGACAACGGAAAATCTTTTGGACCGCCGGAGCGCTCACCCTTTGTGACGCCGAATTCGCCCTTGAGCATCAAACGAGTCCCGAGATCAAACCTGCTGATGGCGGTCTTCAATGACCATTCGGGCCGGGTCCCTGCGCCCGAGGCTGCCAATCAACGCGCTCCGCTCGTGATCTCCTTCTCCAGCGATGAAGCGCGATCCTGGGGGCAGCCCCTCACAATCGAAAGCGACCTCGCCGGCTGGTTCTGTTACACCGCGATCCATTTCACAGAGGACGCCGCGCTTCTCGCCTATGTCGCCGGCAACAAGGACCTCGGCCGCCTCTCCCGCCTCCGAATCCGCCGCATCCCCTTTGAGTGGCTGAGCCTCGGCGAAGCCAAGGCCATGCCCACGCCCCCCTGATCACCGTTTCGAAACATGCGCATGGCCCGTGTGGAAATTCCTCGTGAGCCTGTTTGCGACTGCAATGCCTATTCAACACCTTGGACTGATGCTCCTTCACCATGATTTATCCCGAGTTCGTCAGTTCGAGCGGAGGGCGAAAATAGTTTCAGAGGAGAGTGAGCGGTGTCGGTGTTTCGCGTACGAGGGAAGCGGGTACGCGAAGTGAATGTAGTGCCGAAGACCCTCTTGTTGGATAGGGAAAATAGAGGGATACTGGCGGCATGTTCCTGCGGCGGAAAAACAAGAAGTGGCGCGGCATCGGTTACAGCTATTGGCATTTGTGCGAGACGGTGCGCA
>CAUJJL010000034.1 GCA_963205455.1 Verrucomicrobiota bacterium
CGGCCTTCGCACGCTCGGGCTGCGCATGGAAGCTCACAATCGAAATGCGCAGGCGATCGCCGACTGGCTTGCAGGCAGGCCGGAAGTATCGGCAGTCCACTATCCCGGGCTCCCCTCACATCCCCAGGCGGAGCTCTTCCGACGCCAGATGAGTGCGGGTGGGGGATTGCTATCGTTCGAGTTGGCAGGGGGAGCATCGGCTGCCGTGCGTTTTATCGACCGTTTGCAGCTCATTGTTCATGCGGTGAGCCTCGGGGGACCCGAGACACTGGTCACGCTTCCCGCTCGATCCAGTCATCGCGGCATGACGCCTGAAGCCAGGCGTCGCGCGGGAGTTGCGGATGGATTGGTTCGGCTCTCCGCGGGACTTGAGTCCATCGATGACTTGCTGGCGGACATGAGTCAGGCTATTGTGGAGTGTTGAGTCCATGAACCTGGCAAGGAACCCTCCAGTCTGTCGGAATCGATCACCCTCGGCGGCCCCGCCGATCCGGGAAGATGTTGTTTGCGAGCGATGCGGGGTGTATGGCGCCTATGCGTGGGAAGGGGCGACACTGTGCTTGCAATGCACGATTGAGCAGGGTTCGTGTTGTCCTGAATTTGAGGGAGATTCCCGACCGACCGTATCTGAGACTCAACCTGCAAAATTCGATTGTTCATGAAACCCGTACTCTATCAGGTTCCCTACAGTCCCTACTGCATTGCCATCGCTGAGGCGTTAGACGCGGCTGGCGTATCCTACCGCTCGGTGCTTGCACCGCTGCACCGCCGCGATCCATTGATCCGGATTGCGCAGGGTCGGTATTATCAGGTGCCGCTTCTGGTCCATGGAAAACAGGTGATATTTGACGAGTCCGCGGATGGATTGGATGTCGCCAGGCATATCGACCGGGAGTTCTGGGGAGGAGGGCTTTTCCCCGCCGAGCACGAGGGCATGCAACGGATCCTGATCCCGCATATCGAGAACGACGTGGAGGCGGTCACCTTTCGCCTGACTGATCCGCTTCGCATTCCACGGATCAAGGACCTTGTCGAAAGAACGGAGGCGATCCGATTCAAGGAGCGACGGTTTGGCCGCGGCTGTCTTGATGTTTGGCGCAAGGAGGCCCCCGTGCTGAGGAAAAAGACCTTTGATCTGCTCGAACCGTTTGACCTCATCCTGCGTGGCTCGGCGTATATTTTTGGAAAGCAGCCGGTCTACTCCGACTATGCCCTATCAGGAATCATTGGCGCCCTCACCTATGGAGGACATGTCAGGCTGCCCAATGGCCTGAAATCCATCGAGCGGTGGCGCCGCGATCTGAAACAGTGGCAAGTCTGCAGGGCGATCAGGTAAGGCTCGCTGCGGGAGGTGAGAGACCTCCGCTCTGGCGATGCACGGATGGTCAGTCTCCCGTTGCAAACCGAAGCGCGTACTGCGCGAGATTGTAGTCTGCTATTGTTGCCAGGTAATCGCGCCGCGTACGGGCCAGTTCCTCTTCCGCCTCAAGGTCTTCAAAGGCCGCACTTACACCGGTTTCCCGTCGGCCCCGCGACAGCCTGACGGTTAGGTCCGCGGCCTCGAGTGATTTTCTTGCGAGTTCGACCTGTTGCCCGAGCGACTGAAGACGGGCATGACTTTCGACAACCTGGCGGCGGATGGCATCGCTCACCTTTTCCCGCTCAAGTTCCATCTGTTTCTCCCGGGAGAGCATTTCCCTTTGCCGATTTCGATCGAGGAGTCCACCGGGACCGATCCTCCAACTGACGCCAAAACTCAGGTCGCTGCTCATGTCGAAATCGCGCGTAAGCGTTGAACCCGCGGGGCCGCCTCCGAGACCGCCAATCGAAGCCTGCGCACCCAGGGTTGGAATCAGGGGGCCTTGGGTGGCGGCTCGGCGATTCAGTCGGGCACCGGCCAGCCGGGCGGCTGATTCGTCCATCTCGGGTCGTTTTGCAAGCGCACGGGCAATCCGGTCCCCTAGATCGTCGCCCGGTGCTTCGAGCGTCATCGGGGCGAGTGTGCTTTCATCGGGAATCAGTTCCACGGATGGATCAAGGCGGAGAATCTCCGCGAGCCTGGCGGCTGCGATACGCTGATCGGTTCGCGCTCGAAGGAGCACCAGTTCCGCGCGCTCGTGAGCGGCGCGGGCGCGGGAGGCATCACCCTTGAAGGAGAGTCCTGCTTCAACGGATATTCCGATCTGCGCGGCATGAAGACCCGCCACACGCGCGGCCTCCTCGGAGGCGATGACAGCGGCGCGCGCGCGCATCAGTTCAAAGAATCCCGCTGCGGCTCGAAAGGTCGCTTCGCGCTGGCGACCTGCAAACGCCGCTTCTGTGGACTTGAGAACCTGCTTTGCGACGAGGTTCTGGAAGTAGGTTTCTCCCAGATCGAGTTGTGCGTTTATTGCGAGGCCGGCGGCAAGCGATTGCTTGTCCGCATCCAGAATGCGTCCGCCAGCATCCTGTACGTTTTCCTCATGCCGACGAACGACGATCGAAGGGGCGACCCAAGGGAAAAAACGGGCGCGGGCGGCATCGCTGGCGGCGCGGGCCTCGTTCACCCTTTCGCGGGCGATTTCGACATCAAGGTTGCTGGCGCCGGCGAGCCGCAGCGCGGTCGCAAGATCGATCGGCTGCGGATCGGTTGCGCGGAGCGACCAGGCAAAGGAAACCGACAGTGCGGTTACCAGGGGGAACCAGACCGTTCGCTTTCGACGATACAGGTTGGGGCCGTTCATCGGGCCTCCATCGGCGTGACGGGTTGACCATTGGCAATCGTGTTTTTTCCGGGAAGAATCACGTGAGCAGATGCTGGAAGGCCTTCAAGGATTTCGACACTGGAGCCGTCATTGAAGCCGTACTTCACCGAAACACGCTTCGCTTTCCCGTCCTCGAAAAGGTAGAGGAATCCCGCGGCCTTTTCGCGCACAAGCGCCGCGGCGGGCACGAGGAGGGCATCGGAGTGGTGCTCCACGCCCACCTTCACATTCGCATACATTCCTGGGCGCAGCATGAGGTCAGGATTTGAAAGGTCTGCCTCGACAAGAAGGGTGCGGGAGCGCTCATCAAGCGCACCGGAATGGCGGCTGACCGAGCCGGTGAACACTTTGCCCGGCATCGACTCCGTCGCGACGATGACCGGTTGCCCGATTCGGATGTGAGCGGCCTCAATCTCTGGCACTGGAACGTGGACTCGGATGGTGGAGTAGTCCATCAAGGTGACGATTGCTGCGGATTGCGGGTTGCCGCCGACGGTCGCGGCGGGAACCAACGCTCCAGGATCGAGGTATCGCATGGTGACGACGCCATCGAACGGAGCCGCGATCTTTGCGTAGGCCAGCAGTGTCTCGTACTGTTCCAGTCCCGCTTCGGCGGTGGCTAGGCGCGCCTCAGCGGCGTCGGCGACCTGCGGAGGGATAAGATCCGGTGCCTTCTTTCGTGCCCGCTGGATGCGTTCCGCCTCGATGCGGGCGAGCTTGAGTTCGGATTGCTGGCGGGCGCGTTCAGCGATGAGTTCGGGCATTTCCAGTTCGGCAAGCACCTGACCCGCTTTTGCGGTATCACCCGTGTCGACCGAGATCGATTTCAGAAAACCCGCCACCTTGGCATGCAAGGTGACCTGAAGATTGGCGCGCAGGGTGCCCGGCAGGGTCACGTAGCGGTAGATTCCTCCGCGGCGCGGAGACACCACGGTGACCTCAGGGGGAGTCTGCGCGAAGGCGCAAGCGGCGCCGGCGAGTGCTGTGACGATACTGACCGCACGAACGAGTCTCATGGTGAGTGGATTGAAGGGATCAGATTGAGGATGCGCCGCGGTAGTGTTCACTTCCGGGATCCCGGGGATGCAGCGAGACGGAGCGAACCTTGCGACCCGCGAGAATGGCGAAGAAGGCCGGCAGGACAAAAAGCGTGGCGAATGTTGCGACGGCCAGGCCGCCGACTACTGCGCGACCGAGCGGTGCGGTCTGATCGCCTCCTTCGCCGGTTCCGAGTGCAAGGGGAAGCATGCCGGCAATCATCGCACAACTCGTCATCAGGATGGGGCGAAGCCGACTGCTGCCTCCCTCCACGGCTCCGGCGATCGGATCCCTGCGTTCAATGCGTGACTTCTCGGAGAATGTGACCAGCAGGATCGAATTTGCGACTGCGACGCCTACGGCCATGATGGATCCCATGCCGGACTGGATGTTCAATGTCGTACCGGTGAACCAGAGGGACAGAACGACGCCCGCGAGCACGGCCGGCACGGTTGAAACGACGGCGAGCGCCAGGCGCACGGATTGAAAATTGGCGACCAGAAGCAGGAAGATCACGACCACCGCGATCAGCAGGCCTGATTGGAAGCCATCCAGCAACTGGGTGAGGGGAATGATCTGTCCACGATACTCGACCTTCGTGCGTGCTTCGGGAGCGGCACCTGCATCCGCCACGGCCTTTCGTATCGCGCGCATGGCCGTCCCCAGGTCTGCACCGTAAAGGTTGGCGGTGATGCTGACGAGCCGGGCCACATTGTAGCGTTCGTAGGTGCCGGGCGATGTACCGTTGCCGATTGTTGCAAGGTTGCGAAGCAGCACGGGGACATTCCCGGAGGATTTGATTGGCACGTTGCCCAGATCCTCGACCGAAGTCGTTTTTGCCTCGGGGATCTGTACCTGCACATTGTAGCTGATGCCCGTGTTGGGATCGGCCCAATAGACCGGTTTGGTAAACCGGCTCGAGGTTGTGGCAGCGACGAGCGAGCGTGTCACATCGGCCATTTTCACGCCCAGCAGCCCCGCCCGTTCACGGTCGACATTCACAGTGACCGTGGGGTAGTCGAGCGTCTGCGCGATCTGCACGTCCCTCAGGAAAGGGATCTTGTTCATTTGCCCGATGATCCGGTCGGCGTAGCCCTTGCTGACCGCCAGGGAAGAGCCGCTGATCGCAAGTTCAATCGGCGTCGGTGATCCGAAGCTCATTACCCGCGAGACAATGTCCTGCGGCTCGAAGGAAAAGCGTACCTCCGGAAATTCCCGTGCAAAGACGGTGCGGAGCCTTTCCTTGAACGCCTCGATGTGCATTTCGGCGTCCGGCTTGAACTGCACGGCGAGCCATCCCTCCTCGGGTCCTCCGTTCCACAGGTGAATGAGATTGACCGGAAAGCTTGAGTTGTGCACGCCGACCATGCCGATGGAAACCTCCACGCGGTCGGATCCGCCCGCTTCGCGATTGATGGTATCCAGGACCCTTCTTGCGATTGATTCCGTGATGTCGACGCGGGTTCCGCTGGGAGCGCGCAAGCGCACCGCAAACTGCCCGTTGTCAGTATGAGGGAAGATTTCCGTGCCGAGCCGCCCGCCAACCAGCCAGATCACGGCGGCACAGGCGGCAAGATAAAGCACAGTCAGCGGCCATCGAATCGTGACGATGCCCTGCACAACGCTGGCATACCCACGCTTCATCTTCTCGAAGTAGGACGCTTCGTGGATTGTTGTTCCGCCGCGGCGAAGAAGCCAGATGGAAAGAACGGGGACAAGCGTGCTCGAGAGCAGGTACGATGCGATCATCGAGAATCCGACTGCGAGTGCCATGGGGACGAACAAGGCTTTGGCCGCGCCAACCATGAAGAATGCCGGTATGAACACGGCAAGAATGCAAAGCATGGCCAGAAGCCGCGGCAGCGCAGTTTCCCTGGTTCCGGTGTAGGCGGCTTCGGAAGGGCTTGATCCTCGGCCCATGTGCGTGTGGATGTTTTCGACAGCCACCGTGGACTCATCCACCAATATGCCGATGGCCAGCGCGAGCCCGCCCAAGGTCATCAGGTGAATCGACTGACCTGTGAGCCAGAGCGCGAAGACGGCGCTGAGAAGCGACAGCGGAATGTTTACGAGGACGATGAACACGCTTCGCCAGTCCCTTAGGAAAAGCAGCACCATGACGCCGGTGAGAATCGCGCCGAGGCCCCCTTCCTTGAGCACGTCGCGGATGGAACGGTTGACGACCGGGGATTGATCGAAGACGTAGCTGACCCTGATGTCGTCGGGCAGGATCTTTTGAAACTCGGGGATGTTTCGCTTCACGAGTTCCACGACTGAGAGTGTGGAAGCGTCGGCGCGCTTCGTCACAGGCAGGTACACGGTGCGGAGGCCGTTTGCGAGCGCGTAGCTGGTTGTGACATCGGCTGCGTCCTCGACGGATCCGACATCGCGCAGGAAGACCGCCCGGCCGCCGCTGGCCTTAAGTGGGACTGATTCAAGGTCCTTGGGGTTCTTCACGATCGCGTTCATTTCGACGATCGGGTATTTGTCCCCCATGTTCATGTTGCCGGATGGGCTGATAGGATTGGCCTCTGCGATGGCCTGGACGATTTCGTCGGGCGATAGGCCGTAGGCTCGCATGCGCTCGGGATTGACGTTGATGACGATGCCGCGCGAACTTCCTCCGAACGGAGGAGGCGCGGAGACGCCGGGCAGCGTCGCAAACGTCGGACGTACGCGATTGAGTGCCTGATCCTGCATCTCACCGAGCGTGCGATTGGGGTTGTCGGTCGAAAACACCAAGTAACCCACGGCCACGCTGCCGGCGTCGAACCGGGTGACAAAGGGCGCGGGAGTTCCCTCTGGCATGAAGGCGCGAGAACGATTCACATAGGCGATCGTTTCGGAAAGCGCCTGCGACATGTCGGTTCCAGGGTGAAACTGGAGCTTCATGATTGAAGCGCCCTGGATCGACTTGGACTCCACGTGCGAAATCCCGGCAATGTAGAGAAAGTGGTACTCGTAGCGGTAAGTCAGATAGCCTTCCATCTGCGCCGGATCCATGCCCCCGTAGGGCTGGGCGACATAGATCGTGGGGACGCCCAGCGGGGGGAAGATGTCCCGCGACATCCGCTGGATGGCGAGACCGGCAGACAGCGCGACCGCAAGCACCAGGACGACAACCGTGAACGGCCGACGCAGCGCCGTATCGAGAACATTCATGCGGGGGAAGGGGAGATATTCCGAACTGTCGACCACTTTTCAAAAACGGAAGTGGCGACGTGGAATTGACAGAGACGGCGCTGAGGGCGCATGGTTACAGGAAGTACCTCACTTATGCCGTTGGATTCCACATTTTATGACGGCCACCGTTTACGATAGCCGTAATCGATGAATCCCAAGAAACCATCCGCAGTCGAGCGTGAAATCCTTCGTCCGCTCTGGAAGGTTCATATCCTTCATCACGCCTGCGAAGCTCCGTTTGTGGCAAACTGGATGCTGGAGGAGCTTCGTGAACACGGGTACCAGGTGAGTCCCGGTACGCTTTATCCGATGCTCGCGCGGCTATGCAGGCTCGGGTGGTTGAAGACGGTTCAGCGCGTCCATGCAACCCGTGGGCAAAAAACTTCGCATTACCAGGCGACAGTTCTGGGGAGGCAGGCGCTCCGGGATGTCCAGGAGCGCCTGCGTGAACTGCAGGGGGAGGTCTTCAGGGAACGCAGAGCGCCCACGAAGAGACGTGCCCGACAGGTCTGATTCTCAGCGCAGGAGTTCGGGAGGGAACTTGGCTGCGGGGCTGCCGCTGGCGCGGCGGAGGTTCTGGGACTGGCCTCGATCGGGGCGAAGGGGCATTTCCTCGCCGTGCGAGGCCTCAAGCAGGGTGAAGAGGCGCACATTGTAGCGATGGATGGTGTCCTGGAGCCCGGGTTCGAAGATCAGGTTCTTGGTTTCGCCGGGGTCGTTCTGGAGATCGTAGAACTCGTCGATGTCCCACAGCCCCTGCACGCGGATGTACTTGTAGCGGCCGTCGCGCACGGCGTGCAGGGTGGGGGTCTGCGGAAAATTCTTTTCCCAGAAATACTCGTAGAGGACTTCGTTGTCCCAGTTTGCCTTCTCGCCCTTCATGACGGGCCAGAAACTATGGCCGTCGATCTTCGGCATCGTCTCCTTGACGCCCGCGGCCTGAAGGAAGGTGGGTGCGAAGTCGATGTTGGCGACGACTTCTTCGACGACGCGACCCGGCTTGATCACATCGGGGCACTGCATGAGCAGCGGAATGCGCATCGAGACCTCGTAGGCGGTGCGCTTGTCGATCAGGCCATGTTCGCCGAAGGCAAAGCCGTTGTCGCCGGCATAGACGACCAGCGTGTTTTCGAGTTGCCCGCGTTCCTTCAGCGCGGCAAGCACGCGTCCGACACTGTCGTCAACGGCAAGCAGGGTTTCGCAGTAGCGGCGGTAGTAGTTCGCGATGTCGAGGTCCGTATGGTAGGGGAAGTCCACTCCATGCCAGGAGTTGCGCTGGTTTTGAACCCACATGGGCGCATGTTCGTGGTGATGGAGTGACTCCGGTACCGGAATGGGCTTGTTCTTGTAGCGATCGACGTGGCGATCGGCAGGAACGAACTGCGAATGCACGGCCTTGTGTGAGAGATAGAGGAAGAACGGCTGATCCTTGGGAATGCTCTTCATCCACTCGACGGCGTAGTCGGTCAATTCGTCCGTGATGTATCCTCGCTGGGGCACGAGCTTGCCGTCAACGTTCAGCTTGTTGGTCGGGCCGTTCGTCTTGTGATCGGTCCCACGGCTGTCGGCCCAGTATTCGCCCTGTCCCTTGAAACTGACCCAGCGGTTGAAGCCGCGCTGGGGACCGGCATCACCGCCGCCCATGTGCCATTTTCCGAAAAAGCCGGTGCGGTAGCCGGCATGCTGAAGTACCTGGGGAAAGAACAGGAGGTCACCCCGCACGGGATAATTGTTGTCGATCACGCCGTGGTTGTGCGCGTAGAGCCCTGTGAGGATTGAGGCCCGGCTGGGCGAGCAGAGGGCGGTCGTGACGACCGCGTTCTTCAGGTAGGCGCCGTTTTTAGCGAGGGAATCGAGGTTGGGCGTTTCGAGAAAAGGATGCCCGAGGAATCCCATCGCGTCATAGCGATGATCATCCGCAAGAATGAAGATGATGTTGCGTGGTGCCGCATGGACCGCCGTGGCAATGGCGGCGACCAGAAGGAGAGGCAACAGGGGGAGACGGATTGGAGGGGGCCGATTGGGACGCATGATGCACCGACTTTAGCGGACTGATTTCAAAGAGCGAGAGGATTGATGGGGCGCGATGCTGAAAATTTTGGAGAGATTGCACGGATCGCTGATTTGCTTTATAGATCAAGTAAATACGAGGTTGCGAATGCCCTTCCGTGAGTGTGCGCTTTCAAGCAAACCGCCAAGCTCTTTGAACCCGATTACCTTTCATTGGATGAGGCGCGGCACGCTGGATGCGTCCCTTTTCTTCCGGCGTGGCAAACGCTTGTGACCCAGAAGCCATTTATCGATGACAACACCCAATCCCTCGACAAGGCGCACCGCCGATTCGCGCGCGTACCTATTCACGGTAGCTGCTCACCTTGTGGCCCTTGCAGCCTTCCCACCAGCGATTGCCAGTGGCGCCCCGGAGGCCGGAGCAGTCATTGATCTGACCGCCGCGAGCTTTCACCAACGGGTGTCTGCTGTCGATCGTGCGTCCGAGATCGGATACTTTGGCACCTGTCCCGAGAGTCCTGACGGAAAGCGGATCGCCTATGTCCTGTACGACGGGCGGCCAAGTGTCGGTGGACCGAAGGAAGGCAGCGGCGGACTGTACCTGTGTGATGTGAATTTGACCCATCACGTCAAGATTCGGGATATTGACAGAATCCGCTGGGAGGATGGGGCCGCGGTGATCTGGCTCGACAACGATTCGCTCGCGTACCTGACCTACGAGAGTGGCGACGTGCCGGTGACCTATGTGGTCAGTGCGAGCGGGAAGGTGCTGAGCGGGCCGATTGAAGGGTTTCTGGGGCACGGCGACGCGCCGGGCGGAAGTGTCGCCATGTCCGTGGACAAGCGGCAGTACCCGAAGGGCAGCAAGCTGGGCTCAAATGGCATTTATCTCTACAAGGGTGGTGCGGTTACGAAGATCGTGGACACGGTGCGGGATTTTGGGCCGTTGAAGGACCAGATGGCTGGCAATGACGATGCGAGATTTTGGAACCTGTTTCATGCGCAGTTGAGCCCAGAAGGTACATTTTTGTCTATCCGGCTGGATACCGAGATGGGCAAGCAATACCTGCTGACGTGCAGGACGGACGGCTCGGACGTTCGATTCTTTGGACAACCCAGGAAGCCGCTCCACCAGCAGTGGTTTGATGATTCGACGATCTTTGGGCAGGAGTTCGTTGCAAAGCCTGCAGATGGCGGTCCTCGGTTCCGTGGAAAACGGTGGGACAGGGATGGCAAGGAACTGGAGACAATTTTCGGCGTCGGAAATCATCCCGGCATTTCCCCTGACAGGAAATTCGTCGCCACGGATAATCAATATGAACTCGATCCTGTCACCATCACCCTCTACCGCATCGGCAGCACTCAGCCGATTGCACTTCTTATGAGGGAATCTCCGGGTCCCGTATGGAAACTGCGCACGCACGTGAATCCTGCGTTCTCACGGGATGGCCGCTGGGTCTACTTCAACAAGCCGGTCAATGGCGTTCCCCAGGTTCATCGTGTTTCCATCGAGCGTGCGATTCATGCGAAGGACTGAACCGTGTTTGTGCGGACAGCTTTGCGAAAAGGGATGCGAGTTGGATACCTTGATGATGGAGCTGACTCGGTTTGTCGGACGAAGCGAAGGCAGGTTTCACTTCGTGCCCGTGTCGGAATCCAGGTGACTTGTTGATACGATTCCTGCCCATTTCCGGATTCATGAGCGCCCGTTCATCCTTTCCGATTTACCGCTCCTCACGCTGCTGGACGGCGTTCCTGCCACTCGGGTTGGCTGCGTTGTTTGCAGTTGCGGCCTCGCAGGCTCAGACGTGGCTGCCGGCCGCCCATCGGTTTCAGCGGACCTTCAACAATGGGTTCGTCGGGAACTATGGAATCCAGTTTCAGCGGGTGATCACGTGGAATGAGGGGAATGCCGATCCGGCGAAACGCGGCTGGATTGTGACCGGGCAGGATGAGAATGGCGTGCGGGTATCGTACGACTATGGCGCCACCTGGTCTTCGCCCAGGCTATCCGGCCTTTTCTGTTCCAAGATGGCGGGGCTTTATCTCAATACCGATGAAGACCTGTTCATTGCGTTGGGAGGCATGTTCGGAAAACAGGAATTTCCGAACGTATCGGTCGACGGCG
>CAUJJL010000035.1 GCA_963205455.1 Verrucomicrobiota bacterium
GTGCCATGCGCATTCACCCATTGCTCCAAGGCGGTGCGTTGCTCCGCCGTCATCGCCAAAACCGTCGGTTTTCTGCTCATACCCGCAGCTTGACCGCGGCCCCTCGTTGTGTCTAGTCATTTCAGCGACAGTACACTAGGAAAGAGGGATGGCAGGTCAAGTGGTTGGTGGTCTTTCCTGCTGATCTGCCGATCACGATGCGGGCGGCGAGGGAAAGCGACACCACAGGTCACGTAATCTGTGCCCATGACCGGCCTGAACCGTACATTGATGCGGCGGAAACGCTCACCGCATTTGTTGGCATGAAGCTGCATGCCACGATCCTTTCGCTTTGCGCGCATGTTCCCTCGATCATGCTCGAATACAATGCGAAATGCATGGATTTCATGCTTTCAATCGGACGCCAGGAGGACGTTGTGCGCACCGATCGATTCAAGGCGGATGCCGCCTGGTCGCAGGTGAAGGCTTGGTCGGATCGGCGCAAGGAAGTCTCTGGTAGAATCAGGGCAGCCATGGACACGTTGAAGGCATTTCATTTGAAGGAGGCGGCTTCAATCTCTGAGAAACTCCTGTCGACCTGAATGCGCAATGAACCTCTTTGGGTAGTCTGCTAACGGCAACCGATGAACATGGAAATTGAAACGAAGAAAGAGCCGCTGGTTGCAGCGGGCGGCACGACCGAACGCGAGCAGGATGGACTGCTCATACTATCGCCTTCCGCCCGCGCAAGGCGGCGTGTCCTGTTCATCAACGTTTCCGGCGGTGCTTCCACGTGGAAGAAGTACAAGGCTGGTTTGATTCCCTCCAACCGCCTATGGGGCTGCGTTGAACTTCTCCGGCATGGGTATGAGGTGGGTGTGGCAAGCGCGTTGCCGGACTTCTACCTCCACAGAAAGCCGCTGCCGCATGACCTGAGGCTGCGTCATGCGATCCGGAGCTGGCTGCAACCGGACGACATCATCTATTGCGCCCACAATACGATGTATTGGCTCCCTTTTCTCAGGAAGCTGGGTCTGTTGAAGCAACGTGTCGCATCGCTGATTTACGCACGAGAGCCGCTTAAATTTGCGACGGGGCACGATGGAATCATTGCCCTCAATCCGGCTGCGGAGGAGCACGCCCGTCGTCTGGCTCCGAGGGCAAAAGTGACCCGTCTGAGTTGGGGAATGGACATGGGATTTTTTCCTCAATTGCCCTATAGTCCTGAAGCGTTTCTTGCGTGCGGGCGGACAAACAGGGATTTTCCGACGCTCAATGGTGCAACCCACAAGACGGCTGCGCGCATCCGTGTGATTGCGCACGGTGTGCCCGCCGACCTCGCGTGGCCCGACAATGTCGAGATTGTTCAGGGCGGACCTGGCTGGGAGGACAGGCTTACCTACCGGGAACTTCTGCACAACCATTACGCGCGGAGTTCCGGATCGCTCGTCGTGGTGAAGCATGATCCCACGGAGGAAACCGCGTGTGGGTTCACCAATCTGCTCGAGGCGATGGTAATGTCCCGGCCCGTCATTCTCACGCGCACGAGCGCGCTGAAGACGGAACTCGACATCGATACTGCCGGTTGCGGCACGTTCGTGCCGCCCGAGGATCCCGATTCGCTTGCCGCAGCCATCACGAGGCTCAACCGCGAGCCGGAACTGGCCCGCGAGATGGGCGGCCGCGGCCGAAAACTGGTAGAAAGTTATTACAACATGGATCGGTTCGGGAGAGAGATGCATGCTTTCTTCGAGTCGCTGTGACCACGCATCGGGTAGACCTGTCCTAATGGCGATCCTGCATGTCAAAAGCCGAGCGATTTGAACGACTCATGGGGGCGGGGACTCAGGGCAGCCTAAAGACCCGGTCCATCCGCGCGGCTTTCTGGACGAGCGCCTCCTCGTTTGCGGACTTTGCCCTGCGCATTGGCTCGATCGCGGTCACCGCGCGACTGATCATCCCGGAGCACTTCGGGCTCTTCATGATGGTCACGGCCATCACGGCCATCGTTGAACAGGTGCGTGAGCTGGGTCTGTCGTCGGCGACGGTCCAGCGGCAAACCCTCAGCCATGCCGAGGTCAGCAATCTTTTCTGGATCAATACGGGCACCAGCCTGGCGCTCGCGCTGCTGCTGCTCGCCGCCGCTCCGCTTATCGCTTCCTACTACCGGGAGCCGCGCCTGATCGCGCTCACCGCGAGCCTGACGATCAATACGTTTCTCGGCGGCTTTCTCGTCCAGCATCAGGCGCTGCTCACCCGCAAGCTGAAGATGGGCGCCACCTCTGCGGTGCGCCTGTCGGCGAGTGTGCTCAGCACGGGGCTCTGCATCGGGCTTGCGGCGCTGGACTACGGCTACTGGGCGCTCGTCCTGCGGGAGATTTCCCGGACAGTGATTCTGGTCTCCGGGGTCTGGTTCTGCCTGCCCTGGATCCCGAGTCTGCCCGACCGCCGCGTGAGTGTCAGACCCCTGCTCAATTTCGGAGCCAACCTCACCGTCGCCAATATCCTGTCCTCGATCGCGGGCGCGCTCGATCGTTTCCTGCTGGGGCGACTTTGGGGCGCGGCGCATGTGGCGACCTACCGGCAGGCCTACCAGTTGATCACAGCGCCGAACGACCAGTTGTTGAGTCCGGTCTATGTGGTTGTCCATCCGGCGCTGAGTCGCCTTCAAGGCGAACCCGAGCGGTTCCGCCGCTACTTTGGCAGGCTGTTGATGATCGTCGGGTTTGTGACCATGCCGATCAGCCTGTTCACGGTGGTTTTCGCGCCGGAGGTGACGCTTCTGCTGCTCGGTCCGGAGTGGACGGCATCGGCGCCGGTGGTCCGCATTCTCAGCATCAGCACGTTCGCCATGCAGTGCGCGAACTGTACGTTCTTTGTGCTGCTCACGACGGGGCGCTCGCGAATGTACCTGAAACTGAGTTTGATGAATCAGACGGCGAGCCTGACCGGCATCCTTGCCGGAGTGAGCTGGGGGCCGATTGGTCTGGCGGTAGCGAGCGCAACAGGGACCTATCTGCTCCTGGTGCCGAAGGTGTATCTTGCGCTAAGGGAATCACCGTTTTCGATGCGGGACTACTTTGCCACGCTCAGGAGGCCTTTCATTTCGAGCGTCGTGATGGGGGCAGCCTTGCTGGCACTCAAACCCTTCCTTGTGCAGGGCATCCCTTCCAACACGCTGTGTGTCCTCCTGGCGAGCCTCTGCGCCGCGCTGATGGTGGGCGCCGTCTGGATGCTGCAGCCGGGCGGTATGGCGGAAATCAGGATGATGGTGGACTCGGTGCTTTCCTCCGCGAGACGAAAAGCCGCGGGGTAAGGGGAGAGGGCGGAAGTCGGAAGTCAGAGGGCGGAAGTCGGAAGTCGGAGGGCGGAAGTCAGAAGTTAGAGGTCAGAGGTCGGAGGTCGGAAATCTGCATGGGGGGAGGGGCACGCTTCGTCGTGCCCGGTTTGCGGATCGGCAATTTGACCACGGATTGTACAGAATGCACGGAGTGGGAATCTCGAGCGATCGATCCTTTCAAACAGTATTAACCACAGATTACACAGATACGATCCGGATATTAATACAAACGAACCAAGGGGAGGGGCACGCTTCGTCGTGACCGGTTTGGGGGTTGGAAGTTTTGACCACGGAGTGCACGGAATGCACAGAGTTTCGAGCAACCGATCCTTTCGAACCGCTTTGAACCACAGATTGCACAGATACGATCCGGATGAAAGGCAGTAGACAGAAGTCAGAGGTCGGAGGTATTTTTACAATATCCGGTATTCATCTGTGTGATCTGTGGTGCAAAACGGATTGAGGTTTGG
>CAUJJL010000036.1 GCA_963205455.1 Verrucomicrobiota bacterium
TTGCTCTGCGCGATTGAGACCCATGTGGCGAACGTGATGCATGTTGCTCCAAAAACAATGCCATTCCCACGCGCACCAAGGCATTGCATTCTGCGCGCGCGGCACTAAACTCTGTCTGTTCCTCCAACCCTCCATGTGGCAAAAACTTAAAGAACAACTCCCTGCCGTGATCATCACGGTGCTGATCATCGGCGGCGCAGCCTATTGGCTGCACAAGCGCACGATTGCCGAGACAATTGCGGCCCAGCAGCACGAACTCTCACTCGTGCGTGAACAAACCAATGCGGAGATCCGTGCCGCTTCGGAAGAAAATCGAAAGCAGATCGACGCAGTCAATGGCATCCTCAAGGACGCCATTTCCAAACGTTCCGCAGACGTCTTCATGACCGATGCAGAAATGTCAAAGGCCGCCGAAGAACGCGTCAACAAACTGGCAGAGGCCATCGCGGTGAAGATTCAGCCCTACAACGCGCTTCCCAAGACACCCGAGGAGGCAGAGGCCCAGCAGAATGAACAGGTCGACAAGGTGGGCGACCGCCTCGCCACCCGCATTCAACCTATTCTTGAGCAGATGGCTTCCGATCAAGGTCTCACCCGCGATGCCATCAGCAACTACAGCCAGCGCATCTCCGATCAGGTCGGAAATCTGCTCACGGCGGAGCTGGCGAAAAACCAGAAGCTGCACAATGATCTCGCGAGCACCCAGGCCGTGGCACGCGAATCCCTCGCGCTTTCCCACGAGGTCACTGCCCTTTACCTGAGTTCCTTCAAGGACCAGGGTGTCTTGACACGGCTCCTGACCCTGCCCGCCAATGTCATTCGCGACGCCTCCAAGTTGAGCATCGTCAACAGCACGGACCGCAAGAAAATCGAAGCCGACCTCGCCGGTCGCATGAATTCGATCGAATCCCGGCTGCGCGAGGTCGCATCCGCCGACCCGGCGCCGTGAGGCAACGCGCGTCGCTTTTTGCACGCCTGTCAGCGGGAATCGCACTCTGCGCATTCCCGCTTCTTTTTTCCGCATGCGGAACGCGTGAGTCCGCAGTCGAGGCAGGCAATCGCACGCAAACCCTGCTGGTCGGCAATCTGAGCGAACCCAACGACCTAGATCCGCAGATCGCCGACAGCCAGCAGACGTTCAATCTGATCATGGCCCTCATGGAAGGGCTTGCGCAGTACGATGCCCGCACCTGCGAACCGGTTCCTGCCGTCGCCGAGCGATGGGATGTCTCGCCCGACAAACTGGCCTGGACGTTTCACCTGCGCAAAAACGCGGTCTGGTCAAATGGAGATCCTGTCACCGCAAACGACTTTGTCTGGTCGTACCAACGAATGCTCACTCCGAGCCTTGGCGCGGAATACGCAGGCATGCTCTTCATCCTCAAGAACGGCGAGCGGTACTACAAAAAGGAAATCTCCGATTTTTCAATCGTCGGCGTTCATGCGCCCGATCCCCACACGCTCACCCTGACACTTACGCATCCGGTCCCCTACCTCCCCAAACTCGTCTGCCATGCCGCATGGTACCCCGTGCATCGCGCCACCCTGGAGAAATTCGGGCGCCCTTATGAGCGCGGCTCCGCGTGGACGAGGCCCGGCAATTTCGTCGGCAACGGCTACTTCGATTTGGTTGAATGGATCCCAAACAAGCTGATCCGGATGAAGAAATCCCAGACCTATTGGGATCGGAACAACGTCAGGCTCGAGTCCATCGTCTTCCTTCCGATCGAGAACACCTCGACCGAGGAATCCATGTTCCGCGCGGGGCAACTGCACATCACCGCAACCATCCCAATCACAAAGATAGCCGTGTACCAAAGTGATCCGACCCTCCGACCGATGCTGAATCAGGATCCGATGCTCGCCACCTATTTCTATCGGTTCAATGTGACAAAGGCCCCCCTGAATGACGCGCGCGTGCGTCGCGCACTCACACTGTCGGTCAACCGCAAGCAGATCGTCGATCACGTGACCAAGGGCGGCCAGATTCCTGCAGGACATCTCACCCCGCCCAACATCGCAGGCTTCACCGCAAAGGCGGATGTGCCGTATGATCCCGCACAGGCGCGGCAACTGCTCGCAGAGGCGGGTTTCCCTGGAGGAAAGGGTTTCCCGAAGGTGGAATTGCTGTACAACACCAACGAGGGTCACCGGCAAATTGCCGAGGCCATCCAACAAATGTGGCGGCGCGAATTGGGAATCGAGATTTCCCTGTTTAATCAGGAGGCCAAGGTTTACGTCGAAACGATGCGAACGCTGTCCTACCACATCGCGCGCTATGCGTGGGTCGGCGACTATCTCGACCCCAGTACCTTTCTCGACACGATGACCACCGCCAATGGCAACAATCAGACCGGGTGGTCAAACGCGGAGTACGATCGTCTGATCGCCGCAGCCGAAACCGCGGGAAACGAAACGGAACGCTACGCCTTCTTTCAGCGCTGCGAGGAAATCATCGCGGCCGAAAACCCCATCCTGCCCATCTATTTCTACGTGCGGAACAACTTGCAGCGTCCGGAAGTGAAAGGCTGGTACAGCAACCTCCTGGACCTCCATCCGCTCAAGGGGGTTTTCCTCCAACCTCAATCCGCGTCTGGCCAAGCCGCCACAGCCGGAAACAGGTGAGCTTACCCTGGGCCGCGCGAAGCGGTCATGCAGAGTGCAATAGACGCGGGGATCGGATCGGTCAGATTGCACGGCTCAGAGGGTTGGTGGATTTGTCGGCAACGCGTTAAACGCCTTGGATGGGTGGATTTACGCATACGGGATCCGATGTGGCACGGATTGAGATAGGGACTCAACGGGTTTCCTGAACCCGCGCCCGCTTCAACCATCAACCCGCCATACCATGTCGATGTTCGCTGCCACCACGATTGCATCTTCCTCGCATCCATCACCGTCACCGTTCTCACTGACCCGACTGCATGGCCGAAGGCGGGACTCCGCCGCGGAAGCCACGAGTGCCTCCGGCACCAGCGGCAATGAAAGGGATCGCGCGCTCGCCGAATCAAAAGCCGAGGCCGCCTATGACGCTGGCCTGGTCAAACGCTACAACACCGGAGACGAATCAGCCTTCGTGGAAATCATGGATCGCTACCATGGCAGGATTCTCGGCCTCGCGATGAATCTGCTTCGCAATCGGGCCGACGCAGAGGAAATTGCCCAGGATGCGTTCATTCGCGCGCATCGGGGACTCGCCAATTTTCGCGGTGACTCCTCCCTGGCAACCTGGCTCTACCGCATCGCCCTCAATCTCGCGCGCAATCGCTATTGGTATTTTTTCCGGCGCCGCAGGCAGGACAGCATATCCATCGATCGTCCTTTCGGCGAGGAAGCAGGAGCGACCTTGGGCGACTTCATCCCCGCCGATCACGGCGATCCGGCGCAGGAGGCCGTGACGAATGAATTCGCCGACCTCATCGCCACCTGTATGGAGAAACTCGATTCGCGACACCGTGAGATTCTCACGATGCGCAACACCCTTCACCTTCCCTACGAAGACATCGCCCGAGCCCTCTCCATCAATGTCGGCACCGTAAAGAGCCGGATCGCCCGCGCCCGCGAAAGCCTTCGCAAGCTCATCTCCGAAACCGCCCCCGAATTCAACCACGGGGCAAACATCGAGGAGGGCACACACTATTTCCTCCCCTCGCGTCCCGCATACGGTTGCCAATCCGTAGCCTACGCCTAAGCACATCGGTCAGTTCCATGGCGGGAGTATCCTGCTATCTGTCCCGCACCTTGGCATGAAGTCGCGAGGCGGCGTCACGTTGCATGAATTGTCTGATTCTATCCGGGCTTACGATTGCCAACCTAGAAGTTGATGGACAGAATGGCCCATTGAATTACTACGCCTTGCTTTTTCGGGCGTGCGCCTGGTGTTCAATTGCTGTAGAAACGCAATCATGAGATTGAAGCAAACCCCAGCGAGGAGGATTACGTATTCAGTCAAACTCGGCGCGCTCTGGGCCACTTTGATATTTGCTATTGGCGGTGTCGCTATAGCCGCGACAAAGGAGAGGCGTTTAATGGTGGTAACCACAGATATGACCAAAGAGGGGAAAAAGATTTCTCCCCCCACGGCGGAACGCCCGGCCTACTATGTCCCGGTTAGTTTGGGTTATTCGGAAACAGGTGACGTCGCACAGCACTACCAGCGCAAGCCGGCGGAAGAGCCTATATTGCGCGGGGTGATTGAGGCGTTGGCTAAACAGCACTATCTGATCGCGTCCCGTGACTTCCCACCAACGCTGACGATCGTGATCGAGTGGGGCACTGTTACGCCAGTCTACTACGCGCAACAGGTGGTTAACGCTTGGGAGATCCGGGCCCGGGTTCTTGGCGATCAGGAGTGGGGCTTAGGGAATGCGGGGTACTCTGATGACATGAAGGATCTGCGAGGACGACATTTTCTGACGATCTCCGCTTTCGCTTACCAGCGTGAAGCAACCAAAGAACAACCTGACATCTTGTTGTGGCGCGCACACTCAACCACAGATCGTTGGGGCAACTTCCTCGACGAAATTATCCAGCCCTTGATCACAGTGGCTACGCCCGCGCTCGGTCGCGCCACTAAGCCAGGGGTCGTGTGGTCTGACAGAATCGGTCACGTCGAGGTCGGAGAGTCGGTTGTCAGCGAAACGGATGTGAAACGGCGTCCGTAGTTGTTGCGCTACAGGTTGTGCGCGGACCAGGGGTATGAACCGGGTACATAGGTAACACTTTGTCCGGGTACATGGGTTACACTTTCAGGCTATGGCCTGGAAGCAAATAACCCTAATGGGACAGAAGCATCAATTCGTCAGTCTCGCGGCCACGGGCCGCTTCACGTTCACG
>CAUJJL010000037.1 GCA_963205455.1 Verrucomicrobiota bacterium
AAATATCGTCGTAGTAGGCTTTTTTTCCGCCCTCCCAGGGAGGCAGATCAGGAAAGTTGGCGCCGCCCGCAGCGATCAAAACGCCGCGATGCATCCCGGCGAGGACTCCCGCGACGCCCCGTGTTCGGGGATACGAGGGCAATTGTTCCCACGCGGCTGATACTGTTTTCTGAGAAAAGTGCGCGGAAGGATGGGATGTTCTGGAAGGAGGCATGAAGGGGATGGATGGCTCCGAGGGTTTTCCCCCGATGAGCGGGACGTTGGACGCGATCACGGCGCCAGCGGCAAAGACGAACAGGGCTCGAAAACGGCGGATTGAAAAACGCATCGGGCTCTTCTCATGCAGATGAAAAATCATGAACCCAAGAAGATGAGGGCAAAGACGGCAGGAAACGGGCGTGGCCGCATTGTTGGAGAAGGAGAGTCACGGCGCAATCAGCCCGGGATTGGCCATGATCACATCGGTCAGCAACTGTGCCACCAGGTCATGGCCACGCTGGCTGGGATGCATGCCATCCGGCAACAATGCGTCGACCGATTCTGGCGGAAGCGCGGCATACACTCGCGCCACATCCAGCAGCGGCACGTTCATTTCCTTCGCCAGAGCGCGCATGGCGTCGACATAAGCAACCAGCGTCAGGTTGAAGCCGTCGGGGCGGGATGGATCGTAGGGAGGCTTGCCATACCTTTTCTTCATGGCAGGCGTCCATCTCAACGGATTTGGGGTCATGAGAATCACCGCGGCGCCCGTCTCACGAGAGGCTTCCACGAAGTGACGCAAATTCTTCCGATACTCCTCGACCGGAACGCGGGGAGTCGTCGCCGGCGGGTTCTTCCACACATCAAATGCCGAGTCGTTGATTCCGAACTGAATAATCACCAGTGTCGGACGAACTGCGAGGACGTCGGTTTCAAAACGCTTCCGCCCCATCGTGGTCGTGTTACCCGGCACGCCGGCATTGATCACCTGGCACGTCACGCTGCCGCGGGCATTCAAGTCCCGTTCAAGCAGGGTTGGGTAGGCCGTCAGAGATGCGCGAGGTGCTGTCGTGGAATCGCCGAAGGCCACGATCCGCGCCGACGGATGAGATCGGCCTTGCGCCGCAAGGCCGATGAAAAAGAGCAAGAGGGTAAGGGATCGCATTAGCGGATGCGGGGACGGTTGTCACTTTCCCGTCAAGCCCAGCGTCAATGGCAACCGCTTCCCTTTGCAAACCGGGAAAACTGGGCAATTTTTATGACCAAAGGACCTGTTGCCGTGATTTGCACGCTGAAGCGTTTCTGGACGGCATTTTGAGTTACGTGTTCCTCGTCGACCCGGGTGCGGAGGGCACTTTCATCTGTGATCCTATGCAGGCCTCGGTAGACCTGTGTGACGAGCTGCCTGCCGCTGCTGACTTCAGCATCACGGTTCGGGTTTCACGCTGCGGTTGCCGTCCACGGAGGTCGCCTTGTCAAAGCAGTCGAACACGACATTCGCGGGAGCCCAGTCAGGCTGAAGGCGCACGTCCATTTTCCCTGAAACTGCACCCGGCTCCAGGGGTGGAGCGGAGGCCTCGGAGGCGGGATGCATTTCCCACCAGCATTGGCCCCGATGATTGTGCTCATGATCGATGACAAACCCCGCATCACGCATCATGGGGCCGACCCAGCCAATGCAATGGTCGCAATAGTCCGAATAGTGTTCGAGCTTGTTGCGCAGGAGGAATCCCTTCGATGGACAGTCATGCATGTCTATGCGAAAGACCTGCGGCGCCCGGGAGATCGTGAAACCGCGATCCGGGGATTCCTCCAACAAGGTGTGACCCCAGTATTCTGCCATTCCATCGAAGCCCTTCCTTCCAATCAGGTCACGCGCATGCCTCTGGCTGTCACGACTGATGGCCTCTTCCCAATACGCCTTCAGCAGCTCCCTGCCTCCCACCTGTTCGAGCCAGTCGAAGGTCCACTCGTAGTGACCGCAGAAGTCGTAGCAGCCGATCATGCGCCTGCCTCCCGAATTTGCGCCATGTCCTGCGGAGGCAACGCCGCACCCGGCAGCGCATAGGTGTGACGACAGCTTCCGTTGCCTCCCTGGAGGCGCATTGTCAGGCTGCAAGCCTCGGCACGAGCGGTACCCAGGAAGTAGCAATGCTGACAGTATTCAGGGACAATTTCACGTCCGCCCTCGCGGAGATGCTTGATTGCCGGGCACTGCCTGACTTCGATCTCGACCCGATCTCCAGCCTCTCTCACCTCTACCTCAGCACCTGGCTCCGCGGCAAAGAAGGCGCGCCAGTAAGCTGCCACTGCCGGGAGTCCTCCCTGGCGCCAACGAACATTGACGGCCTCGAAGTAGCCGCGCCCCAGCGACTCCAGATACGATTGCCAGCCTTTGCGGCCGAGGCGCGTGAGAATGAATCTGAAGGTGGCGTTTATCCCGTAGTAGAAGTCCGCTGAGCCCTGTGGCTTGGTATCCTGATAGGGAAGTGCCGGGTTCATGGTAGGATAACTTAAGCTCGGGCCAGCCTAAGGCCACGCTCAGCAGCCCTTCAAAGCGAAAGCACTGGTCCAGATTGTTTCCCAGTTAACCAGCTGCCAGCAGGGATTTTGGGAATCAGGTGCAGGCGACGCGTTCTGCAGGGTTTTCATGTGGCGTGCGGACCGCGAGGCAATTTTCAATGAAACTTCGGAATGGGTCTCTCAGAGGATAGTCCTGAAAGTTGCTCATGAATCAGAATAGGCCACGGCGCTCTATTCTGCTTCCTGCTGGAGCATTCTTTCAACGGAAGTGACATCCACCGTGAGCTCGGGCGGCAGAGGCGTTGGAATTACAAACCAAAGTTGCACGGCAGACGAAAGTGTCGTCGTCTCCATCCAACCCTGCGATTATCGCTGGGCCTGAATCCAACAACGGGTCATTTATTATGAGCAGCTCGCTTCCACCCTTCGTGATTCCGAAGCGTCTTTCGCTGTCCGCACAGGTGGCCGAGGCCATTCGAAAAGCCATCGCTGACCGCACGTGGGAAGGGTATCTCCCGAGTGAGCGGCGTTTATGCGAGACCTTTCAGATCAGCCGACCCACCATACGCACCGCTCTCCATTTGCTGGCCAAGGAAGGCCTGATTGAAATTCACCAGGGTCGCAGGAATCGTGTTCTTGCCGCTGCGCCCCAGTCTGTCGACCAGCAAAGCCAACTCGTTCTTCTGGTCACTCCGGAGCCGGTCACCCGCGCCGGCCAAACCGCCTATCAAGGGATTGGTGCCATGAGGACGCACCTGGCGGAGCATGGTTTCGCGACGGAGGTGCTTGTCTGTCAATCTCGCAGCGCCCGAGTTCAACAGCGAAAGCTTGAGGCCTTCATGCGTGAAACGCGCATTTTCTGCTGTGTGTTGCTCTCCGTCAGCCAGGAACTCCAGCTCTGGTGTTCAAAGCAACCGGTGCCCACGCTGGTGCTCGGTTCCTGTCATCATGGCGTCAACCTGCCTTCCCTTGACGTCGACTATCGCGCCGTCTGTCGCCACGCCGCCGGCGTCTTCCTGCAAAAGGGTCACCGCCGCATTGCGTTCATTGTACCAAACTCGGGTGTAGCCGGTGACCTTGCGAGCGAAAGAGGTTTTCTCGAAGCCGTGGAGGCGCGCGTTGCCCGCGGCGAGGCCCAGGCCACGGTGGTGCGCCACAACGGCAGTGCGCTCAATATCTCTGCCAAACTGGATGTCCTTTTCAAATCGGACACCCCGCCGACCGCCCTGCTCGTTGCCAAGCCGCACTACGTGTTTGCGGTGATCATTTACCTGCTGAAACGCGGCCTATCCGTGCCCGACACGGTTTCGCTGATCGCGCGTGACCACGAGTACGTGTTCGAGACCGTGCACCCCTCGATCACGCATTATCGCTTCTCCGGGGACTCCTATGGACACCGGCTGTCCCGTCTGATGATCCGTTTCGTGAACCAAGGTTCGCTGCCTCCGGAACCCAATCTCTTCTTTCCCAAATTTTATGAGGGAAACACGGTGCGATCGTTGTCCAATCCACGATAGCCGCCGATGAACTTCAGGAGCCGGGCGCCGAGACGTTATAGGGTGTCGGTTTGCGCTGCCACAAAGCATCCAGATCGTTATGATAGGCATAGCGCAGCTCGCAATCGGTGAGAACCGCAACTTTTGAAGCTCTTTGGATGGCGACAGTGATTGTATTGTCCCCAACCTTTACGAGCCTTGGGCTTCCTATCGGGATATGGAGGTAGAATTCGGCTGCATCCTTTTGTTTGGGTACTCCACCGAGGATTTCGCGTGTTGACCACGTGTTTTCCCGTGGCAAGGGCCCAGAGAGGATTCCATTTCCGTTTAGCGTCACTTCCACAATCGCATCCGTTGCAATGCCTCGCAGCCCCAGGCGCAACTCGCACTGCTTCAGTGGAAACGCCGTGTCGGTCGGATCTTCTGCCACGGGAAGCGTCAACGCCAGCGGTGTCGACCGAGCCAGGCTGGAGGGCAGTTGTTTGCCGTAGGCGTATGAGCCAGGGCCGTCGTTGTAGTACGACTTGGTCACCACGTACACTTTGGGCTGTCCCCGGAGATTCTGTGGTCGCGCGAGATCACGAAAAACCCGATAGAGCGATTCGCTCTGTGGGCGCAGTGACCCGAAAGCATTGTAGAAATTGAACAGATAAAACCCGTCGACTTGTAGTGCGAAATAACCGGCGGCAGCCGCTCGGATCTCGTCCAGAGTCGCATCCCTGCTGATCTGCGCATCTTGGTATCGATTCGACGAAATCTTTTCCGGGAAGGGCAGCCGCCAACTCGTACGCGGATAGAGCGACGGATAGATTCTCACTCCGTGCTGCCTGCCCATTTCCAGCAAGTCTCGAATCGGCATATCTCCCGCGAGGGTCATTATCTGCGCGGGCGAAACGACATCCACCAATCGTTCGCGAATCCACGTCTCGACATCCAGACCCGCAAAACGAGCATCAGCGAGGGAGGGAGGAATCCGGACGAAAAGATAGAGCGGGCGCTGCTGTTGCTTCGCCAACCGATCCAGTCGGTTTCTCACCTGCCGGACCATTTCCGTAAGTTTTGGAGCGCCTTCTGCGGCTTTCCCTTTTGGGAAGAAAACCTGGAAGCGATTGAAATCGAGTTCGAATCCATCGATCAAATCCTGATTCCTTTCGATCGCTTCGAATGCCGTTTCGAGCCGATGCTGGCGCACCTCGGCGTGAGAATAATCGAGCAGGTTCCCGTACGCAGGCTGGAAGGGGAAGGGCGAATCCTTGATGGTGTATTCCTCCCGGTGTTTGAACCAGAACTCACCCGTCATTGCATGCTCATCCGGATTGGCCATGAAATGGGCGTCGTTCATCCGTAGACTCGGGACGAAGAAGAGTCCAATCGCCTTGGCCTCTTCGCCGGCAGTCCGCACAGCGTCGGCCCCTTGTGCGATACAGACCCGGGCGTTTTCCATCCGTTTTGCCATGAGGGAACCGGGCTTCTCGTCCGGAGCCTTGCGCCAGCCGACCTGACTCGCGACCTTGGTCTTGTAGAGCATCAGGTCACCCCCCATGCCGAGGCAGTAGACCAAGGTTTTCACGGGCGTGTCTGCCAGCGCAGCGATGTTCTCGCGCAACAGGGCTTCCGACCGCGCGCGGTCCGCCACCACATAGGCAAGATCTGCATCGTCGTTGTAGATTACTCCGAAATCGGGGATCGGATAACGAGATTTTTCACCTGCGATTGCGGCGGTTTGCAGGCCGAGAAAAAGGAGGAACGCCGGGCAAATGGAGATTTTCATCGTTCAAAGAGGAGAGCTTGAAACCAGGAACTCGTCGCTGGCAAAAGGTACGCGCCTTCCTGATCCGAAGGCTGAGAGGCACAGGAAACGGGCTCAATCGCGTTCAGATCCTGCGAGCTTTTTTGCGGCAACATCTGCGATCAACACTTCACCCACATTCGTGTTGCTTGTGAATTCGACCCGCAGGTAGTTCACGCCGAAGACTGCGTTGCGATTCGCGCCTAACACCACTGGCGGGTACCCCGTCAGCTTTGCTGAAAGGGACGTTCCCTTATCAGCGTTCCGCCAGCTCAGCTCAATTTCTTCCCAGTCCGAATTCGACACTTCGTCCACCGGTACAGTCCAAGTATAGACGGCGTGATTCGCTGCCTCGCGATCATCTATTCGGGTAAAGTGATCATTCAGGCTGAGCTTCAGGGATGTGGTCCCTGCCGGTACGAGGATCCTCAATGCCAACTCGCCGTCTGCCGCCATGGGAAAGTTCCACGATGCGCCGCATTGACCTGACGCCTTCAGGGGGATCGCCAGGGCACGCGATTCCTGCTGCAGGGCAGTCACCCGAATGTGTTCGTCCCCGTACTGGGTCCAACCGACAGGTCCGCTTGCCAGGTCGTCCTTAGCAACGGTTTCCTCCAACCAATCGGGATCAAACAAGAAGATCGCGTGCTTGCCATGCCCCTGTCCGCTCACCACGGCCACCTTGCCGTCCGGAGTTTCTGCGGCGGAAGGGTACGCAGTGCCGCGATCTCCGCCGCCCACAAGATTCGTCTCGTTCAGGACTTCGCGAAACCCGCTCCAGGTCTTGCCGTCATCGGAGCTGATTGCGGCGTGCAACACTTCCCTCCCTCCCGCCGCATAACTGACTCGGTCACCCCAATTCTGGCAGGCGTTGAGCAGCAATATCATGCGACCGTCGCGCAGCCGGAGTAATTCCGCCGGCGAATCTGACGAGATGAAATGTGTTGGTTGCAGTGCCGCCCATCGAGTCCCGTCGGCCGAGTGCGATTCCCACAACAAGCCGCCCCGATCTCGCACCAGCATCCACACCCCGCCATCCAAACGTTCGATCATTACAGGTTCGACTGCCCCGTATCGGGTCGGAAACTTTTTCTTGAGCTCGAGTCTGAGCGCATCGGGCGAGCAATGCCATGTCAGCCCTCCGTCGTCTGAGTAGTAGACCATGGTATCGTGCCATCCGAAATCAGGACCGCTGGCGGGCGCCTTCTGCCGTTCTGGTATTGCCTTGCCGACGCCGAGTAACAGGCGGCCGCTCTTCAATGCTGTCAGGCCACGAATCGATCCAACGTAACCGGGGACTATCTTCTGAGGCGCTGACCAGTCGTCATGGCCAAACTTTCTCACTATGTGATAGACCTCATAGAGCCTGCCATTGTAGCCCCCATCCCCTTGACCGAAGATGTGGAACACAGCGTGCAAGTCGTGATTGCGATCCTCAACCGCCTTGACCGCATAATATGCTTTGCCGGGAATAGGAAAAGCGATCCGGGGCTCGCTCCATGTCAGCCCGCCATCACGCGAGCTGATTACTGAAATGGAATCGCTGGCCGGCTTCCTGACAAAATAGATCTCCATCGTACCATCATATCGCGCGACGAGGGAACACTCGTTGGTCGGAGCCTCGCGCACAATGACCGGAGCAAAAACGTCACGTGCACTTGTAGGCTTGTGCCGCAATTGCATCCCAAAAGTATTATCGAACAATCGGTTCGCGCCCTGGGGCATGTTGCCGGACGCGGTAAATGTGTTGAGGCGTACCACACCAGTTCCCGGATCGAGCCCGATACTTGACAATGCCGCGGTGCTGCATGCGCCGGAATAGATTTCCTTATCAGCCACCACTACCCGAACCCGACCCGCAACCCGCTCGACCGAGACGGTAAACTCCATTCCAGGCTTAAAAGGCGGTGCTTTCACCGGAATTGGTTTTTCTCCGGAGCGAAAGAAGCGTCCCCTCAAGTCCCAGGCTCCGGTCTCGCCGCGCATCACGATCTCGCTCACAGAATCGATTACGATCGAGCTTTCGCGTCGTTCACGGGGCAATCCTAAGTCGAAAGTCGCGACAAAATCCCCTGCCCCGGGCGCGGGCATCCCGAGTAGACGGTGCCCCTTGCCTGTTCCCTCAAGATAGCCCGACTGGCTGATGACCCAGGGTCTTCCAGTGTAACGCACCTGCGGAGCCGTGTAGTTCTCGGCATTGGCCACGTAAACGACCGTGGCCGGATTTGCATTCGAAAGGCTGGCGCTCAGCGTCAAAACGACACCGGCAAGAAATGACCAGACACCATCCGGAATTTTGGTAAGTGTCATGGAACGCATGATGACCGTGGAAACCGCTCGAATCAAAACACGCCCTTGACCCCGAGCGTCACCAGGCTTCCCGCCCGCTGCGACACACTTATCCGTGCAAAATCCGGGGTGAAGTCACCCATGAGCAAGGTGCGTTTGTCGCTTTGCAGCGCATTCCGAATGCTGCTATAGAGGGAAAGCTTCTTCGAAAACTGGTATTCGAAGGAAAAGTCGACGAGGGTTTGGGGCGCCACATAGCGGAACATGTCGGGCAGGACATTGGCGCTGACCGCAACGCGGTTAAGCCGCACTTCCTGGGCCATGGCGACGTTGACCTTTGCCTGGAACTTCGGTCGGACAAAGCTCACGCCCCAATTGATATTTTGGCGGGAGAAACCTTCGAAGTCATCCTGATTGGCGCCACTTAGGCTCAGATGGGTTCCATTGACAAACAGGCTCAGGCCCCGTCCCCACGCCGGAAGGAAACTCAGTTGATGGCGAATGCTCCATTCGAAGCCGGTAACGTTGGCCGCTCCAAAGTTTGAATAGGTGCGGATGTCTGAATTGATAAATTCGGACGGAAGCCCGTACTCGGCGAGAAGTTCTGGTGTCGCCTCAGAGGTGGTCAGAGCATAGAAGTCGCGGATGTTCTTACGGAATACTGCGGCAGTTATCGTCGTGCCCTTGCGCTGGTAGTACTCGAGTGTCAGGTCGAAACTGTTCGAATCCCACGGAAGCAGACCTGGATTTCCGACGGTCACTGTTGAGTTTGGCGTGGCATTCCCCGATTCAAATGTCGGCGCGGTCACGGTGATACCTGGCGCAATGATCGATACGGGAGGGCGGCTGATGGTCCGTGCATACGAAAAGCGTGAGATCAGGTTTGGAGTGATATTGAAGGATGCATTCAGGCTCGGGTAGTAGCCGTCATACGTACGTTTGGCATACGAACCGCGTTCCTTGTATTGCAATTGCGCGAGAGTGAGCGCTGAGCCTACAATACGCACAGGCATGTTCGCCGCATTTAGTAGGATGTTGCCGTTGGCATCCCGCTGATAGGTGGCGACAATGTCGTTCAGCGGACCGGCCCCTTCATCTTTCGTGTGTTCGTAGCGAACGCCCGTAGTGACGTGGAGTCGATTGTCGATGAATCGCCCATCCAGGCGGAGATAGGAAGCAATGATGGTTTCAGCAAGCTCCTTAGATCCGTTTACACGGCTCGTGTAATTGGCTGCTTCGTTAAGCGTGAACCAGTCGGGGTGTTGCTTATAGAGGTCGTAAAGCCGCGAGGCGCTGTTGCGGAAGACCGGCACGACACTGTGGTCATCGTAAAAGCGGTAGGTCGTGTTTGCAGAGTACGCTTCATTGACGATGCCGAGGTTTCGAGCGAGATTGTTTCCGGCAGATGTGGGCACTGCCAACGTGTAGGTTCGCGTTTCGGTTTCCGTGTCGATTGCATTCTCAGAGAAACTTCCCCCGATCTTCAGTGCCATCGGGAACCGGGTGTTGAACGCGCGTCCGGCATTGAGTCGGAACGCTGTGAGATTGGTGTCGACGTCCAATGTGGTAGAGGTTGCTCCGGTAACCGGAACTGCGCCGGCATCGTACGGGTTGATTGCGACTCCACCTTTCGTGGCGACGAGGCGCGGCAGCAGGCCGTTGTGGATCTGGCTGATGCCCGTTGCCTGCATGGTTAGGGCAGTGTTGCTTTGGGTAATCGTGTTGAAGAAGCCGTCATCCATGTCACGACGTTTGCGCCCGCTTTGGGAGTAGGATGCGTTGGCGTCGACTTTCCACACCTCACCCTCATGGACATAGCTGATCGAGGAGTTGATCGTGGTGCGGTAGAAATTGAAGTTGGCGGCTCCTGGAGTGACAACACCTGTTGCCCCGTTCGTCTTGATGGCATCGGCATCTCCGGACACACCCGTATTGAAGTTGATCGTAAAGGGATTTTGCGTGGAGAAGGAGTCCTCTGAGGAGTATTGAACCTTTGCGCGCAGCGTATCGTTTCTCGACACCCTCCAGTCGGCGGCAAGCGATAGCAGCTTCTTGTCGTAGAGCTGGATTGTATTGTTCTTCACGTAGCTGACTGCCACCAGCTTGTTGTGATTCCACGTCGTGGTGTCGTAATCCATGTCATAGTAGCGCTTGCTGGCCGAGGCGCTCGCGGTAAGTGCAAACGACCGATTGACCGGCAGTTTGTATGTCAGATCCAAACCTGGCTGGATTGGACGCGCCGAGGCATGGGATGTGTTGGTGACTCGTCGGCGGAAGGTCAAAGTGTCAGTATTGGGGTTTTCCCGCAGGGTGTTCACCGTGTAGAATGCGCTATAAGTCAATTGAGGTTTGCGACTCGAAAACCCGCTCTTGCCGATGATGTTCATCGATCCCCCGATTGCGTTTGCCGGCATGTCGGGAGTTGGAGACTTGGTAATCTCTATGCGTTCGATATTGCCGGTGGCTGCGCCGGTGAGTTCAAAGCTTCGGTCGCCGGTCGAGGAGGCGATCTCATTCCCTTCCTCAAGAACCAGTGTGCCGTTGGCTGGCAGACCACGAATCGCGATACTGGTGGCAATTGCCGGCCCAAACGTGACCGAGACACCAGGCACATACTTGAGGAACTCTCCCGGATTGCCTTCGCCCATGTTTCCGAACTCTTCAAAGGCCACGACATTCTTGATGTTGTCGGCCACGCGCTGCTCATTGATTGCGAGAGCTTCAGCGGTCAGCGCCTGCTCAGTGACGGTGAACTTTTCCAACTCAATCGTTTCTGCGCGAGCGGACTCCACAAGTCGCAGAGGATAATCAACCGTGACGGCGTGACCCGCGATAACTTCTGCAGATCGTGTCGCAGGCTCAAACCCACTGTAGACTGCCGTCACCTGCACGGTACCCGCAGGTATATTGATGAAGCGATATTCGCCGGCTTCGTTTGTGAGCGTTTCGAAATTCGTGCCTTGGATTTTGACCTGGGCCCTTCCCAGCGCATCGCCACTGGCCTGGCTCGTGATACGCCCCTCGATCACGCCGGTGGACTGAGCGAAAGCAGGGAGGCAACAAGCCAGGAGGCCCCAGGCCACGGTACTTCCGATGCGGGCAAACGAAATGAAAAACAAGTTCATGCTTTGAGGTGGGGACCACGGGAGGTTGACGGGACAACAACTGAGACAGCACTGCCACAAATGCGCGTCGAGGACATGCAATCCCATGAAAAACCACTGGGAAAAAATTCTGTCCTGTTGGCTTCATTTGGCTCTGACAGTTCGATCAAGCAGCGAGCGGGAAGGTCCTATCTGGTGGACGAAGACTCTCGTATTTCGGAAATCTCGGCTTTGAAGATCGAGATCCTTTAGAGCGGCCTCGGACTTCCTGAAATCGTATCGTCGATTTCGATTCCTGCGATTGTCAGCGTCGCGGACCTGGGACTACGAGCTTGAGCCCGACTGCGGAGGCGAGTTCCTGCTGGCGGCTGTCGAAGGTCAGAAAGGATCGCAGCTCCAATTCGAGGGCGCTGGCGACATGGAGCACATCGAGGGAGCGGGTCCCCAGCTTTGCGGAATAGGCTCGGCTAAGAGCCGCGGCGCGGGTCAACGTAGCCCGCCACAAGAGATCTGCCTGCCGATAGAGCCCCATGGCAAGATCTTCGTCAAATGACGCCAAGGCGTCCGCGAGCGCTTCTTCCGTGATGCCTCCCCGGTGCGCCGCCAGGCAAATCCCGTTGGTGACTTCCACCCGGCCATGGTGCGTGATGGGCAAGGCTCCCCTGGTCTTCTCCCGCCAGAGGCTCATCGTCGCCGACTCGCGTTCGTGAAGGTAAAGCTTCAGCAGCGCGCTCGGATCGACGTAGATGGAATCAGCGGTCGCCACGATTCTCTTCGTGAAGGGTCCTCGCCGCCGTATTGCTGATGGGACGCGGCTGAAATTTTTTCAGTCGCGCCAGATAGTCCTTGTCCTTGGCCTTGGGCTTGGCGCCGGGAGGAGGGGTATAAAGCTTGAGAAGGTACTTCGGGCGCCCGCGTTCGGAAACGATGACGGATCCTTCGGATTCGACCAGCTTCCTGACCGTGGGAAACGAGCCTCGCAGTTCGCGGACCGTTGCTGTTGAGAAGGAAGTCATGATGTGATACATTTGTGAGTCACCATTCGGCATGTCAAGCCAGCCCAAGGTTGTTCAGGTGAAGGAACACCTTGTCCCGCCCGCTTCGCTGCGGTGGCGCATTTGTTTCTGGAACCTGCCTGAGCTGTTGATGCGGGAGGAGCAGAGCAAGTTGTCGACGTTTCAAGCGCGAGGCTAAGAATGAGACCTCAGGGTGGTGTCGCTTCGGGTTCAGAAGACTCTGTTGTTCTTCCTCTGCCTTGCCTTCTCTCGTCGGCTTGCTTCTGTTTCTCATACTGCCTGCGGACGTATGCAGATATCTCCCAATGGGGGAAATTTTTTGACGTGGCCACTTCCTTTACTTTTGTTTTGAACTCAGCAGCACAACGCGCCTGTTCGTTCGGCAAACATTCCTGCAAAGCAGCGTACAGCCGCAATAGATCTCGAAGCTCCTCTGTCACACACTGCCAAGAGCATCTTCTATCCGGCGAAAATCCGCATCGTCATCCAATAGTCCCATTTCTAAGATGGCGTCATCACATTCTAGTTCACGGACGCAGGCCTCAAAGTTTTCTTGGCTGATTGGGCCCTCGAACATGTGTTCCTCCAGGCAGTAGACAAGGGCCTTCCCAGTTGCTTTAAGGTCCGCCAAGACTAGGCCATAGAAATATTTCGAGGACTTGGAGGTCGGTAAACCGTAGCGGTTTCTCGCTTTCTTGAACTGAGTGAAGGCATTCAGCCAGGTTTGCGCCGCGAACGCCAACTTTTCCGCTAACTCAAGACGGCGAACTTCATCGATCAAATCCTTGACCGGCTTGAGGTCGCGCTCAGTTAGGTTGAGATTCTCTGGGGAGTTGCTGGTTACGGAAGTCATGGTAATCCTGAGTCAAGAAGAGCAACGGACCGTTGCTTTGGAAATTTAGGGGCAGGAAATGCCGCCAATTCGGAATCTCCAATCGTGGGAGCAGCGCCCTGCTTTTGTTTTGTTCTTTAAAATAGAAACTAGGCCTCCAAGTTTAGAAGGGTTAGAAGGGAAAATGAGCAACGCAAACAAGACTAACCTAACTCAATGGTCTGTATTAGTGGGCTAGCCTGCAATTTTGGAGCGGGTGGACGGAATCGAACCGACGATACCTCTTTGGAAGAGAGGAGTTTTACCACTAAACTACACCCGCAAAGGCGGCATCACGCTTTTCGAGGCGGCTGCGGACGTCAAGCCTGCTCGGAGAAAGCACAAAGGCAGGCGGGATGCAATCAGGCCGTTCTTGTCGATGGGCGCCCCTGCAGACAACCTCGCTGCGTGGAGTTGCAAACCGATTTGTTGTGAACCTTGTCCTCTTTGAAACGACGGAAACGGAGTCGCCCCTGCCGCGCGCGGACGCGCGTGCAGTGCATGTGCTCGAGGTGCTGCGGCGACGGGAGGGAGACTCCTTCGATGTCGGCCGGGTGAACGGGCCGCGTGGAAAGGCCATCTTGCGCCGTATCGCCGCGGGCCATCTCGAACTTGAATTCAACTGGGGAGCAACCTTGCCTCCGCGCGTGCCCCTGACGCTGATGATCGGGCTCCCGCGGCCACAGACGGCGAGGAAAATTCTGATGGAGGCGGCAACACTGGGGGTGAGCACGCTCCATTTTGTTGCGACGGAACGCAGTGATCCCAATTACGCGGCCAGCACGCTGTGGTCATCGGGAGAGTGGAGGCGTCACCTTCTCGCGGGTGCTGCTCAGGCGTTTGACACGCGGATCCCGGAAGTGACGTGGACGAGGTCCCTGCAAGAGTTGGCTGGGCCGAAGGCAACCAGGTCACTTCCGCTTGAGAATGGGTCAAGCCCCCTATTGCTGGCGCTCGACAACTACGAGGCGGGCATGCGCCTTGGGCAAGTGGAGATCGATCCGGGGCGTCCGGTGTGTCTGGCGTTGGGTCCCGAGCGCGGCTGGGGAGCGAGTGATCGTGATACGCTGCGTGCGCATGGATTTTCGCTGGTGCATCTCGGCGAGCCGGTACTGCGCGCCGAGACTGCAATGGTGGTGGCGCTCGGGATTATCGCTGCGCAGCAGGGGCGGATGTAGAGGACGAGGATGTCGTTTCGACCCGGGCCGCATTTGATTCGTCAAATCAGCCGGAGGCTGGCGGGCGCAGGCGGAAAACCGAGATACCGGGCTGGCGCGGCTTGGTGCCCCCGAGTCGCTTGAATTGTATCCATTCATCGGATACAATTGAGATCTCTCCGGGGGTTTCAAAAAACAGCAGCGGATCGTTTGCGGGATCGACCCATCGTGCGAGGCGCCCGAGCAGTGCGGGAGCCAGTCCCACGATCAAGTCGTAGGGCGGATCCACAAAGATCAGATCGGGGGGCGGGTCGCCTGCGTGGGGCTTCCAGACACCGACATCCGCCGAGGAAATGGCTGCGAGTTGGTCTGCGGGCTTTCCCAGCGATTTGGCGACGGCCAGCAGATTGCGTCGCAGGCAGGTCAGGCTGCGGAGGCTGCACTCGACGAAGACACCGCGGGCGGCACCGCGACTCAAGGCCTCAAGGCCGTAGGCGCCGCTGCCGGCAAACAGATCGAGAAACTTCACTCCCTCGACGCGTGCCCCGAGGCTCGAAAAGAGGGCCTGACGCAACCCATCGGTGGCAGGGCGAACGGCGTCGCCGGCCGGTACCGAGAGCGACACGCCTTTTGCAATGCCACCGCTAATGCGCATGGAAATGGAATCCCTGAGCTGATGCGCTAAAGGGGTCGTCGATGCAATTCATAATCAATTGAGTTTGAGAGCAGGGTGATCGAATTGAATTTCGGGTGTTTATGGAACCTTATCGGCAAAGTTGGGTTGAGTGGAGTGACATAGCGATTGCCTTCTGCACCCGATATATTTTTGATTAGGCGCCTAACTATTCATGGTAACCTGTGTCCGATGGGGCGCTGGTGACATGAATGCAGAGACGACCGAATGCCACCTTGAACACCATGAGCCGCCTGCCTTTCCTTGCCGCAATCCGGCACGCTTCGGCGTGGGCTCTTGCCGCGCTGTTTGGCGGCATTCTTTTTCAGGAGCTGCGTGGGGGCGAAGTGAATGCCTGGCCTTTCTATGTGGGGAGGTATTCCGACGAAGCCTCGATGAGCGCGGAGTCGTGGACGGCGATGGGGCCGCTCTTTTTCCTCCTTCCGCAGCCATCGGAGTATGTGCCGGGCAGCATGGATCATGTGGCGGGATTTCGGCCGTTCTACATGACCAGGCGGGATCCTGGCGGGGATTTGAGGGAGGCC
>CAUJJL010000038.1 GCA_963205455.1 Verrucomicrobiota bacterium
GGGCTTGTCGCTCTCGTTGATTTACAAATGGGCCGAACCGCCTGGCGACGCGACGGGCAGCGGAGCCCATAATCCGCTTGATCGCGTGAATCAGCTCCTGAAGGCGACGGAAGATACACGAATAGCGCAATGGGTTTGCGAGCGTGCTGGGGGATTTTTTATTGCCAATCCTGAGGCCACCAAAGCGCATCCGAATTCATTGATTCCCACGACCCATGCGATTGTTCAGGAGTTCGCGGACATGCTGGCCGTGATTGCCACTGCAGCGGCAGACAACCACATCACCCGGGACGAGGCAAAGCAGATCCGACGACGCTGGGAGGAACTCAAGAGCGTGGCCGAAGGCTTCATTCGCGCCGCCGAGGATGGAAACTTCGGTTCGCTCAAAGATGCGCTCCCAGTTCCGGAGAAGCCGAAGTTAACTTAGGATTTCAGGAGCTGCTGGGTGAGGAAACCGGTCTGGAGCGCTGCGATTTCCTTCAGGCCTTTTTTAGCGAGGGTCAACAGGGATTGAAGCTGATCGCCACTAAAGGTGGCCTCTTCCCCGGAGCCCTGCACTTCGACGAAACGACCCTGGCCGGTCATCACCACGTTGAAATCAACCTCGGCATCCTTGTCCTCAGCATAAGGCAGATCGAGAAGTTCGCGACCCTCGAAAATTCCCACGCTGACAGCGGCAACGGAATCGCTGAGCGGGTTTTCGGAAAGGCGTTTGGCGTCGATGAGCTTCTGGATCGCAAGACGTGCAGCGAGGTAGGCTCCCGTGATCGAGGCGGTTCGAGTGCCGCCATCTGCCTGAAGCACATCACAATCAACCCAGAGCGTGTTCTGGCCGAGCTTTTGAAGATCGATGATTGCCCGAAGGGATCGACCGATGAGGCGCTGAATTTCAACCGTGCGGCCGTCGATCCGGCCTTTCGATATGTCGCGTGCCTTACGCTCGTGAGTTGAATAGGGCAGCATCGAGTATTCGGCGGTAAGCCAGCCGCCCTTGACTCCCTGTTGTTTCATCCAAGTGGGAACATTGGGTTCGATCGTCGCGGCGCAGATCACGCGGGTGGTGCCGAATGACACGAGCACCGAGCCCGTGGCATGTGGGGCAATTCCTGCCTCAAATCGAATGGGCCGGAGCTGATCGGGAAGGCGACCGTCTGAACGGAGTGGAGATGTCATGGAAATTCGACGCGCGTCTGGGGCTGCACACGTGGAGCGATTGCTGTCATGGGTGCAGTGGGTGGATGGATACCGGCCTGGAGGGATCCTGTTTCTGCGTCATGAAGGCGATGAGGCGATCATTGAAATCCTTGGCGGGATCGTGCCCCATCTTTTTCAGCGCCTGCGTGAGCGCAGCAACCTCGACCAGCCGTGCCATGTCACGTCCCGGCCGCACGTAGAGTTCGATATGGGGAATCTGGAGGCCCAGGATGTCGTACTTGTTTTCCTCGAGTCCCGTGCGTTCCTCCACCGCCTCGGGTGTCCACTCGTGTAGCGAAACCACCATGTCGACCCGCTTGTCGAGGCGGATCGATTTCACGCCAAACATCTCCGCTATGTTGATTATGCCAATGCCACGACATTCCATGTATCCCCGATTGAGGGGACGGCTGGAGGCCATGAGTTCACGTTCGTCGAGCAGCTTGATGACGGTCAGGTCGTCGGCGACCAGGGAGTGGCCACGCTCGATGAGGGCGAGCGCGCACTCACTCTTGCCCACGCCGGACGATCCCTTGAGCATGACCCCTACACCGCGGATATCCAGCGTGGTTGCATGTTCGGTCGTCGAGGGGGCGAACTCGTTATCGATGCAGAGGGTGCCCATGTTCACCCAGTTCATCGTAATCATGGGTGTACGGAGGATCGGAAGGTTCTTTTCCTGGGCGACAGCGAGGAGCGGCGGGGTGGGGTTGTAGTTGCGTGTCAGGACGAGACATGGGACCTGGCGCTCGACCATTTCCGTGAAGATTTCGATCTGCTGCTGATGCGTGAGCGTCTTGAGATAGGTCATCTCCGCGGAACCAAGGACCTGGATGCGCTTGTTCGCGAAATAGCGGAAGAATCCCGTGAGCGCGAGCGCGGGCCGATTGATTGATCCCTCGCGTATCATCCGGTGAAGCCCACGTTCACCGGTTACCAGCTCAATCTTCAGCTTTTCCCGGTAGGTCTCGAGGAAATGCGCGACGGTGATCCCATGAATGACTTTGGGCATGAAGAAAAAGGAGAAGCCGGAGCATGCCGACGACAAGAGAGATCGCTTTACAGATCGAAGTCTTTGCCAAGATAAAACTCCCGCGCCTGGGGATCATTTATCAGAAAGTCCGCCGAACCCTGGGTAAGGACCCGTCCCTGGTGCATGAGGTAGGCGCGATCCACTATCCGAAGCGTTTCCCTAACGTTGTGATCGGTGAGGAGAACGCCTATGCCGCGTGCCTTCAATTCGCCGATGATGCGCTGTACTTCGCCGACGGAGATGGGATCGATGGCGGCGAAAGGCTCATCCATCAGGAGGAATTTAGGTTGGGAAACCAGCGCCCGGGCAATTTCCAGACGCCGACGCTCGCCGCCGGAAAGCGTGTAGGCTTTCTGCGAAGCCACATGCAGGAGTTGCAGGTCTGTCAGATGGCGTTCGACCAGGGATGCACGATGCCTGCGCGCAATGCCGATCGCCTCGGCGATTGCCAGGATGTTTTCAGCCACAGTAAGTTTTCGGAAAACTGAAGCTTCCTGCGGCAGATACCCTATCCCAAGTCGGGCCCTCTTGTGCATGCCCAAACGCGTGATGTTGCGCTGGTCGATGTATACGGAACCCGCCGTTGCCTGTATGAGGCCGACCACCATGTAGAAAGTGGTGGTCTTTCCAGCACCGTTTTGCCCGAGCAAACCCACCACCTCACCCGATGAAAGACCGATGTTGACACCGTTCACGACCGTGCGTGTGCCGAAAGTCTTGACGAGCCCGTCGGTACGGATCGACGAATTGGCCGCAGGCATTGCTGGAGGGATTTCGAGCACTTGAAGATGGTGACTGCCGTTGAGATTATACCCGAACTGGCTTGCAGGGCAGGCTCCTATTTCTTTTCCACAGGTTCGGGCGCCGGTGTCTTCATGGGTGCCTCCTTGTCAAACCCAAGGTCCTTCAACCCAGGGCCGGTCAGCTTGATGTTGTCTCCAAACAGTCGCCGCTCTCCTCTCAGGAGCACGATCCTGGTGCCTGACGCCACATAAGGGCCGGATTTGTCGATCACGACGGGATTCTCCGTAAGAATGATTTTCTCCTCACCGGGGAAAACTTCCGCCCGACCACAGGTGACCTCCCGATCTCCCTGGACGATGTGCACGCGCCCGATGGCGATCAGCGACCTGAATTTGTCGGGCTTGCCCACGGTTTCGGTGGTATCACCAATGCGGGTTGCGACGACCTCAAGGTGATCGCAGCTGATCCTGAGGTTGTTGCCGGTGACGACGACATTCTGATCAAAGACAGCGGTGATTTCAGCATCCGTGCTCCGCATCTCGAGAGACGTGCTTTCGATGACCGTGGGTGGAACATCAGCGGCCCCCCTCAATGATGCCGCAAGAAGCGCCGTCAGCGGGACAAGAATGCGCAGCTTCGGTCTCATTTGATGATATCCTTAAGTTCCATACGAAACACGACTCGCGCCTGCTTTGAAATGAGAATGGTTCGTTTTGGGTCATCATACCGCCAATCCGTTCCCAGAAGTTCGAAATCATCATTCACCACACGAACGGATTCCTCGCCAAAAATGACGCGCTGCTCGACGAGTACACGGGCGGATGGGCTGACAAACACGGTTTCCACGCGCGCATCCGCATCGCCCGAGAAGAGCGTCAGCACCATGTCGTCAAGTTTTGCCTCGTTTGCATTGAGCATGACCGCTTCACGGCCCCGAATCAACATGGTGCGAAATCCCTTTTCGTTAAATGATGGCAAGGAGAAATTCTTGATCGGTGCGTGGGTCGTGATCTTCGGTCCTGCCGCGGGTAGGGCTTGCCCTCCGAAAGTCAGTCCAATCAGAGCGCAGGTGCGAATCAATCGGAAGATCATGACTTGAAGGGCATCCCCCTTCTTGCTGCCAGGATCAGATCGCAAACCTCGCGGACTGCTCCCTGACCAGCCTCCCTTGAGGGGATGTAGAGCGCTGCACGAGTGGCAGAGGCCATGCCACGTTTTACGCTGACACCGATGCCGGCCCAGCGGATTGCTGGAACATCGATATCGTCGTCACCCATGTAGCAGCACGCTTGCCGGGGTATGCCCAGCCGGGATGCGAGATCTTGAAGCACCGAGATCTTGTCGCTTTGTCCCTGTACAAGATGGGCAATCTTCAATTCCTGCGCCCGAATCGCGGTTGATTTTGAAACACGCCCACTGATCCATGCTAGGTCGATGCCGGCATCCCTCAGGCGAACCAGGCCCAATCCATCCAAGATGGAGAACCGCTTGGATTCCATGCCGTCTGATCCTACGAGGATTGTCCCATCGGTGAGTACACCGTCGACGTCCATTGCAAAAAGCCGAATATCTCCCCATGGCAGGCTTGGACAACTCGAACTGCACGACGAAAAGGAATCAGGTGCGTCTGGCATCAACGGAGTACAGGCTAATTTTACGCCATCCAATTGGCGATCTGTTCCACAGTCTTGGTGAAAGTTGGACGATAGGCCTGCTCCAACTCGTGGGCAAAGGGCACCGGCAGATCCATGGCAGCCAGGCGCAGCGGAGGCGCTTCCAGGTCAAAAAAGTGAAGTTCGGTCAATCGGGCAACGAGTTCGGCGCCGAATCCATGGGTCAAACGCCCTTCATGAAGAACGATGAGCCGGTGTGTGCGGGCAAGCGAGTTTGATATGTTGTCTAGGTTTAACGGCGACAAAGCACGAAGATCCCAGACATCGAAACTGCGCTCGTACTCTGTGGCAAAATACAAACTGACTTCATGTGCAAGGTGGGTGATTTCGCCGTAGGTTACCAGCGTCGCATAATCGCCATCCCTGAGCTTGCGTGGGTGCCAGACGTCGCGATAGCGCGGATTCCAAGTGATTGACTGCTTCTGACCCCGGTAGAGCGCTTTGTTTTCGAAAAGCAGGACGGGATTGTTGTCTTCGTAGGCTGCGAGCAGGCAGTCAAAGGCGTCCTGAGGCGTACTGGGGTAAAGGGCTTTCAGGCCGGGAATCCCAAGCAGCACCGACTCCAATTCCTGTGAATGAAACGAACCCAAGCCAACACTGCCGCAGGGGAGGCGAAGCACGAGGGGAACGGCTGCCCCGGATCGGAAGTGGTAGGTGGCTGCGTTTTGGGTGATTTGTGTGAACGCTTCGGTCACAAAGTCGGCGAACTGAAACTCTTCAATGGGTCGGATCCCTCCAAGCGCCAGTCCAATGGCGTAGCCCGTGCATGCGCTTTCCGCCAAGGGAGTATTGAGAACCCGTTTGCGCCCGAAAGTGGATAGAAGGCCATCTGTCACCTTGAAAGCGCCTCCGTAGGTGGCGATGTCCTGGCCCATGATCATCGCCTCAGGGCGTTCGGTGAGAACTTTCCGTAGACCATGATTGAGAGCTTGGGCAAAGGTGAGAGGTTCCGTAGGGGGTGGGGAGGCTTTCCACGGAAATTCCGGGCTCTCGGGTTCGAACAAGTCGTCCTGCATCCCTTTCGGTGACGGACGCGGTTGTGCCAACGCCTGTTGAATGCATGCCTCCAGGAATGCATTGAGCTCGGACTCAATGGCTGTAACGCGCTCTTCGTGTCCGGACTTGCAAAGTTCATCGCGGAAGCGGGGAACGGGGTCGGCTGCCTGAAAGGACTCTGCCTCGCCCGGGGCCAGGTAATTGCACGTGTCGTAGGCAGCGTGTCCTCTCAACCGAAGCACATGAGCCTCAATGAGAATCGGGCGGGAGGTTTCTCGGACGCGCCGGATGACCGTCGATAGCGTTTTTGCGATGTTATTCAGGTCGGTGGTGGCATCGAGAGTATACCCTTCAATGCCGTAACCCGCGGCACGCTTCCAGAGTTCGGTACCCGGAGCGTACTGTTCACTGAGCGGCGTGGAATAGGCATACCGATTGTTTTCGATGACAAAAACGATGGGCAAGGACAGCAGGGATGCCAGATTCAGAGATTCGTGGACATCGCCGGTGCTGGATCCCCCATCGCCGAAAAACGCGAAGCCAACCGCTGGCTTGCCTTGACGGCGTTGAGCATCAGTCAGGCCGATGACATTGGAAATCATCGTCCCTAAGTGGCTGATCATTGGAAGAGAACGATTTACGGGGTCACCATGATGGACGTTTCCTTCCCGCGCTTTTGTGGGGCTCATGGCATTGGCGAAATACTGGCACAGGTGCTCAACGAGATGTCCGCTCCAGATCAGCTGCCCGCCGAAGCCACGGTGTGTGAAGGAGATAACATCGTTGGATTTGTCTGCCAACAATGCCAGTGGGACGATCAAAGCCTCACTTCCCTGTCCACCGGTCACGGTTCCCTTGATCAGCCCTTGGCGAAAAAGTTCAAGGATCCTGTTGTCACCAGTCCTCGCCAGATGCATCCAGGCATAGACCTGGAGGAGCTCGTCGGCATCCAAGAGCTCAAGATCCTTCGATCGAAGATCGCGCTTGGTCAGAAGGGTTGGTACCGCAGGGAAATCCATGGCGTTGTTGGACGCTGATCAGCTCATTGGCTCTGCGCAAGGTTGCACGTTGTGCCGCCATTTGCGCTCATGCAGAGATTGTGGCTGGTCACAATGAGCCTTGTCGCAGGACGAGATTGAGGAAGGTCGGCGAAGAGAAAAAAAAGGCGGCTCCGTTTGGATCGGAGCCGCCAGTGAAAGTTGGCGTGGACTATTTGGACTTGGCTTTCTCGACCGGTGGCGGTGGCGGCGGGCGGGCGATGGCACTCTCAGAGGCCTTGTTTGCCACCATGCTAACCATGCGCTGGATCTCGAGCTCAGCGTCACGCTTCGCGATGAGTGCAAGTTCTACTTTCTTCTTCAGATCGAAGGATTCCTTCGTGATATTGTCTTTCTTCTGGCGAATTTCCTTAAGTTGAGCCTCGAGCTCGGCAATCTGCTTTGTGTATTTGGCAGCTTCGGCATTGTACTTGGCGGTTGAATCGGCGATCTCCTTGCTTTGTGCCTCCCATTTGGCGCGGCGATCATCATCCTTCTTTTTCTCCTCCGCCAAGCGTTTCTGTTGCCGATCGTCGGCGTCCTTGCGCGCCTTGTCTTCAATTTCCTTCTTTTTGGCATCCGCCTCATCCTTGGCAATTTTGGCTGCCTTGGCACGCAGCTCGGTTTTGACACCCTCCTCTTGGATGAACTTGTAGTAGTAGACTCCGAACAGCGTGCAGAGCACGATGGGGACAATGAGATAGAACTTGTTCATTTCTTGATGTGGGAAGGGGTTAGCTCTTGCCCTTGGCGGCAGCGGCCGCTGCTGCGGCGAGTGCGTCAGCGGCAGCGCGCGCATCGTCGGCGGCTTTGATTTTGTCGAGGACTGTCTGGAGTCCCTTCACATTGGTTTCAGATTCCTTGACGGCCTTCTGGAGAAAGGCGGCCTCCGCAACGCTCTGTTTTTTCGTCTCTTCCACTTGAGCGATGGCAATCTTTTCCTCCTCAATGTCCTTGGTCAGACGGACAACCTGCCTGCTGAGCTTTTCCTGGTCGCGGGCAGCCTTTTCGCGGGCTTCTATTGCGGCTGCGCGAGCTTCCTTTTCGCGCTGATCCTTTTCTTCCTTTTCCTTCTTCTCACGGATGCGCTGCTCGGCCAGTCGGGTGGCATCTTCGATTGCCTGTTTTCGGGCATCAAGCTCTGCCTTCTTCTTGTCTTCGATTGCCTTCTTTTGGGCGGCAACCTTCTCATCCTGCTTAACCTGATACTCTTTGGCGAAATTCCAATAGAATCCACCAAAGATCAGGAGCATGATCAAGGGGGCGATGAAGTAAGCTTTATTCATGAAGTTCGATAGTGAAAAACGTTACTTTTTGGACGGTTGGGCGGCAGGCGACTTTGTAGCACTTTGCTTCTGCGCTTTTTTTCCGGATTCGGCAGCAATCTGCTCGCGGAGGGCAGCCGCCTCAGCGATGGCGTCTTCAATGCCTTTCTTGAGGCGTTCAGCATCCTTTGCTCCTTGCGGGTAGGCGGCCGCTTTGTTGACCGCTACCAAGGCCTCATCGTACTTCTTCAGCTCGTACGAAACGTAGGCTAGGAAGAGCTCTGTGGTCCAAGGTTTTTCGAGTTTCCTCGCGACTGCTGCCTTGGCAAAGGTATAGGCATCCTCGATCTTTTCGAGCTGGTAGTAGGTCTGCGCAATCTGCGCCAAGAGTGAGCCAGCATCCGGGTAGAGTTTTGAGGCTTCCTTGAGAACCTCGATCGCCTTCAACTCCTTGTGCTGCTGCATATAGGCAGCGGCAAGCAGTTCCCAGTTCCTCTGCTCGTTCTCAATTGTGCCGTCTTTTAGTCCTTTTGAAAGGAGGTCAATGACGTAATCGAACTGGCCAATATTGAAATAGAGACCAACCAGAGTGAAGTTGTCTTTCGGGCTCACCATGGAACCTAGCTTCTGGGCACGTTCAATGGTCACGATGACACGTATGTCATTCTGCTGATTGAGGTAGAGCGATGCCAACTGGGGCCAGTAGGTTTTGGCGTCGGGCTTAAGCTTGAGGTAGAGCTCTAGGACATCAATCGACTCCTTGATCTTTTCCTGCTGCTGCAAGGTGGCGAAAAGGAGCAGGTAGAATGTGTCTTTCGGGCGGGCTGACATCCTCAGCCCCTTCTCGACCTCTTCCTGGGCGCGCTTCAGAAGCTTCCGGTCGGGATTGTTCTGATCCAGTTGCGACTGGTAGAAAAGGAGTGTGGCGTAGTAGAGCTGGACGTCCGGATTAGGCTTGGTGTTGCGAGAAGCCCATCGGTCCATGTACGTGACCGCCTTCTCATAGTACTTCTTCTGGTCTGCGACCACCTTGCTTGTTACTGCTTCTTGATAGTAGAGTTGGGAAAGGTAGTAGGTGAGCTCCTGTGACTGCCGATCGTCGAAAAAGGAGTACTTGTCCGAAAGCGTAACAGCAGTTTCAAGGGGCGGGATGGACTTGGCGTACTCGCCCTTTGTGAGGAGAATCTGAGCTTTGACCTGAGACAGCAACGCCATGTCGTAGCTTTCGGGCCCCGAAATTTTGAGCAGGCCATCAATGATGGCCAATGCGCCGTCATAATTCTTCGCATCGGTCTGTGTGCGAATCTTGGCCAGCTCTTCTGAAACCTTGTCGCTCAGCTCCTTCTTGGGGGTGTTCTGCTGGTTTTGGGCATGACTGGCGATGGGTGCAGCAAGCCCTAGGGCAAGCAGCATCAGCCCAGTTCGCAGCGGCGTATGAATCGTTGGCGGGAAAAACGGCATGATACGAAAAAATCTCATTCGTCAGTGATGCTGAACACGATTGGGACCTGCATGCGGGTATTCACGGCCTTGCCACCCTTGCGGCCTGGCTTGAATTTCCACTTGGAGACGGCCTGTACTGCGGCTGCTTCAAATTCCCGTTGGGAGGACTTAAGCGCGGTTGCCTCCACGACATCGCCACTCGAATTAACAATGAATCCCACTGTTACGTCACCCGTGATTCCCGCCCGTCGCATTTCGAACGGATAATTGGGCTTTGCCTGCATTCGTGGCTGAGGGGCCTGGTCAAGATTGGCCAGATCGAAAAGATCCTTCATTCCACGCCCGATACTACCAGCACTGGGACGGCCCGTTGGGATTGTGATATTGCCTGTCGGTCGTTCCAAGCCGGGTGGTGGTGGCGGTTGCAGCTTTTGGACGAAGGAATCGATGGTAACAACGGAAGGCAAATCTGCCGCCATCGGTGGCGCCAGTTCAGCGACTTCGGGAGGAGCCTCGTCCGTGGGGTCCTGGATCTCCGGCTCCTCTTCAGGAGGAGGAGGGGGCATCTCCATGAGTTCAATCACGGCCTCTTCCTGTTTCTTGTGAATGGTGGGAGCCTTCTTGTCGAAGAGGAGTTCTCCAAAGAACACTCCGCCATGCAGGGCCGCGGAAACGGCCAGTCCGATGAAAATGTCGCGGTTCATGTTCGGGTTTGTTTACCTACCAGTTCCACGCCAGACGGTTTCGATCGATACCTTGGAAATTCCCGCTTTTCGAACTTCGTCGAGCACGAGAATCGTCGCTCCATACTTGGCTCGATCGTCGGAAGTGACCAAGACGCGGGCATCCGTGGGATGCTGCGCGGCGTAATTCTGCAGTCTCGGGGCAACCTCTGAGGTTTGTATCAATTCGCGGTTCCAGTAAACCGTACCGGCATCTGAAACCTGTATCGTAACACTTTCAGTATCGTCATTCTTTTCAACGTTGGAGGCCTGTGGCAGAACGACGTCAAGGGACTGAATCTTGTTGAGCGAAAGCGTAAAGAGCACGAAAGTTGCAAGAAGGAAGAAGATAACATCGATCAATGGGATGATTTCGATGCGTGCCTGCTTTTTGCCGCCTTTGGAAGAAGAGGATCCACCTGCCATGGTTTATAGGGATTTGACTGATGACGGAGATTTCCAGGATTTCTTAGAAGAAATCACTGGGGCGGGCGCAGGCGCGTCTCGATGAACACCTTCTGTATTCCCTTTTTGCGGACTTCGTCGAAGACGTAGCGCGCCTGCGCAAAAAAAGCGTCTTCGTGCCCATTGATCAAGACGCGGGCATCGGGCCCTGCTGCTGCCTTGTATTTCTCCAATCGAACGAGGAAGTCGTCCAGGGTTATCGGATCCTTGTCCCACGCGAGAGTCCCTTCGGCCGTCACGGTGATCGTAACGGAGCCTGCAGGATCCCGAGGAATGCTCGTTTCCACCTTGGGCAAGGTGACAGGCAATCCCTGCGACTTGTTGAGCGAAAGTGTGAAGAGGACGAAGGTAGCGAGAAGGAAGAAAATGACGTCAATGAGAGGAATGATCTCAATGCGCGCCTTTTTCGATCCACCGCCTCCTCCAGAGGAGCCGCCTGCCATAAATAGAGGGGATTGTGAGGATTCGGATCCGTTTGAGGGTACTTATCCGCCGACTTCGACTTTTGCAACGATCGAGTCCAGTGAATTGGCGACATCGGCCACTTCGATTCTCGCCTCGTCCGTTTTTGAGTTAAGGTAGTTGAAGGGGAACAGTCCAACGATCGCGATCACAAGACCCATGGCCGTTGCGATGAGCGCCTCGCCGACACCGCCGGTGATCTGGCCAGCAGCAGAAGCGATATCGCCACCGGTGGTTCCCAATGCACCGAAGGTATTCATCATTCCGGTGATCGTGCCCAGGAGTCCGAGGAGCGGGGCGGCGGTGATGCAGGTATCGAGCGTGGGCATGCCCTGACTGTAACGGACAAATTCGCGACTCGCGGCCCGGGCAAAGGCGTTGTGGAGGGACTGCTCACGGTGGTTGAAAGCGTAAACCAGCATGCGCGCGATGAAGTCCTTGCTCTTCTTGCCCAAGGCAATGGCACCTTCAAAATCGCGGACTTTTGCCTTCTCGAGCATCTTTTCAATGACCTCGGGTTCGCGAGAGAGGGCTTCCCGGATCGTGAAGATCATGCGTTCGATGATCACGGTGATCGCCAGGAACGACACGATGATAATCGGCCACATGATGGGACCTCCTCCTTTGAAGAGCTCCATCGGAGTGTGGCCCATGAGGAACGCGAGAGGCAGATTGAATGCGGTCATGATTTAGCTGTGGATGATGAGTTGTTGGGAGAGGGGGACGTATTTTGGTGCACGAGTCGGCAAACCTTTGACGAGGTGGGAGCCGATTCGCTCAAAAAAGACTTTACGAATTGCTTACCTGAGCAGCGTGTAAGTGAAAGGAAACAAAAAAATCAAACTTTTGGAGGATTATTAAGAAAAGTATCCGCGATTGAGCAGTCGTAATGGGTGATGCCGAAACGGGAGTTGCTGTGGTCTACCGGGGGCGGGGGGAGAAAGAGGGGCTTTCGGAGACGCCAGGCAATCGGGAGGATTGATTGGCTGCCCGGCTAGGGATCGAACCTAGACAAACAGAGTCAGAATCTGTTGTGCTACCATTACACCACCAGGCAGTGGAAAATCAAAAGAGAGAGAGAATCTAAGGTATGACGTTGATACAGAAGGAAACTGGAGCCGGCGACGGGAGTTGAACCTGCAACCACCTGTTTACAAAACAGGTGCTCTGCCATTGAGCTACGCCGGCATTAAAGTGTACCCGAGGCGGGGGATTGAAGTGTGGTTGGATTATGAAAAGAACGTTTGAGCGGTCAATCCGAGAGAGCAAGTCTCCCGGGTTGGTGGCTCCCCGGGGACTCGAACCCCGAACCAATTGATTAAGAGTCAACTGCTCTACCATTGAGCTAGGAAGCCTTCAACGCGAGGGGCGAAAACTCACCAAAGCGCTTCACGTGTCAACTGCTTTTCATCATTCGACGAAGAGGTAATTGGGTGGAGATTTCGATTCGAGGCCATCGCTGGCATTTTCCCCTTGCCAAGGCTCTCTCCAGCGTCTGCTTTCTTCATTTTTCCATGCAAAAGACCAAAAAGTCCGTAGCCAAGCGCTTCAAGATGTCCGGTTCGGGCAAACTGATTCGCCGCACGCCCGGCTTCCGGCACTTGCTGTCTGCCAAGAGCACGAAGTCAAAACGTCGTGCGACCAAGGACAAGCTTGTTGATCCGGGCAGGGAGGCACCTCTCAAGCGCTGTCTCCCGTTCGGCCTCTGATACCACACGCCGAAATCCATAACCACGCTGGGAAGGTGATTCTTTAGCCGACCTTCCGGCGACTAAACCAAAAGGAAATACCAACATGGCTCGTTCAACCAACGCCGCGGCTTCACGCCGTCGCCGCAAGAAAGTGCTGAAGTACGCCAAGGGCTACTTCGGCAGCAAATCCAAGCTCTTCCGCTATGCGAAGGAAGCGGTTCAGCACGCCTGGCAATATGCCTATCGTGACCGGAAGAAGAAGAAGTCTGAAATGCGCGGTCTTTGGATCGTGCGTCTCAATGCCGCTTGTCGCAATGCTGGCATCAGCTACAGCCGCTTCATTGAAGGTCTCAAGGCCGCCAAGATCGAATTGGATCGCAAGGTGCTTTCCGATATCGCGATTCGCGACGAGGCGGCATTCAACGCCTTGGTCAAACAGGCCAAGGACGCGTTGAAAAACAAGGCTTCTGCTTCCAAAGCAACTGCCTGAGTTGATCTCAACGCGAGCCGGTCAGGCTCGCTCCATGACGGGCGCTCCCCATGATGGTGCGCCCGCGTTCAAAGGACGGGCCTAGCCGGGGTGCCGTCCTTTTTCTTTGATCGCAGGCTGAACCCTTTTCCCAACGGTATTCTTTCATGGAACAGACCCTAGCCGCCCTCCTTTCGAAGGCTCATTCCGAGCTGAGCCTGCTCAAATCTCGCGTTGAATTTGAAGCCGCAAAGGCCCGCTTCGTCGGACCCAATGGTGAGCTCACCGCCTTGATGAAACAGATGGGTGCTGTGCCCAAGGAGCAGCGCCCGGCAATGGGCAGGCTCATCAATGAGGCGAAGGCAAGACTTCAGACCGAACTCGAGGGCGCCCTCGCAAGGATTGGCGAGGCGGAAATCACAGCGCAGCTTGGGCCGGCGATCGACCCTACATTGCCCTCTCCAGACCGAGGTCCAGGGACCTACCATCCGCTTACCCAAGTCAGGGAAGAAATGTGCCGCATCCTGAGAAAGGTCGGTTTTGCAGTGGCGGATGGGCCCGAGGTCGAGACTGAATACACCTGCTTTGATGCCTTGAATACCCCTGCGGATCATCCCGCACGCGACGCTCAGGATACCTTCTATTTCCCCAAGCAGGCCCGGTTCGGAAATGTTTCCAAACACACGCCGGGAGAGCGCTATCTCCTGCGCACGCACACCTCTTCAGTTCAGATACGCACGATGCTCAAGGGACCTCCCCCCATTCGCATTGTTTCCCCTGGACGCGTCTATCGCCGTGATGCCACAGACGCAACCCACTCGGCAAACTTTCATCAACTCGAGTGCCTCTATGTGGACCGAAACGTCACGGTGAAGGACCTCAAGGCGCTGCTGGACTATATTTTTGCTTCGCTCTTGGGCAAGGATACCAAGACGCGGTTTCGTCCCCACTATTTTGGATACACTGAGCCGAGCTTTGAGGTCGACCTCAGTGCCCGTCACCTTCCCAAGGTGAACAAGGAGTGGATCGAAATCGGCGGATGCGGCATGGTTGATCCGATCGTATTCGATGGCGTCGGCTATGACTCCAAGGTTTGGACGGGTTATGCGTTCGGCATGGGCCTTGAGCGGCTCGCGATGCTCCTCTTCGGCATCGATGACATCCGCTACTTTTACCAGAACGATCTCCGGTTCCTGCGCCAATTTGCCTGAAAATTCTGACTGAGGTACACGCGTGAAAATTTCCAGAAGCTGGCTCCAATCCTACGTTGATCTCGCCTCGTTTCCGGACGACGAGATTTCCCGGGCCATCACCTTTCTCGGATTCGAGGTTGAGGCGGTGTTACATACCGGCGCACCCCGCCTCGATTCGGTGTTTGTGGGGGAGGTTCTCACCCGAGAGAAACACCCCAATGCTGACAAACTCTCTGTCTGCTCTGTCGATGTCGGCCCACAACACGGCACCAAGACGATTGTCTGCGGTGCTCAAAACTACAAGGTTGGGGACCGCGTTCCGGTGGCGCTACCCGGTGCGGTGCTACCCGGCAATTTCGAGATAAAGCAATCGAAGATCCGCGGTCAGTCCTCGGACGGCATGATGTGCTCGGGGCGTGAACTGGGAGTGGGAGAAGATCACGCTGGATTGCTAATCCTGACAGATCGTCCTGCCGTTGGGCTTCCCATCAATGAGGTGCTTCCGTCGGCTGACACCGTATTTGACATTGAGGTAACTCCAAATCGTCCGGACTGCCTGTCGCACTTGGGGATTGCTCGTGAACTCGCTGCATTCTTCAAACGCGAACTGTGTTATCCAGAAATCAGGTTTACGGCCAATTCGGTGTCCGCGGGGCCCGTGGAATCCGAGCTCCTGCATTCGGTGAGAGTCGAGTCCCAGCAGGATTGTCCATTGTACACTGCCTATTCGATTGCAGGGGTGAAAATCGGTCCCAGCCCTGGCTGGATGCAGGATCGCCTGCGGGCGATCGGACTGCGTCCGATCAACAATGTGGTCGATGTGGGAAATTATGTCCTGCACGAATACGGTCAGCCCGTGCATACCTTTGATGCGGCCAACCTTCGTGGTCGCCAGATTGTTGTGCGACCCGCGGGTGCCGGTGAAGCCATGACAACGCTCGACGGCAAAGAGAGGAGTATGGATCCCTCGATGCTGGTGATAGCGGATGCCGAACGCTCGGTGGCGGTGGCCGGTATCATGGGTGGGATGGATTCCGGAATCAGCGATGGAACTGTCGACCTTGTTTTGGAAGTCGCCATCTTTCGCCGCCAATCCGTGCGCGCAACAAGCCGCAGGCTCGGTCTCTCTTCGGATGCTTCCTACCGGTATGAACGCGGTGTCGACCCACACTCATTGCAGGAGGCAGCGCACCGGACTTTGGATCTCATTTTGGATACGGCAGGAGGAAAAGTCGTCGGAAAGCTCCACCGCGTGGGTAGTGATGTGCCATGGCAGCGAGAGATTTTGCTCCATCCCGAATTCGTGAACGAACGCCTTGGTTTCCCCGTGCCTTTCGAGGAGATGAAGGCATCGCTGGAGTCTTTGGAACTCTCGATCACTCGCGAAGAAACCGTTTTCGAGACCAATGCGGTGCAATGGACGGTTTCCATTCCGAGTTGGAGGGACGATCTTGATCGGCCCATCGATCTCGTTGAAGAGATTCTTCGCTTGCATGGGACCGACAGGATACCCTCGGCAGTCGTGACTTCGCCGGGTTTGCTGGCTGAGGATGATCCCTTGGTAATTTTTAACCGGAAAGCAACCGAGTACCTGGTCGGTCACGATTTTCATGAGTGCGTGAACTACACCCTCCGGTCGCGCAAGGAACAGGAGGATGCCGGTGGCGCCGTGGAAGATCTCGCGCTGTCCAACCCGTTTGTGGAGGATCAATCCCATCTCCGTGCATCGTTGATTGGAGGCTTGCTGGAGTCACTGAAGCTCAATCAGGCGCGAGGCGTGGTAGTTTCGAGGCTCGCAGAAATTGGCCGTACTTTTCTGAAGGAAGGTGGGCAATTGTGGGAATGTGCAACCGTTGGCTTTCTGGTTGCGGAACCAGTTGGTGAACGGAACTGGAAGTCGCGGGAGTTTGACGACTTTTATTCCATCAAACACCATCTCGCAGCGGTTGCCTCCTTCGCGGGAATTGACCTTGGACGCCAGCCATTGACCTCTGTCACCTCCCCGGAGTCCGGTTGGCAGCCTGGGCACGCCTGTGTCGCAGGCCTCCTGGCACACGGATGGACAGCCAGTTTTGGCCTGCTAGGCCTGTCTGCGGTAAAGTCGCTTGGCATCGAAGGAAAGGTCTATGCCGGTGTGCTGGCTGTACTTCCTGAGAAGATATCCGCCGACACGAAGAGGCGGCGGTACAAACCGTTGTCCATCCATCCCCCGGCTTTGCGCGATCTTGCCGTGGTCGTTGACGACTCCACGGCATCTGACGAGGTCAGGAAAGCCCTGGCAAAAGTGGCGCGTGAAGCCGTTGGGAATGCCTTCCAATTGGAGTCCTTGCAGGTGTTCGACGTCTACAAAGGGCAGGGTGTGCCTGAAGGGAAAAAGAGCCTGGCATTTTCTCTGGTCTTTCGCGCCGACGGACGGACGCTCACCGATGACGAAGTCAACGGAGCATTCCAGAAACTGCAGGACCGGCTTGCCGCAATTCCTGGTTACGTCCTGAGAAAGTGAGCATGTCCTCGGAACCGAACATCAATATCGAGCATATCGCGACACTTGCGAGGATTGCTCTCACGGATGACGAAAAGCGTATTTTTGCTTCACAGCTTGGCGATGTGCTCGCCTACATTGAGAAATTGAGGGAAGTCGACGTTTCCGGTGTCGAGCCGATGGCGCATGCGTTTCCCGTTTTCAATGTATGGATAGAAGACGTTTCCGGCCCCGCGCTTCCAGTGGAGGCGGTTTTGAGGAATGCGCCTGCAAGTCGGGACAACATGATTTCGGTTCCAAAGGTTGTCGAATAGCCGGTACTACGACGGATGACTCCTCCTTACTATTTTGGAACGATCGCGGCTCTTTCAGAGGCCCTGAGCGTTGGCAAGGTATCCTCTCTGCAACTGATGCGCGAGGTGATCGCGCGGACCCGGGAGGTGGAACCTCGGGTAGGCGCATTCAATTCCTTTGATGAATTAGACGCACTTGCGCAGGCGAGTGCCTCCGACCTCCGTCGAACGGAAGGCAGGACGCTGGGATTGCTTGACGGCATTCCGATTGGCCTGAAGGACGTGATCGCAGTGGAGGGGCAGCCGCTGACGGCCTCAAGCAGGATGCTGGCAAATTTTGTTTCGCCCTATGATGCCACGGTGACGCGAAAGCTTAAGGCAGCCGGAGCTATTTGCTGGGGGAGGCTCAATCTCGATGAATTCGCGATGGGTTCGTCGACAGAAAATTCTGCGTTCAAGCCGACACGCAACCCGTACAATCTCGAATGCGTTCCTGGCGGATCGTCTGGAGGCAGCGCGGCCGCGCTTGCCGCGGGCTGTGCGATAGCGACATTGGGGTCTGACACGGGCGGATCCATTCGGCAGCCTGCATCGTTTTGTAATGTGGTGGGATTAAAACCCACCTATGGTCTGGTTTCCCGCTATGGTCTCGTTGCGTATGCGTCTTCGCTTGACCAGATTGGGCCCATGACGCGCACCTTGGAAGATGCGGCCATTGTTCTTGGCGTGATTGCAGGGCATGACCGGAACGATTCAACGTCCTATCCCGCTCAAATACCCGATTACCGTTCCGCGATGACAACGGTCCGGGGCCCCTGGCGCATTGGGATTCCCAAGGAGTATTTTGGTGAAGGCCTGGATCCCGAGGTGGAGTCAGCAGTGCAGGCAGCGATTGCACACTATCGGACTCTGGGCTGCGAGATTCGCACCGTGTCGCTGCCGCATACCCAGTATGGGATTGCGGCCTATTACATAATCGCAACGGCGGAGTGTTCCTCGAACCTCGCCCGGTTTGACGGGGTTCGGTATGGACATCGATCAAGCGAGGCAAGGGACGTCAACGAGCTGTATTTCAAGTCGCGGGCCGAAGGCTTCGGTCAGGAAGTCAAGCGCCGCATAGTGCTGGGAACGTACGTTCTTTCGAGCGGCTACTATGATGCCTATTACCTCCGGGCTCAGAAAGTGCGCGCGCTTATTCGGAACGATTTCCTTGCTGCCTATCGCGACGTCGATGCGATTCTGACCCCCGTCGCACCTACACCCGCATTCAGGCATGGTGCAAAGAAGGATCCCTTGGAGCTGTACCTCAACGATATCTACACGATCGGTGTCAACCTTGCTGGCCTTCCCGCAGTGAGCATTCCCTGCGGTTTCACCCGCGCCGGCCTCCCGATGGGGCTGCAACTCATCGGGCAGCCATTCAGGGAAGCTGAATTGCTTGCAATTGGCCGAGCCTACGAGCGGGAGCATCCCTGGGCTGAGCGTCACCCCTCACTCTAGTCTGACCATCCATGCAGTACGAAGCGGTCATTGGCCTTGAGGTACACGTCCAGATCAGGACGGAGTCGAAGATATTCGCGCGCGTGCGCACCGGATACGGATTTGAACCGAACACGTTGACGGACCCCGTCGTGCTCGCGCTGCCCGGAGTGCTTCCGGTGATGAACAAGGCGGCTCTTGATGCGGTGATCAAGGCGGGTCTGATGCTGGGTTGCAGGATAGCGCCGGTCTGCAAATGGGATCGGAAGAATTACTTTTATCCGGACTCTCCGAAGAATTACCAGATCTCCCAGTACGACCAGCCCATTTGCTCCGGTGGCTCTGTTGAAATTGAGCTTCCGGGTACTGCCAGGAACCTCATGGGTGAACACAAGAGAATCCCCCTCACCCGCATTCATCTCGAAGAGGATGTCGGCAAGCTGAACCACGCTGCGGGCGATTCGCTGATCGACTTCAATAGAGCAGGCACTCCCTTGATGGAGATTGTGTCGGAGCCTGCGATGCACACCCCGGACGAAGCCTTCGCTTATCTCACTGCGTTGCGCACCGTGATGATCTATGCAGGGATTTCCGACTGCGACATGGAGAAAGGCCAGTTGCGCTGTGACGCAAATATTTCGATCCGCCCGAAGGGCGAGCAGAAGCTGGGGACCAAGGTTGAACTGAAGAACCTGAACTCAATCTCGTTTGTTCGGGACGGCATTGGCCACGAAATCAAACGACAGATCGCATTGCTTTCATCCGGTGGGAAGATCAGCCAGGAGACGCGTGATTACGACGGAATGACAGGGACTTCCCAGTCGCTGCGTTCGAAGGAGATGGCCCATGACTATCGCTACTTTCCCGATCCTGACCTGATGCCTGTCAAGGTGGATGACGCGTGGAAGGATCTGCTGCAGGCGGAGTGTCCTGAACTGCCGTTTGAGAAGCAGCGGAGGTTTTTCGAACAATACCGGCTTCCGTACACGATCACATCGGTGTTGATTCCGGATCGCGGACTTTGCGATTACTTCGAAAAGGCGGTCGGCCATGCCGGGGAAGGCAGGGCTCAGCCGGTCGGCAATTGGATCGTAAATGATCTTCTGCGTGAGATGAACGTGCAGAAGCAATCGTTGGCTGAATCACGGGTTCGACCTGAGCACATCGCAGAACTCGTGAAGCTCATTGATGAGGGAACGCTGCTTTCGAATCTTGCAAAGGATGTTTTTGTTGAGATGGCGGCAACGGGCATGCGTCCCGCACCGATCATTGATGCGCGAGGCTTGAAGGCTACCACGAGTGTCGATGAACTCGAGCAGTGGTGCCGTGAAGCGATTCAGTCCAATGCGAAATCCCTTGCCGACTTCAAGGCGGGCAAGGACAGCGCCATCAATGCGTTCAAGGGACCGGTCATGAAGGCCGCCAAGGGCAAGGCAAATCCCAAACTCGTGGATGAGACCTTGCGTCGGCTCCTTGCCCAGATTTAGCTGCGACTGTCAGCTCGGAGTCGGTAGATCAGACAGTACAGATCTTGATGCCCTCGGCGAGGGACTTGAGCGGGGAACGCTTCGGAATGAATTCCTGGGCGACGAAGCCGTTGAATCCCGTGGCCTTGATGGCCCTCATGATTGCAGGATAGTACAGTTCCTGCGTCTCATCGATTTCGTTCCTCCCCGGGTTTCCTCCCGTATGGTAGTGGGCGATGTACTGGTGATGGGTTTGAATCGTGCGGATCACGTCGCCTTCCATGATCTGCATGTGGTAGATGTCGTAGAGAAGCTTGAAGCGTTCCGAACCCACGCGCTTGCACAGTTCAACGCCCCAGGCGGTATGATCGCATTGATAGTCGGGGTGATTGACCCGGCTGTTGAGCAATTCCATGACCACGTTGACTCCCGTCTTCTCGGCCTTGCTCATGATTTTCTTGAGCCCCTCGGCACAGATCTCCAAGCCTTCCTCATCTGCCTGCCCCTTCCGGCTTCCTGAAAAGCAGATGACGTTGGGAACGCCTGCATCCGCGCATTCCTGGATTCGCCTGATGAAGCCTTCCTCGAGTCTGTTGTGGTGTTCACGACGATTGAAACCCTCACGGATGGTACTGACACCATTTGCCATGGCGCAGGTAAGACCGTATTTCTTGAGCAATGGGAAATCACTTGGGTCCAGCAACTCGATCGATTCGAGTCCCAACCCTTTTGCCGCAGCGGCCAATTCTTCGAGAGGTATGTCCTTGTAGCACCATTTGCAGACGGAGTGGTGAATGCCACTGGGCCGGGCCTCCACAGCAGGGGTCGCGGCAATAGAGGAACTGGCGTTTGCGCCGAGGAGAACAGCGCCGGCGATTGAGGCGACGGCCTCACGACGAGTAATGGGGAGCGACATTCGATAATGTTGCTCGTTCGGATGAAATTTCGCAAGCACCGTTGGAAACTGAAGCAGGCAGCCGTTGAATGTTCGCGGTGCTGTCAGGCCGATGTCGCTCTTGTCGGAGTCAACCGGCGATCTGAAAGTTTTGGTTGCGGGATTGCGTGAGACGCGCGTAGACGCGTTTCAAGTTCTTGGAAGGTGGCTTTGTGAATCAATCGATCATGAACGGAGAGGCGCCGTACCTATGGATCAAAGAAGACGATGAGTGGTGACTTGCATGCGATTCATGCGTGCGTAGAATCAACGAATGAAACCAGTACGATCCCTTTCTGCGCCGGTTTCCCGCCGGGATGCGCTTGTCATGCTTGGCTCGATAGGCTCAGCGGTCGCCGTGGCGAAGGTATCTGCTGATCAGCGAATTGCGGGGAACCGGAGCGAGCCAATGATGGCGGCTGAACACGCTCAGCCTTTTGTTTTGCCGACCCTTGGGTATCCCTTTGATGCGCTTGAGCCGCACATTGATGCCAGGACAATGGAGATTCACCTGACGAAGCATCATAAGGCCTACGTGGACAATGCGAACAAGGCGCTGGAGCAGCTTCCGGAGCTTAAGAACCTATCGGCTGAAAGATTGCTGTCCAACCTTGAGGTGGTGCCACAGTCGGCGCGTGTTGCCCTGCAAAACAACGTGGGCGGCCATGTTAACCATTCGCTGTTTTGGAAACTGTTGGCGCCGGGCGGTTCATCGAAACCCTCTGGTGGACTCGCGGAAGCGATCAATTCAACATTTGGTTCCTTTGAAGCGTTCAAGTCTTCGTTTTCGAATGCCGCCTCGATGCGATTTGGAAGTGGTTGGGCCTGGTTGGTTGCTCCCCGCCAAGGTGGCCTCAGGATACTCTCAACCGCCAATCAGGATTCTCCGCTCATGGACCATGCGGCGCCGATCATTGGCTTGGATGTCTGGGAGCACGCCTATTACCTCAAGTATCAGAATAGACGTGCTGACTATATCCAGGCATTTTGGAAAGTGCTGAATTGGGATGTTGCAGGCCGCCTGTTTGCAGGCGGGCGATAGAGGAACTTCAAGGCCGAAAAAACCCGCGTCGGGTAAGACGCGGGTTTGCGAGATTGAGGCTGTAGTTTCGAGCGCCTCAGACCGCGGAAGTCGCGGTGTGAGCAGCGCCCGGACTGACACCGAAGAACTCCACCATGTGACTCACATCCGTGTAGCCTCTTGATTGCAGGACATCCTCAACCCGTTTGATGGCGGCATTTAGCTCTGCAGAAGTCTGAGGATCGAGCTGCTCCATGGTGTTGTTCGCTTTGCAAACCACGTGATACGACGTCTCTCCCGCCAAGTTGATCTGCCACAGGCTCGTGCCATTGTGGAAGAAGCAACGGCGAACGAGGCCGAGTTCCTCGAATGCGGCAAGGCAACGATAGACGGTCACCAAGTCGCAAAACGTATTACCCTTAAGATCGTTGTGGATCTGCTCAATGCTCGCAGGCTTGTCGCGCCGAATCAATGCGTTCAGGATTGCAATACGCGGCTGCGTGATACGAAGGCCTGCCGCGCGCAGGCGGGCAACAGCAACTTCAATGGGAGTTCCTCGCACTGCCGCATCTCCGGAAGGCAAGGTATTTGTTTCTTGAGTTTCAATCATGGTCAATGGTTTGAAAGAGAATCTGCAATGCGCATTAACGCAAATGAGAAAATTGGCCGACAGCGGAGTCCATGATGTGCAACCACTAGCGCAAAGTTTCCGCAATCCGAAAGCAGACGATTGCGGATCTCGGGCAGCTATGCAACAAGTAGCGAACATCGCCATGCCGGAACTGGATTTTGATGAAATTGTCGGACTAATCTGTTTGGAGGACTCCCGTTTTGACCGACGTGCCTATCAGTTTACCCGGGAGGGTTTGGATCATGCGGTCAAGGCCCTGAAGAAGCGCGATTCTGCCCGTGCGGGACGCTCGCTTCACGTGAGCGGACCGGAATTGCTGGATGGCCTTCGGGCGTTTGCAATCGACCAGTTCGGCCCCATGGCGATCACCGTGCTGAATTCCTGGGGGATCAGGAAGTGCGCCGATTTTGGAGACATCGTTTTCAGCCTGATAGATTACAGTGTATTTTCCAAAACGGACACCGACCGCCGAGAGGATTTTTCTGAGGTTTTTGATTTTGAAGACGCATTCGTAAAGCCTTACCTCCCGAAGCAGCCGCGTCCGATTGGGTGGTCTCAGGCCGTGCTGGAGTCCGTGTAGTGCTGTTCGGCGCTCAAACGGGCGCGCGTGCAAGACACACCTGCAAAGCGACTCCAAACCTTGTTCTCATGCCACGAAAGACAACCACTCTGACATCGGATCTGCGTCTCATGGCGCCGTTTTGGGTCGAACCGGTGGAACGGACCGTTCTACCCAACGGGCTTACGGTAATCGTCAAGCCTGATAGCTCCGCCGCACTCGCCTCAGTCCAGGTTTGGATCAAGTCAGGCAGCATTCATGAAGGATCCAGTCTTGGCTCGGGATTGTCGCATTTCCTTGAGCACATGCTGTTCAAGGGAACCACGAGGCGGGCCGGGAGGGAGATTAGTGCGACGGTCCAGGCACACGGAGGATATATCAACGCGTACACGACGTTTGATCGGACCGTGTATTACATCGATCTGCCGAGTGAACATGTCGAGGTGGCGATCGACCTGCTGGCGGATGCTGTTTTTCACTCGGTCCTTCCACCGGATGAGGTTGAGAAGGAACGGAATGTCATTCTGCGGGAGATTGACATGGGGCGTGACGATCCCGATCAGCGATTGAGCGAGGCCTTGTTTGAAACGGCATTTCATCAGCACCCGTATCGACTTCCGATCATTGGGCATCGAAATGTCTTTGCCGCGGCTTCGCGCGAAGAGCTCCTGGAATACTACCGTGCAAGATATGTCCCCAACAACACGGTCGTAACGATTGTCGGTGATGTTGGAACCGACCATGCCCGTTCGCTGATTGAGAAACACTTTGGCGCACTTCCTCGACGAAAATTGGCGCCCGTCCTTGTACCGATGGAGGAACCGCCTTTGGCTCCCCGCAGTCGCCATCTCTTCGAGGATGTGGAGGTGACGCGCGCCGGGCTGGGGTGGCAGATACCCGGTATTACACATCCGGATACGCCGTTTCTTGACCTCTTGGCCATGGTGCTTGGGAATGGAGACAGTGCTGTTCTATGGCAGGAGGTGAGGGAGAAGGCGCGACTGGTTCACGCCATTGACGTCAGCAGTTGGAATCCCGGTTCGGTGGGGTTGTTCTACATTTCTTTCCTTTGTGATCCGGACAAACGTGAAGCTGCGACGCGTGCGATCATGGATTCGATCCATTCAACGCTGCATGCAGGATTCAAGACGTCACAGATACGCAAGGCGATCCGCCAGCTTGTCGTTGCCGAGATCAACTCGCGCAAGACCATGTCGGGTCAGGCATCGCGACTGGGTTCGGCCGAGGTGGTTGTTGGCGACTTGAAGTTTGCCGAGGAATACTTCAACCAGCTCAAGGATGCCACTTCGGCGCGGCTGGTCAGGGTAGCCAAGACCTATCTGGTTCCCGCCCATCTCACCTCGGTATCGCTCAATCCCCGGAAACATGCGCCGCTGCCGGTACAAACGTCAGGAAAGCGTGCCGGACTCGTGTCATTTGAAGAGAAGCGGCTGGCGAATGGCGCACGTCTCCTGTGGCAGAGGGAAACGAGGCTTCCCAATATTCACCTGCGGTTGCTGGTGCGCGGAGGAGTCGTCCATCAAAGGGCTGGCATGCAGGGATCTGCCTCACTTTTGGCAACGCTGCTGACCAAGGACGCCGGGAAGTATTCCGCTTCCGCAGTTGCCCGGCGGATCGAAAGTGTTGGAGGTTCGTTCTCTGCATTTGCCGGAAACAATGTTCTCAGCATCGGGGTGGAATGCCTTCCACCGGATTTTGATCTCGCTTTGGATATCCTTCGAAACGCTGTGCTCGAGCCGCGATTCAAGGCTTCCACGTTCGAGGTGGAACGAGATGCACAGTTGGCGGAACTGAAGCAGGATACTGACGATGTCGTCACCTACGCCCGCAGGGAACTACGCCATCGCTTTTTTGGAAATCATCCGCTCGGATTGGATTCTCGCGGAAATGTCGATGGGCTCTCTGCGGTGACGATCCCTGCGGTCAGAGATCTATACGAAAGGCTGTTTGTCAGCGAAAATGCGGTGCTGGCTGTCGCTGGAGACCTCTCAGGCAAGTCGATGCTGCCAAAATTGGAGCGGTTTCTCGCCTCTCTCCGAAGCGGCCCGCTACCGGCGATCGAGCCTGAGTTCTTGGGAGTGCAGTCTTCGGAGAATATTCGCGAAACTCAACAGCGTGAACAGGCGGTCGTATTGCAGGGGTTTCCAGGACCGGGGGTTCTGAGTCCGGACTTCTATGTTGGTGAAGTCGCTGACGAATTGTTCAGTGGCATGTCATCGGCGCTCTTCGAACGTGTGAGGGAGGAAAAGGGGCTGGCCTATTTTGTACGGTCCAGCCGTGTCATGGGTGTTCATTCCGGGATGTTTTCATTCCTGGCGGGAACCTCTCCCGTCCATGCCACAGAAGTGCTCGCTGAGTTTGACGCTGAGGTTCAGAGGGTTGCCGCTGGCAGGATCGACTCTGCCGAACTGCTCAGATGCCAGGTGCGGATCAAGGCAGCCAAGCGCCAGGCCATGCAGACAAACGGTAGCCGTGCCATGCAGGCTGCCATGAACGCAATGTTCGGGCAGCCCATCAACGACTGGCAGGAATTCGATCGGAGAATTGACGCGGTTTCCATGGCAGACCTGGCAGAATTTGCGAAGAGGCGTTTGAATAGAGACCAGCGAATACAGCTTACGGTTGGGCCTTGAAGAAAAACGCAAATAAGATTAAATAAGGCTTGAATCATTAGAGTGCTTCTGATTTGCGATAGGTGTATGAAATTCATCACCAATAATCTTAGCCGGGCAAGAAGTATTCTTCTCACCCTTGTCGTATCCCCGTTGGTCCTTGTCGCGCAGGATGTACCCACCGAGAAACCGAAACAGCTTCCTGCGGCGATCCTGAGGAAGTACGATGCCGACAAAGACGGTATTCTCAATGAGGAGGAGAAATCCGCGTGGAAGGCAGATGTGCAGCGCGGGCGCCAGGAAGCGCAGGCGCGTCGCTTGGAGAGGTATGACTCCAATAGGGACGGAAAACTGGACAAATCCGAAAAGGCGGCGGCGTCAACTGACACAAACAGCAAGCGCGGTGCAGCCTCAAAGAAGCGGACAGATTCGGAGGCAGATCAAGTACTTGGAGCCGACGCTTCGCGTTTGCCTGAGGGGAAGCGAGGAATCGAAAGCAAGTAGTCAGACGCCATTGGTCGGGTTACCACTGCCGATGGATCACGGGCCTGCCGCGCGGATCCGTGATCACCAGGTTTGTCGCGTGGCCCGATCAAAGGCTTCGATCGGCGTATCCTCCAGTCCATTTCAGTTTTGTTCTTACCACCGAGAAATGCTCGAAGCCAGGTCGTTGTGCAAGGAGTACACGTTTTCTGGACAATGAGATTTCGATGGGTGACGTATCACAGGTGACGAGGTTTCGCTGACCATCCATCGCAACGAGAAGCCGTGCCTTGGTTCGATCAAAAACCTGGAGACGTACGTCATCGCGAAAGATGATTGAACGGTTGCTCAACGTATGCGGACAGATCGGTGTCATGGCGATGACTGCGGCCGTAGGGTAGATCAATGGGCCTCCTGCTGACAGGTTGTAGGCAGTTGAACCGGTGGGCGTCGAGAAGATGAGTCCATCGCAATAGTATTCGGTAACAAGCTGGCCGTCCGCTAAAACTTCGAGCCGAGCCAAGCGCGAATTTGCCTCGGTTTTGATCAGGACATCGTTGAGTGCCAGATCGTGCTGGTCGGGTCCGGTCGAGCAATCCAGCAGGGAACGGGAGGCTACCACATATTCTCCCTTCAAGAGTGACAGGAACTGCACTTTCGCTTCTTCTGCCGAGAAGGTGGTGAGGAAGCCCAGACTACCTCGATTGACGCCGATCACAGGGACTTGATGTTGGGCAGCAGCCCGGACAATACCCAAGAGGGTGCCATCACCACCGATCACGCAGCAGGCATCACAGCCCGCCAGAAAATCCTGGGGTATAGGAAAACGGGCGCTGCTTTTGACATCAACACCGTGAGAGCGTGCGATGTTTTCCAGGGTTGCCGCCAATTGGGGAGCACCAACCTTTTCCTGATTGATGACGAACGCGAGCTTGCGGATGGGGTCCATGTTCTAAAGGGAGCTTTCTGGCATGGGTTCGGTTGGAAACGTTGCTACTCTACCTTGGTGAGACCGATCAGAAACTCCCGATTCCCATCGGCGCCCCTGATCGAAGAGTCCATCAACCCGAATATCCTGGAGGCGGGGAGTTCGGTTTCGCAATAGGATTGGATATTGTGAATGACTGCATCGTGCACGGCTGGGTCTTTGATTACGCCGTTACCGCGATCAACATCCCGCTTCCCTGCCTCGAACTGGGGCTTGATCAGGGCGACGAGCCGCCCTCCAGAGGCGAGGAGGTTCCATATGGCCGGAAGAACAACACGAAGGGAAATGAATGACACGTCCACCACAATGACATTGTAATGGTCGCGCGGTAGATCGCCTGGACCCAGATTGCGAGCGTTGATCTGCTCAAGATTGGTGACACGTGGGTCTCGCCTGAGCTTGGCGTGAAGTTGCGCACGGCCGACGTCGACGCATGTGACATCCGTGGCACCGCGCTGAAGGACGCAGTCGGTGAATCCACCCGTTGATGCACCAATGTCCAGCACGTGCGCGCCGACAACTGGCACCTCGAACCTCTCCAGGAAAGCATCGAGTTTCTCACCCCCGCGGGATACAAATCGAGGCGGCTGATCAACCGTGAGGTCAGGCGTGTCAATGGGAAGCATTTTGCCTGGTTTGTCGATTCGTTCTGTCCCGCGCCGGACGCGCCCAGCCATTACAAGCGCCTTGGCTTGGGTGCGGCTGTCTGCTAGGCCACGATCGACGAGAATCTCGTCAACGCGCACGCGGGTGGAACTGGACATGATCAGTCAGTGAGGAATTTCCCCACGATAAAGGCCGTATCTCGATTCACGGTCAACGATAGCCACGCCGCGGGTAGGCACTGCTGGAATATTGAGGTCGTTGCGCGCATTGAGGTCCAAAACCATGAATCGAGAGAGCGATCTGGCAGGCACTTGGAGCGAACTGAGTCAATCAACCCCGATGGGAAATGTAGGCGATGAGCTCGCTCGGGCTGACGGTTGCGGTCCCCAGCTTTCCCACTGCGACGCCGGCTGCCGCATTGGCGAAGTGGGCCGCCGTTTCGAGATCAGCGCCAACCGTCAGGGCGAGCACCATTGCCGCGAGAGAGGTGTCACCCGCACCGGAGGGATCTGCGACCTCCCGTGCTGCGGTAGGTATCTGGCGAAGGACCTTGCCCTCAGCGCTAAGAAGAAGACCGTCTTCGCTCAAGGTCACCACGAGATATCTCACGCGATGACGTTCGTGTATCTTCCGACAGATCTCCGCTGCAGGAAAAATTCGCCCTGGTCGCCAGGGAACTTCTGCGAGCTGCGCCGCTTCGCTTCGGTTTGGAGTAATCAGGTCGACCTCGGTAAAATGCATTGGCCTTTTGGGCTTTGGATCGAGGGTGACAAACCTGCCCCGTTTTCTCGCCTCCCGCGCGATTTCTCCGATGAGATCATCGGTAATCAGGCCCTTTGCGTAGTCGGAGATGAGGACGGCATCGCAGGCATCCAACTCCCGTCTGAGTCGCCTCGCCACGGTCCTCTCGTCGACATGATAAGCCTCGGGCTGCTCCTCGCGATCCAATCGGCAGAGTTGCTGGTTCTGCAGGATGACGCGAGACTTGATGATCGTTGAGCCCTTTGCGGGTATCGGTAGGGTCTCAATTGCGGCCGCATCTAGAACGGCGTTCAGTCGTTTTCCAGCGTCGTCCTTGCCGACGATTCCTGCCAGAACAACTTGGGCACCCAGCGATCTGCAGTTCATGGCAACATTTGCGGCACCGCCGGCAACATACGTGTCATGAGACACCTCAACTACTGGAACGGGAGCTTCGGGAGAGATGCGTGTAGCGTTCCCCCAAATGTAGTGGTCGAGCATGACATCGCCGATAACAAGCACCCGCTTCCGGGTGATTTTTCCGAGCAGCCCCTTTGCGCGCGAGAGTGAAATCGACATTGGAAGGCGTCGCGCGGAATCAACGAATTTCCCAACGGTAGGGGTAGGATGAGAGCATCCGAGGGCGGCCTGAAGTGACTTGCACCACGTCCTCGATGCGACACCCGCCAATTCCCGGGTAGTAGAGGCCGGGCTCTACTGTTACTACAGCCCCAGCCCTGAGCTCGGAGTCGACCATTCCGCTGATTCTGGGAAGTTCGTGGACTGCCAGTCCCAAGCCATGGCCTGTTCCATGAAAGAAACCAACTGACCCACGGGGCGTGGACTTGGTTTCGTAGCCGCGCCGCCGGAACTCTTCGTCACAAGCCCGATGCACCTCCCGTCCATTGGCACCCGAAGTGATGAGCCGCAAGGCCTTCTTCTGCGCGCTCGCAACGGCTTCAACAAGGGAGCGTTGTGCATCGTTCGCACGACCTTTGAGGAAGGTCCTGGTCATATCTCCATGATAGGAGGATTTATTGGCTTTGGGAAATACGTCGATGATGATCAATTCATGCGGACGGATCGGGCCGCTTCCCCTGTGATGAGGATCGCAGGCCTGGTCCCCACCGGCAGCAATCGTATCGATGGACACGCCTCCTGCCTCAATGCAGGCAATCTCGATCGCCATTCTTAACATTTCGCTGGTAAGCGTACGACCGCGGTGGATCAGATTCCGGCCCTTGATCCTGCTTTCCGAAAGCATTCGTTCGGCAGCCCGGATTCCTGCTGCAGAGATTCCGTTGGCGGCCCGGATCGCTCGCGCCTCTGAGGCCGATTTGATTTCCCGCGAGGGCAGGATAGGGGCATGGGCGGTGTCTATGCGCAGTCCTCGCTTCTTGAGCTTCATAAAAAGGGCGGCTGGAAAATCGTCCGCCACGAAGCAGTGTCTAATCCTGAGCCGACCTGCGGCGACGAGAATGATGTCCGCCAGGGATGGATTGGGCGTGCGCCAGCGCTGCTTCGCACTCTCCCTCAGCGGTTCAAGAGGAAGTACCTGGTCCAGGGATGATTCCTTGAGCGCCCTGCCGTACTCAAGCGCATTGAAGATGCCTATCCTCTTCCGCTTGGATTGGAAGGCGATGAAGGCGTCCGGCACATGAATGCCGCTGAAGTAGCGCATATCCGGATTGCGCGCGGAATCAGCGTAGAGCAGGAGGTCGGAGGTGGGAGAAAAGCGCACGAGTGTGTTGGGAGTTGATACGGGACGGTGATTTCATTTCGCTCGAAGGACGTGAAAAACGCAAATCCGCTTTCAGGTGCGCCGTTGGGATGGCGATTTTGGGCCGTGTGGATGCTGCTTGCGATGCCAGTTGCCTCTACGAGCGCTGCAAAACCCCGCCCCCCTTCAAAAACGGTCGAGGATGTGTTTCAAATCTCATTGGGGGAGAAGCTGCTCTATCTCCAACTCGCAGTGACGCCTTCGGAGCAGCAGCGAGGGCTGATGGAACGGCGCTTTCTCAAGCCTGATCACGGAATGCTGTTCGTCTTTGGACGTCCACAGACCATGAGCTTTTGGATGCGCAATACTCCGTTGCCGCTCGATATCGGATACTTTGACTCCGCTGGGGTGCTTCGCGAATTTTATCCCTTGTATCCCTTCGATGAAAATGCGGTCCGATCCATGGGGTCGAACCTGCAGTTCGCTCTGGAAATGAAGCAGGGGTGGTTCCGCGAGAACAAGATACCTGTCAAGACCACACTTGATTTGAAGGCGCTGTCTGCCGCGCTCGAAGCGCGTGGATTCAAGGCCAGGGACTACCTCGATAATTCCAGGTAGGCTCTGAACGCACTAGGCGACCGATTATTCAAGCCGCCGACCGCGGGCGTTCTTAGTGGTGTCGACGTCTCTCGGAATCTCATTATCCGTCCGAAGCATGAGCACAGGTGTCTTCGTTTTGACCCAGACTTCTGCCTCCTTGAAGTGTTTCGCAGGTACAGTCTCAAGGGCTTCCCCTACAGTCTTGACGGGAAGCAATCGGCCTTTTTTTGACGCGTTAAAATCATACGCACTTCGGAAGATTCGATCTTGGGTCGTCGCCACGCTTTCGTTTTCTGGAATCTGGAGCACCCATCCTGCAAAATCGTGCTTGGGTAGGCGCTCCTCGGGATCGCTGAGAAGTATTACAAACTGCTTTTTTACCGCGGGAGGCTTTTCCTCTTCAGCCTGCGCGACGGCCTCTGCGAGGCGATTCATTTCCTCAAGCAATTGCCTCAGCAGGGCAGGGTCGAGATTGTTGCGCTTGAGGATTTCTGCGACCTGATTGACTTCGATTTTGGCCATATTCTGGTGATAAGTTTCCTGATGAATGGATCGTCATGACGCATGAAGACAAGCCAACGTCAGCCCAAAATGAGGGTGAACTGGTTGATGTTGTCGACGAGAGCGACAAGGTTGTGGGCCGGTTGACGCGTCGGGAGGTGCATGCAGGTGGCCATCTTCATCGTGCGGTCCATGTGCTGGTTTTTGGTTCGGACGGCAGGTTGTTTCTGCAGAAGCGATCGATGGCAAAGGACAGTTCTCCCGGGCTGTGGGACGCCTCGTGTTCGGGACATGTAGATGCAGGGGAATCCTATGATGCGGCCGCATGTCGGGAGCTTGCCGAGGAAATCGGCCTTCGATTTCCCAAGCCGCCGTCACGATGGTTCTATATTCCGGCCTGTGCCGAGACGGGCAACGAATTTCTTTGGGTGTATCGCTGCATCGCTGACGGCCCATTCACCTTGAATCGTGCAGAAATTGAATGTGGGAAGTGGTACCTCCTTGCTGACCTGGCAAATGAGATCTCCAATGCACCGCATCATTTCGCGCGTCCTTTCCGCCACATCTGGCAAAAGGTGTGCGGTCAGGATGGGACCCTGTGTTAGCGTGCAGACTCCCGAAGCTTCTCTATTTCCGCGAACTGCCTTGGCGAAAGAAGCCGCCGCGGCACCCGGCGCTGGGCTTCAGCGATCAGCCTCTCCCAGTTCGCGTGGGTGGGTGGGTGGGATTCCCACGGTTGATGGTGACCCTGCTTGCGTGTCCAGGTGATATTACCGCCGTGGATTTCGGCAAGAATTTGAAATTTCCGGCCGTCTTCATCCTTTTCCCACCATCCGAACTCCATGCTCATGACCGCCGATGGTAGCGGGCGCAGGCGGTGACGTCAAAGCCTGGTTGATTCGAAATCAAATCTTTGAGAGGAGCCGACAGGCTTGCTTCAACGCGTTAGGATTTATTCAAGTAAGCCTGTCATGGCAATTTTTGGATCACTTTCCACCCTGCGCTCCCAGCTTTGCAATTCACCGCAGCTCGCTATAACATTCCAATACTTGGAGGAATTGCTGCGCCCGCAGAGCCCTGCTCACGATCGACTGCTGCGCGTACCCGAAGGAGATTCAATCCGGATTGAACTGGATGCTGGGGCGTTTGCCATGGAGCAGGCGTACCTAACCAGACCGGCGAATGCGGTTAGGTGGGAATCACACCGTGCGTATGTCGATATCCAGATTGTCGTTGTCGGGCAGGAACTCATGGAGGTCGCCGACATTGGCTCCCTCAATGTAGCAGAGGATCATACACCGGAGAAGGACGTGCTATTCTATCATCCTTCTCCCCTTGCGTCCTTGCTGAAGATTTCCAGCGGCGCGGGTGCGGTATTCTTTCCAGTTGACGCCCATCGTCCTTCAATGGCCGTCGAAGCGCCTGTGCTGGTGAGAAAGTCGGTCATAAAGGCTCCAGTGGCCTGGTGGAAGATACAGGCCTGAAATTTGAACTACCGACATCATTTTCACGCTGGCAACTTTGCCGACGTAGTTAAGCACGTGCTCCTGGGAGCACTATTCCGTGGCCTGCAGAGAAAGGAGAATGGCTTTCTCTATCTCGATACCCATGCGGGACGTGGAAAGTATGATCTTCACAGTTCGAACTGGGGGCAGTCATCGCCGCGCATGGCGGAACATCCTAACGGGTGGGGAAGGCTGGAAGAAGCACGGCTCAATGTGCCCCAGTTGGTTGAAGACTATTGCGATGCTGTCCGGGGATTCGACCGTCGTTGCGGAAATCTTGATGGCAAACTCCGCTTCTATCCCGGATCGCCGTGGCTTGCCCTACAGTGGATGAGACCGCAGGACAGATTGGCGCTTTGCGAGCTCAACAGGAGCGAATACGAGGCCCTTGCAAAGGAACTGGAAGGCAGGCGACGCGTATCCGTACATCATTTGGATGGATATGTCGCTGTTCGCGCATTTCTTCCACCGAAAGAGAGGCGGGCACTGGTGTTTGCTGATCCGCCCTTTGAGTCGCCAGAAGAATGGGTGGACCTGGCTCAATGCGTGCGGGAAGTCCTGCAACGGATGCCCGATGCAACGATTGCAATGTGGTACCCAATAACTGAGCGAGCTGGAGTTGAACAGTTCGTGGGGGAGATCGTTCGCATGCAGCCGCCACCTGCCTGGACGGCGAGAGTTACGGTCCGTGGCGAGGGAATGGACCCAGGGATGCGCGGCTGTGGCATGTTGGTTGTCAATCCACCCTGGCGATTGGACGAGGAACTGAGACCTGTCGTAATCTGGCTTGCCGAGCAATTGGCGCAGGCGAGCGGCGCGCAAGGGAGCTTGACCTGGCTCGTGCCTGAATGCTGATCAAGCCCGTTTTGCGCCTCCGGCTGCAAGACTTGATCTTCAGAGGAACAGCAGATGTTCCTCTCAGGCGCCGCGGGGCTTGGCGGTTGCGCGTTTCTCAGGCAGGGTCCGACGCGGTGGGCGGACGTTTCCACTGCGATTCCCGTTTCACGCGGGTGGCAGTGAACGGAACTTCAGCGTAGAGCTGCGATGGCATCGGCAGTGAGGGCGCGCGGAAAATGGGTCGACCCCATTGGACATCATAGTGCGGCACAACCAGCGTCGAGCCATTTGACCGCGGAGGTGGCATAGGATGTGGCTGGAATGGAAGGGGCATGGGGTGAAACGTGATTGATCTACCTATCGGCTGGAATCAGGCAAACTTGAGTGACAGGTATCGATAAAGTTTGTGCCCCAAACCGGAGGCATCTCTTTGCGCGAACGGGGGCGCGAAGCAGGGTGTGGCGAGACGTGATTGCTCCCGCCACACGGAGACGGTCATCTCGCGGGAATCAGGCCACGCGACTCAAGGCAGGGTGGGTGCGGGCAAAGGCGCGCGTTTCCTTCTTTGGAATGCGAAGCGTCAGGACTCCTTCGCGGATTTCTGCCGCGATATTGTCAAAATCCAGGCTGTTCCCAAGCCTCAATACCAAGCGGTAGTCGCGCTGGGCGCTTTCCAGGTGAAGAGATTGGAAGTTGACGCGAACAAACCGGGCTTTCCTTGCGGTGATTGTGAGATCGGGTCCGCAGGCGACAACTTCAATTCCGGTTGCATCTACTCCAGGCACAAACGCCGTGATTTCGACCGCGTGGTCACGTTCAACGCATTCGTAGTGGGGGCTGCGAACAAATTTGGGATCATCTACAATGCCGGGCTGGCAATTGCGGCTGCGGGCGGACTTGAGGGGGTGGATGATCGTATGCATGGGAAAAGGTGAAATATGCCTCGGTTCCTTCGCGGGACCGGGGGCTCTTTGGTTGGCGATAAAACGTCCGAAAAAACGGAATTTACGCCTGAGAGCCCGTCCGGTATTTGGATTTATTCCAATTCCGGGACGCCTGGCGCACATGGGCACAGCATTGCTGCGCACGAACCTTCGTAAACGAAGCGTCGGCGATGCTGTGGATGTGGTGATGAGCCATGCTCATGAACTTGGAATCATCACACTATGGCACATGCCGCGCGTGTCGCCAAGCGAAATTCTCACAATGCATACCCTCAAAGCGCTTAGTACCCAATCTAGAGTTGCCGTGAGAGCCGAAACCGCATTGCCGCAGTCATGGCCCATCATCTAGGGTGAACACACCATGCAGCAACCAACTGATGCAGAAATGACCATTGCGGGGATCAAGGAACGCGTACTTGCATTTGCTAGAGAACGCGATTGGGAACAGTTTCATTCACCGAAGAACTTGAGCATGGCGTTGTCTGCTGAGGCGGGCGAGCTCATGGAACATTTCCTCTGGAGCACACCCGAGGATTCGAGGGAAATAGCTCGTGCGCCGTCCAAACGCGCAAGAATCGAGGAGGAATTGGCTGACGTTGTAATCTATGCGATGGAATTTGCCAATATTACAGGAATTGATGTTTCACAGGCCATCCTGCGAAAAATGAAGAGCAATGCTCTGAAATACCCGGTTGAGAAATCGCGCGGACGATCAGAGAAGTACACCGAGCTCTGAATGGGCTCGCGTGCGCCGAAGGTGAACACTACGACGCCGGTCGGAACGCTTTCATTGCATCTGGCCGCGTTTCTATCCTCGCTCCTCCAATCAGATCGATGCAGTAGGGAATTGCGGGAAAGACTGCTTCCAGATTCTCGCGTATCGCCTTGGGGCGTCCGGGCAGATTGACGATCAGCGTCTTCTTTCGAATACCCGCCGTCTGGCGCGAGAGGATGGCTGTTGGCACCTGTCTGAGAGAAATGGATCGCATTTGTTCGCCAAAACCCGGCAGCAATTTTTCACAGACTGCGATCGTTGCTTCAGGCGTGACATCACGTGGAGCTGGTCCTGTTCCTCCCGTGGTCACAACCAGTGCGCACCCAACGTCATCCGAAAGGCGCTTCAATTCGGCTTCAATCGTTGCACAATCATCGGGGATCACCCGGTAGTCGGTTTCAAACGGCGACGAAATCCATTCTCGCAACAACTCCAGGCAGGCCTTGCCGGGAGTGTCCTCATAGATGCCTGCGCTTGCCCTGTCGGAAATGTTAAGAATGCCAATGGTCAATTTCATAGGGATTCGTCGATCAATATTTCTCGTTTGTTCCTGGATGAACTCTAGCGAGTCCAATTCAGGACATCGTCGGGCTTGAACCCTTCTGCTCGAAGGGCACGCACGCTCAGGGAGTCGTGCCGCTTGGCCAGGCGAATTCCTCTCGAATCGCGCACCAAGGGGCAGTGAAAAAAGGCGGGCGAGGGCATTTGAAGTGCCCGGTAGAGCAATAGCTGACGGAAAGTTGACTTGATGAGATCGGCTCCGCGTACGACTTCGCTGATCCCGAAATCGATGTCATCGACCACTGTGGCTAGCTGATAGCTCGGGGTGTCGTCCTTTCGCCAGACGAGAAAATCTCCAAAATCAATTCCGGCGACTTTGGTATTCATTCCGGAGCATCGGTCATTGAAAGTGACAGCTAATCCCTCTGGCACGCGCAGACGCCAATTTTCGGTGACAGGCGTGTGTAGTGGTGGAAGAGGTGCCTCAATCGGGGGGCGGAAGGCGACGGGATACAAGGGCTCGTCGTTACTTTGGGATTCATCGCCATCATGAGGAGCGGACGCAGCCTCCATGACATCCCGCCGTGACCGGTGACAGGGGAAAATCAAGCCCTTGCCATGGAGAACTGCGAGAATTTGTCGATAGCGGTCGATGCGGCTGCTTTGGGTGATGATCGGTCCATCCCAATTCAAGCCGAGCCATGTGAGATCTTCGACGATCGCATCGACATATATTGACCGGCAACGGACACGATCGAGATCGTCATTTCTAAGCAACAATCTGCCTTGTGCGGAGCGGGCGCGCTGTGATGCAACCTTGAAGGTTTGCACGTGACCAACGTGCAAATATCCGGTCGGTGATGGGGCCATCCGGCCGCAGTAGCCCTGGTTGTTTGTCGGGAATGATGATGATATCATGGATGCACATGCGCTCGCTCGTTACGCGTGCCTTGATTTACCAGCCCAGCATGGCTAGTCGAATGGGCAACCGCCATGTCCAACCTGCTCTGCGTATACTGCTCGTCCAGCGACCTGATTGATCGGAAATATTTTGAAGCGGCGGATGCTTTGGGTCGTGGGATGGTTGCCCGGGGGTGGGGCCTGGTTTACGGTGGCGGGCACCGCGGGCTTATGGGAGCTATTGCCAGAGCTGTGAAGTGTTCGGGAGGGCATGTGGTGGGAGTGATTCCGGAATTCATGATAACCAGGGAACTTGCATACTATGAATCCAACGAGCTGGTTACCGTGACGACCATGCGGCAACGCAAGCAAATCATGGAAGAGCGGGCTGCGGGATTCATTACCTTGCCTGGCGGGATTGGTACCCTTGAAGAGCTTGCAGAGATCATGACCTTGAGGTATCTGAATCGCCTGCCAAAACCGGTGGTCGTAGTGAATCAGGATGGGTATTACGATGACCTACTTCGATTCTTCGACAAGATGGTGAAGGAACGATTCAAGTCACGGGGAGTTGGGGATCTCTTCAATGTGGCAAATTCTGTCGACGATGTCTGGCAGTACCTCGATTCCCAGCAGCCTTTTGTGGCTGACGATCTCTGGCGTTGAAGGATGGCCTGCCTATTTGAGATCCCAAAGGCTGATTGTGTCTGACGCAGGGACCCACCCGGTCTGTCCATTTGCGAATCTCAATTGATGCCACTTGAGAAAGGTCCTGCTGACGGAGGCGATGGTGCCAGGAGAAAGTGGGGAGGTTTTTTGGGTCGAATCTGCGAACGTGGGAATTGAGCGCAGGCTGGTTGTACGCCAGACAATGATTGATCGACGATTGGCGGTGATCCCAAAGGCATGAATGCTGGTGAAGGATAGGACTGCGAGAAGCACCGAAAATGCACCGAGGAAGTAGGCGGTCGGGCGTATCCAGCCCTTGCCAACTCCGAAGCTGAAACAGAGCAGGCAGCCTGCCGCACAGGCCAGGCCCCAGACCGAAACGATCAGAAGCCGTTGCCAGGCCGCGGGAGAAAAGACTTGGGCACCACGGTGCAGAGGACCAGGCAACAAGAATCCGCTGATTTCAGATGGGCTGTACCCGGCGCGGCTTAGAGCAAGGATCCAGTTTCTGTGCATGGCTTCATTGGACGGGCGCTGGAGGAACGCTGCTGTCGCGTGCGCCGCAGCTTCACCCCATCGATCCTGCTGTTCCAATGAAAGAGACAAATTGTGACGTGCAATCCAGTCTGTTGGTGCACGCTCGATCTGCTTCGACCAAATACTTTGAGCTTCGGAGAACCTGCCATCCCTATACATCTCAAAAGCGGTTGAACCTCGCGCAACCGGCAGCGCCAGCAGAACGAGGAGGCTGGCGACAAAAGGCAGCAGGTTTTTTTGCGCAAAAAGGGAAAGAACGGAAAAGTGGGGAAGATCGACGCGCTCCATCCGCTCAAGTGCTCGCTCTGCCCATCCTTGCGATAAGTTGGTATTCTCAGAATAAAGCACACGGTCGGCGTCGGCCCAGAGGTCGTGCCAGGATACCCGTTCTTCAGCATTCATACGCTGCGCCCCAGGTTTGATGTGCCTTGAAAAGGCGAGGTTCGTAGGGGCTCCAAGCAAGACCAGTGAATCACGCTGCCAGGAACGTAAGAGCGATGAAATTGCCGCGGCATCTGACGCCGTTGTCAGCTCTTTCAGCGTCATGCGAAGTCGTTGCCTAGCCTGCCGTTTCAGGCGGTGCGGGTCTTCAAGGCGTGCCCTGCGAAGCGCGAGTGTAAGCCAGAATAGAGCAAGAGCCGGCATTGATAGAAGTGCCCAGAATGTTATTTGAGCTCCAGATATTGGGGCCAAAACAGGGTCTGACCCGAAAATCGGTTCGCCCGGAATGGGTTTGGGCAAAGCAGGTGATGCGGCTGGGGTTGGAAGCGTTTCAATCGCGCGACTCCCTGACTGCTCATTGATCACCTGCTGCCTCGCCGACAGAAACTGTGAAGAAGAGGATACCGGTGGAGCAGTGACCGTGATGTTCTCGGGATTGATCACTACGACCTTGTATTCTCCCGATTTTGGATCGAAGTAGCTCCATTGATAGGGGCCGATTGAATAGGTTCCTGCCTTCGTCGGGATTAGGACAACGTCCTCAACGTAGCTCGCGTCGAAAAGCGTGGATTCCTTGACTGAGCGTTTCGGCTGCGGCTGGACGACTCGGAAGTCACGACTTACCTCGCGGGAAGGCAGCCCGGGGATTTCCGGCCAGTTACCCGTTCCAGCGAGATCGAGAGTCCAGGTTATTGGCTCACCGACGCCCGCGGTTGAAGGGACAATCTTGGAGGTCAAGGTGAAGCTTCCAACTGCCCCGTTGAATCCTTTAGGGGCTGGAGCAGGGAGTGGCTTTACCACGAGGCTGCTTGCTGGAGTGCTTACGGAATACTGCTCCATTGTCGGCCGTGCGAAAACCCCGAACATGGAAGTTCCGGTCTGGAGGTTGATGAGCTGCTGGGCCGACTTGATTGTAATGGTTCCTGGTGAACTTGCCAGGCCGCGAGAACGATTGGTTACCTGGAGTCGAACGTCGCCGCCTACCATCACTTCCGTTGTCTCGAGCTTGCCCCATTCCTCAACAGTGAGGGGAGCAGGCGACCATTCAATTGCGCTGGCAAGCTGTGGACTGTATCGGCGCGCAATAGTGAGGGTATAGCGGATGGGAAAAACCTCGCCTGCCCAGACGCTTTGCGCGGGAAAATGGATTCGAGATTGAACGATCGAATCGAGCGTGGCTCCCGATTGCCCGACGGTTGCATCTCCTACCTCAAATTCTGCCGCGCCGACTCGCACCTGGCCTTTGTCAGTCGCGACATCGAACACCGGAATTCGCATCGTTCCGCGCTGCGATGGACGAGCGACAAAAGTGAAGATAATCCGTCGTGTGACGGACGTGTTAAAAGTCTGGATGCTTTGGGATGTCCCGGTCAATTCAAGCGCAAGACCTGGAACTGTCGGAGGTCGGGGATTGTTTGCGGGTGTGCAGCCTTCAAAGATCAACTGGATTTCGGATGCCTGTCCCACTCCGAGTGATCCGTGATCCGGCTGCCATTGCGCAGACTGTGCCAGCATCTGATCAGCGAAGAAGATGGAAATCAGCATGGCCACGATCGCGGCTGGGCGCCTGCGGAGAATAGGAAAATAATCCATGACATGCATGGCTACCAATCCTTGCCTTTCTTGTTGGTGGGCTGCGTAGGGGGACCTTCCATCATGCGAAACAGCTTGGCCGGGGAATCCAGATTGCGAAGCTGATCCAGCTTCTGCAGCGGAATGACCATGTAAGGGTCGTCATTCCCGCCATGTGGGGATCCCTTTGATACCTGCCCACCAACCTTTTGAGTTTCCAGCGGATCAGGCTGTTGGCGCGGTGGTTTGGTCGGTTCTTGGGAATCCTTCATGCTGCCGAAAGCTGAAGGTGCATTCTGCTTGTCCCGTGAATTGGAATCACCGCCGGATGGGGAGTCTTTCGAAGAGGTTGATTGGTCTTTGGTAGCATTCTCGTCCTGACGCTGGGTGGATGATTCGGTTTGTTTGTCTTTGTTCGCCTGGGATTCCTGGTCATCACGGGTTGGCGGGCTCTCGTCCTGGCCTGATTCGCTCTTGTTCTCATTCCTCTGCTTGTCATTCTCCTTGTCGTGTTGAGGAGGCTGTTCTTGCGGCGGTGGCGATTGTCGATGATCGTCCCTCAACAGCGATTGTAGCTCATCACGGAGCTTTGCCCAATTTTCGGCCTTTGCATCCAAACGCTCTCCGATGGCGACGGAGTCCAGCCCTGATGCAATGATTTCCTTTTGGATTTGGTCTTTGGATTGAAGCATGCGTCGGCCGAAATCGACGGTTGATTGGGCGATTCGTGCATAGTCCTTTGCAGTCGGCGAATCTTTCATGCACACCTCTGCAACAGCCTTTACCAAGGGTTGGGCGAGTGTCGTATCCGCCCTCCCGGTGGGCAGCAAGCAAATGAGGATCGCGACAGGTGTGGCAAAGAGGTTGAGTTGTGAAAATACGTTCATGTTCGGCGGGGAGCCAATTTGAGTTCACGTGGTCTTGGGCGAACCGGAAATTCGCGGTAAAAGCTCCAAAGGAGCAGGAGTAGCGATGGCACGAGGACCCATTGGAAACGTTCCGCGAGTCTAACGTGATGTTGCTCGGCAAACTCACCTTTGACTCCTGCCACGACAGTCGCCTTGAGAATGGAGGCAAGATCTACCCAACTTGAGGCATCGACATAGGCTCCGTGTGTCTTCTCCGCAATCTTCTGAAGCGTTCCATTTTCGAGACGCGAGAGCACGACCGCTCCCCGTTCGTCCTTTACGAATCCACCCGAGGAATCGGGTACCATGGATCCTTCGGTTGTACCTACTCCCAGTCCGATTGTGCGGATGTGGCCTGCCACCATCCGCTCTACAACTTGCTCCCAGTTATCGTCTGTCGCTTCTCCATCGCTCAGGATGATTAGGAAGCGATCAGCGTTGCTGTCAGTACTGAAGGAGTGGAATGCAGTTTCGAGCATGGCTCGATAATTGCTTCCTCCTTCGGGCAGATAGTTGGGGTCCAGTGACGGAAGAAACTCCCGCAGAATTTCGTAGTCGGAACTCAATGGGATTTGGAGGAATGCGGTTCCTGAAAATATGATCAGCCCCACTCGTTCGCCGACGAGTTGTTCGAGCAGCGACTGTATGAGAAGCTTTGACCGATCAAGCCGGGAAGGCTTTACGTCTGTCGCCAACATTGACCGGGACAGGTCGAGAGCGATTATGATCTCGCGAGAATGGCTGAATACAGGCTCTTCCAACTTTCCCCATTGGGGTTTGGCGATGGCAACGATCACGCCTGCGATGCCAAGGTGGAGGTAGAGTCGGCGAATGGAACGGATTGGCCTGGGTTCACTCTTTGAGACACGGATGCTTGATCGGGTAGCCTCGCCGCGAAGAATTTTCGCTCCGAAGGAAGTGGAAGCGTGCCGACGTTGGCTTGCCACCCAAGCGAGGGATGCCAAAGGGAGCAGCAGCAAAAGAAGGAGAAGCGGTGCGCCAAATGTCATCGGATTGTCTCGTTCATTTGCGAACGGCTGATGCGGCATGAACTCCCCCCGCCAAATTAGTGCCCGCCGAGACGAGCCTGCCGGACTTGTTGTGGTTCGCTCTAGGGTTTGTCATGAGCGCAGCACATAGGAGGAGGCCAGCGCCGAGGGAAGCCGGGATCCAAAAAAGCTCGGTGGTTATCAGAAAACTCTTCGACTGGAATTCGATCTTCTTTGCACGATCGATTGAGGCGAACGCATCTTCCACAGTGCGGAGATCATCGGCACGAAAGTATCTGCCCCCTGTTTTTCCGGCAATCTCCCGCAGGGCGGGTTCGTCGAGATCGGAGGGCACCCTGCGGCTTCCGATGCGGTTGTTGTTTTGATCAAACACCGGATAAGGCACGCTGCCTTCCCGACCAGCTCCAATGGTGTAAACGGGAATGGCTCGTGCCTTGGCGATTTCCGTTGCCTGTTCGGGTGTCATCGCGCCGCGGTTATTCGCGCCGTCAGTCAGCAGCACGACAAATGCACCCATACGATGGCCCCCGCTTTCGCGTCCGGATTGCTCGAGTCGCGTAAGGGCGACGCCCAGGCCGTCCCCAATTGCGGTTCCATCTTCAATGAGCCCAATCTTCAATCGCTCCACCTGGCTGGCGAGCCAGGCGTGATCTAGAGTAAGTGGGGACAGGGTGTAGGCGCGACCCGAAAATACGACGATTCCGATGCGATCCGACGGCCGCCTGTTGATAAAGGCCTGAATAACGGGTTTGATGACCTGAAGACGGTTGATCCTTTGGCCATCTCGCTCAAAGTCCTCGGAAAGCATCGAGCCTGACAAGTCGATTGCCATCATGAGATCGTACCCTTGGGAGTTTGATTCCCGCTTGTCGTCGATGCGTTGGGGGCGCGCAGCTGCGAGAATGAGCAGGGCTAGTCCGATCACTGAAAATATCTTGGGCCAGCGTGAAGGTGCGAAAAGCGAGCGTCGATGCCAGGCTGCAGCGAAAGGAACAAACAACACACTGACGGTACGCCTGCCGCGCAACCATGCGACGAGCGGAATTGCAAGCCACAGCAGAAGCCAATACGGGGAATGAAATAGGAAGTTCCTCATCGATGGATCCGCATCCTTGATCGAAAGAACTTTACCAAGGCATCCAGCCGGTTGTCATTTGTAGATACCACCATTCGCGACTTTGAATCCGGAAAGAGCCTGATCCATGATTCATCACGGCGGGTCCGCCACGCCGCATGAGCTGCCTGTTCATCCGCTGAACCATTGAGTGTGACCATTCTCCCCTGCGTCGGATCGAAGGCCGCGAAGGAATCACCGCAAGGCAGGTTCTGCTCCCATGGATCCTCTATGCGAAACCCCATCGTCTGGTAGCGGCGGCTGAAGACAGGCCATCCAGGCGGAGCGGTTCGCGGTGCAAAATCGCCCAGCCAGATGAGTACGGAGTGCTTGGGAGCCGCCCGTGAAATCAGGCTCCATGGGATTTCGCCCGGTTGATTGGGCAGCTCTTCACGCGCCGGCGCATCCTGCATCGCCGGAGGCGGACTGGCAAGCAGCGTTGCGGCAGAGTACATGATGGCACCGCGACTGCGCACCGGTTCACGGAAGTGATGGCGATCTGGCGTAACATGAACGCAACCCACGCGGTCCCGATTGACTGCCCCCAGCATCATGACCAAACCGGCCAATTCGAGAAGTGCGTCGCGTTTTGATATGGCACCCGAGCCAAATTGCAGGCTGAGTGTGTCTTCAAACAGGACGAGCACCGTGACTTCCCGCTCTTCGATGAATTTCTTTCGGTAGGGTTCACCAAGACGGGCGGTAACGTTCCAATCGATGTCGCGGACGTCATCTCCGAACTCATAGCGGACCACCTGATCAAATTCCATTCCCCGTCCTCTCAGAGCGGACCGATATTCGCCGCTAAGCACATTTTCAACAGCATGCCTCACCCTCCACTCCAATTGGCGCAGAATGGCCAGAGAGGAAGCGGTATTGGAAATGTCGTCTGCGATTGCCACTGACGGATTTCTTTAAACGAGGTTTGTCAGGCCGATTCGCAATTAGAGCACGGGCACGGCGGTCTTTTCCAGTACTTGAGCTACTATTTTGTCGGCAGTCTGCTCGGCTGCTTCTGCCTCATAGGTGAGTCCGATGCGGTGACGCAGCACGTCGGGCGCAATTTCCTGTACTACTGCCGGGTTCACAAAGTCCGCTCCGCGGAGCCACGAAAGCGCGCGGCTTGCGGTGTATAGGGCTAGCGATGCGCGGGGCGATGCCCCAAATGTAAGGAGTCGGAAACCCTTGTCGTCAGCGACTGTCAACGCTCGTGTGCCTCGGACCAAGGCAAGCATATAGGCTTCGATTGCAGGAGAAACGTGGATTTGATCCACTGTGGCGCGAAGCGATAACAGCTCATCTCCGCTTGAAACTGCCTTGAGCGCCGGGGCAGTCGTTACCTGTCCCCACCGAGCCAGCATGAGTGCCTCTTCTTCAGCCGATGGATATTCGACCAACAATTTGAAAAGAAAGCGATCGGTCTGCGCCTCTGGTAACGGGTAAGTGCCCTCTTGCTCAACAGGGTTTTGGGTTGCCATGACCAAAAACGGTTTGGGTAGAGGATGGGTATTGCCTCCGATGGTCACTTGACGTTCTTGCATTCCCTCAAGCAGCGCACTCTGAACCTTGGCCGGTGCACGATTGATTTCGTCCGCGAGAACGAGATTGGCAAAAATTGGCCCTTTATGGACCTTGAAGGAGCCATCCTTTGGAGAAAATATCATTGTTCCAACAACATCGCTTGGAAGAAGGTCGGGTGTAAATTGGATGCGTTCAAACTGAACACCGAGGGTTGAACCTAAGGATTTTATCAGCAGAGTCTTAGCTAAGCCAGGCATGCCCTCCAATAGGACATGACCATTGGAGAGAAGAGCGACAAGAAGCCGTTCGACGACCATATCTTGTCCGATGACGGCCAAGGCAATTTCATCACGCAGTTTTTTGGACCAGACGGGACCGGAGAGCATAGAATGGAAGCAGGCTCATTATCACAGAATTCTGTGTGGGTGCGAGGGAAAGTTTGAAACGGAGCGAGCAGGCATTTGACTCCATCGGAAACTGCAGGTTTCAGAAGTTGATGAAGTTAGTGTCTGACAAGGTTTGAGGGAATACGGATCAAGGAGGAGTTATGGAATGACGGCGATTCTATCTGGATCAAATGAAGATGGGGAACCGGCGATGGATGGAGTTGTCATTGGCGGAGTCCGCGGCCCCGTCTTGGTGGGCAACAAGTTCTCGCTCAAGACCATGTTTGATCACGATTTGAACCGCATTCGCTGCTTCGCGCGCTGGATGAGGCTCTTTCCCAAATTGAAAAAGGAGCGCTTTTGCCTCTGCAGTGCTCAAATCGCGGTTGCTGCAGCGCTGTTTTCAATGGCGGGTTGCAACGCACCGCTCGCTCGACCGGCTTTCCCTGCCGCCGCCAGGCCCGAAACGGAGAGCCACGCGGTGGGTTCGGAAAAGGGGACGCTTGAAACCAGGCAACAGCCCGCAAGCGATCTTGGATCCATCCCAGTTCAGGCTGACCGCGAAGTGCGGATGGAAAGTACCCCACAGCCTGAATCTCCGCTGGAGGTGGGTAAGTTTGCGATTCAGATTGAGTCGCTACCCTCGGATGCGATGATCGTCGTCAATGGAGTTCCTTCCGGGCGCACACCCAAAAGGATTCTTCTAGCCGGTACTTCCCAAGGATTTGCCCGTGAAAGGACCTCGATTAAGGTCCGTTTTTTGGCACTGCAGCCGGACAATCAATCAGTGACGGTTGAAGATCAATTGACTCCCTTGGACCGCATACCTGCTGGTTTGATCTTCACCCCCAACGGTGTGCAGCGGCACTGGTGAATACCACTTTGATTATCCCGCCGGTTCCAAGCTCTGAGTAGACGTGGACGCAATTTTGGATTGGGGGAGTATCATTCTAAACGTGGCGCCCTCGCCTTTAACAAATGGGTCAATATCCAATGATCCCCCGAGGCTCGTGACAAGTTCCCGGCAAAGCCAGAGGCCAAGTCCCGTGCCGTCCTTCTTGCTGGTATGAAAGCGGACAAATAGTTTTTTCCTATCTTTCGGCGGTATTCCGGGACCGCTGTCGCGTATGGCAAATTCAAACCCTTGATCAGTATTGGCAGTGAATAAATCAATTTGCCTGTTCCCTGGGAAGTCGTGAAGCGCCTGAATCGCGTTCAAGAAAAGATTCAATATAATCTGGCGGATCAGTGCAGCATCCGTATCAATTGTATCCTGGCGGGCGGTCAAATCGCGATTGATTTCAATTTCATCGGACCTAATCTTTTGCGCAAGCAGAGTAATGGTATCGACGACAGCTGCGTTAATTGGGGTGGGGGAAAAGTGCAATTCCCTTGGCTTGCCCAAACTCATCATATCCGAAAGAAGCGAATCAATGCGTTTCACTTCTTCGCTAACCATTTTGGAAAACTGCAGCCTGAATTCTGGACTGTCGTAATGAGTGGGCAGCAACTCCGCAAAGGTCTTGATCGCAAAAAGAGGATTCCTGATCTCATGAGCGATGCTTGCCCCAAGAATACCCAAAGTGATAAGCCTATCGGCATGAGCCACCTGAGAAAGCAGTCGCGCCCTAGAAAACGCTAGACTAGCCAAAGATGCATACTCGCAAAGTTGTTGCGCATCACGAACAGTGAATGGTTTAGAGTCCGGGCGGTTTTTGAGTGCGAATATGATTGAGGACATGCCCCCTTCACTCGCAACTAATGCACCGAGATTGTATTTCCTCAGGTACGAGATTAAGAAATCTCTGAGCTCAGACGGTTCTTGGTCTTGGACAGTTTCGGGTGTAATGAAAGAAGATTTTGAGAGCGCTGAAAATACTAAAGGTTCTGGCCTGAAATGTGAGTTGTGATTAACTTCTTCGTTGTCTAGCGGTGAAGAACAGATAGTTAATTCAGATTGGGTCCACTTGCCTATGTTATCAACTAGCGCAACTCTAATAGCATCCTCTGCAACACATTGTGCAAGCAGTCGACGAAGTTTGCTGCGTCTAGAAAATTCTGTACTATGAATGCAGGAGACGCGCCCTAGTATATGATTGATTAATAGAGCTATGGCCAGTATAGATATGGCGCAGCTCATGAGGATTTTTAGCTGGGTGGGTAGGGTGCCCCAGAGGGCACTTAGAGCAGTTCCGAGCGCAATTGCAGCCGGAATGGTGATTGCGGCAATTCGGGTGATAGATTTGAATATCTCTTGAGCTCCAAATAGCGGTGTCTTGCAGATGGAGTAAGACAGCCACAGGCATGAACTGATTATCAAAATGGAAGAGGAGAAGCGGGGGATTGGAAATGGGGCATATCGTCTGAGGAGCATTAGAATCAAAATAGTTATTCCGACAGCGCTTGCTGGATAAATTAGGGCTTTAATTTCATTTCTAATCTGATTATCTAGCGTTGAAATCCTATGTGCAGTGGAGAATAGGAAATATAAAAAGGAAATAAATAGTATTAATAGGTGCGCGAAGTATAGTCCGCCATATGATTCCGATATTATGATCTTTGCTGGTCTTGCAAAGGAACCGAGCCACGGGAAGGATGAAGCGATTATACAGCTGGCTGAAATCAATGAGAATGCCCACGAACGAATTTTCCAAGAATTAGTAAGTATAACTTCAGAGGCATATGCGAGATGCACTAGGATCAATGATCCGGTCGTGATGCATATCTGGAAGCAAAACGTATTTGGAGAGTATATGCTGCATAGTTCTCGCAATGTCAGCCAAATGGAGACATGGATAGAAAGGCAAAAGATTGATTTGTTGGCCTTTCGGTTTGAGTTTGCAATCAGGACAATTAGACCGCACCCAAGAATCAGGGATGGTGCAGCCATCGCCAATAACGCAGGGAAAACAGGGCTCATCTTATGGAGGCTAGAAAATTGGATTCATTGATAAAGCCAGAAAACATCAAGTTTCATAAAATATTAGATACGATTGTTTTACATCGATAATTTAGACTATCCGCAATTTTCGGGTTCTTCACGGAACGTAGTGGATAGGCGGGGCAGGTGGATAGGGAAGGAGGTCGAGCTTGCCGCTGAAGGAGGGGATTTGGGCGCGGTAGCTTTCGAAGCGGCGGAGGCAGCGGGCGTCGGCCTTGATGGCCTGGATCTTGGAGTTGAAGCCTTCGGGCAGGGCATTGGTGAATGGGTGTCGGAAATAGGTCAACAGATGTCCCAAGTGGGCCTTGAGCGTGCGCGCGACCGAACTTCACTGCATCAAGTCTGCTGCGCATGACCGCGCGATACCACTAAGTGAAGAAACGCTCGCCGGCTGCGGCGTCAGGCTGCGACCAGAACTCGACCAACTGCTCCTTGTAGCACCACGCGCGTGCCGTCTTCAGGTTCATCTCCAGCAGTTCAGCGAAAGTGGCCTGATGCTTTTCCGGCACAGTGCGGCGCAACCACAGCCAGCGCGTTTGCTTGAGCGTCTCGTCGCCTGCTTCTTCCAGGCGGCGCGCTTGCTCGCGCCGGGTCTTGTCCACCGCATCGTTCAAATGTTGCGAGACGTGAAAACGGTCATGCACGATGGCCGCCGGGTGCGTGGCGGCGAGGAAGTTGGCCCCCATGTCCATCGCCGTAGCTTCGACTTTGGCGCGTTGCGCGCTCCGCTATGCCTCCCACAATGCCACCGCCTGAGCGGTGTCAGGCCCGGCCACGACCTCCAGCACTCGCCGACCGTCCAGGTCGGTCATCAAAGACACGTAGCGTTGCCCGCGCTCAAAGCTCTTTTCATCCAAGCCTACGCGCCGCACCCCTTCAGTCGAACGTTGTGCGAGCCCGCGTGCCACGGCCCGATCGATCAGGCGCTGCACCCTGTCCCAGTGCAGCCGCGGCAAGTCCGCCGCCTGCGTGAGCGAACGCCATGCCATCATCACCGCCACCGTAAACGCCTCGAAATGCATCGTGAAACGAGATTCCGGCTCGGCCCATGGCACGCGCACACTCCATACTCCGTGCTCCTCGCGCCGACAGAGCAGCACAGCCGCACTTCGTGGCCCATGGCGTCGAGGTGCCGCCACTCCCGCTCACTACTGTCGTGCCAGATGTCGGCCTACCGTAAGCGTCTGGCGGAGGACAGGGTAGAAGTGAAGGAGGATGGGTGATAGAGTGTGTGGAATGAGTACGGCAATATCGATGGGAGAAACGAGCGTGGTGGAGAGGGAGCGCAGGTCCCCTCGGGCGGGGGATCGGGAGCGAGCGTTGGAGGAGATGGAGCAGAGGGGAAAGTCGGTGGAAGAGGTGGCAAGGGAGACGGGGTTGTTGATATGGACCCTGAAGCGCTGGCGGACGGATGCGCGCAGGGGCAAGTCAGAAAAGGTGAAAGCGCAATCAGGACTGTTGTGCGTGCCGAAGCCCGTCGCGATGGAAGTGTGGTCAGTGGAGGTGATGTTGGGCAATGCGATGAGGGTCCGGCTGGTGGCAGGCTGTCCGGCAAAGTGGGCGGCAGAGATGATTCGGGAATTGAATCGATGCTGAGCCTGAGCGGAACGACACGAGTGTACCTGAGAGCCGGGGCGACAGATTTGAGAGGAGGTTTTGAGAGGCTGTGCCAGCTTGCCAGGAGTCATTTTGGCCAGGAGAAGATCGAGGGAGGCGAGGTGTTCGCGTTCTGCAACGCAAGGCGGACCCGGGTGAAGCTGCTCTTTCACGATTCGAGCGGGTTGTGGTTGTGCGCGAAAAGACCTGATGGTGGAAGGTTCGATTGGGTGGAGGAAGGACCGGTGGATCCGATGACCGCGGCACAGTTGTGGGCATTGGTGAGTGGGCTGGAGGTTGGGGGATGGCGGCGATCGTGGCGTCGTCCGAGGTGATAAAAAAGTGTGAGGGGGAGAAGAAAAAGCTTGCAGTGGAGATCAAACGTATCCATATTGTGGATACTTTGAAACAAGCCTCTTCCCTCGCCCGATTGCAGGCCCAGCTCCATGCCGAGCAGCAGGCCCATGCACGCGAGAAGGACTCACACGCAGCGAGCAGGGAGGAACTGCGGATCGCCCGGATGGAACGCGATGTGGCGAAGGCAAAGCTGCAGGAGCTGCTCAGGCGCTACTTCGGGCGCTCCTCGGAAAAGCTCGATCCCAATCAACTCCAACTGGCCTGGGAGGCGGTCGAGAGTGACATCGAGATCGTTGCACCGCCCAAGCCCGCGCCGCAGCCCAAGCCCCCCCGTGAACGCTCCGTGCGCCGTATCCGTCGCATGGAGGAACTGCCGGTCTTGGAAAAGGTCGTCGTGGATCTTCCCGAGGAACAAAAGATCGGACCGGATGGACAGCCGCTGCGTCAAATCCGCGAGGAGATCACCGAGGAGGTCGACTA
>CAUJJL010000039.1 GCA_963205455.1 Verrucomicrobiota bacterium
TGCAATGGAACGAAGCGCGCACGTCGGTTGGCCGCAACTGGGGAACCGGCCCGGCCGAGGTAAACGGCATCCCGGTCGAAATCACGCTGCCGCGACCCGGCGCACGCGTCTTTGCCCTGGACGGCCGCGGACATCGCATGGACGAAATAAAATCTTCCGAGAGTAGCAGTGCCTCCCAATTCAAGCTCGGCCCGGAGCAGCGAACGCTCTGGTACGAAATCGCCTGGTAAGCGTACGCGCATAGCGGATCGGATATGTGATCGAAGAGTGGCGGGAGCTTCCAGCATCCGAACTTGGCTCCCGCAATCTGGAAAGATCCTGGATCGCACTTCGATCCAGGCGACTTGGAAGGTCCCCCTACCTTTCAATCCGGGCACGACGAAGCGTGCCCCTCCCGTTTGGAGAAGGTGTCAAACGTGAAACCGATAATGATGCCAAAGTTCGGTCCGCTTTTCACACAAGCGCCAAAACCATTTCATCCGCAATCCCCCACTTGGAGGGTCACGCTTCGTCGTGACCGGGATCGCCCCACCGCATGACCACGCCGGACATTCTCCCCGCACGCATCATCTTGCACCAACTCCCAATCCAGCTCATCCGCAGATTCCGCTGATGGACGCAGATTCAGGAATCGATCCAAGTTAACCACAGATCGCACAGATTACACAGAATCCAAGCCTCCTCCCTCGGTGAAGGCGTCGAGCACGCCGGTCGTGTCGTCGCGGTCGAGCCCGTAGAGGTGGAAAACGCGGCGTCCAGCTCCGGGCCGACCTGGACGCCGCGATCACCTCCGGCCAGCTTTTCGGGACAAAGGTCGATCCCGCTCCCGCCGACCCCGGCCTCACCCACGGATTCAAAGGCGGATCTGTCTCGCGACCAATCTTTCTAACAGGTATCGGCTTACTTTTTTCGGGCTACTCCGAGCACCAGAATCAGGCTGAACGCGAGTAACATCCCGGTCGACGCCTCATCTGAAACTGACGATATCGAGACCTGATCTATCGAAGTCGAACTTCCAGAGAATTCCCTACTATAGAATGCAATATGTCCGCCAGTTGAATATGTACTCGCCGCCGACAGGAGTTCGACGCCATTGACCGCCAACATCACTTGGTTGCCTGTATCCAGGATATCAAATGAATATGTCTCCCCTGTGGTGAGCGTGAATGAAGCTAACGCAAGGAGCGACCAATCGGCGGCTGAAGTATAGCGTTGGATAGAAATCTGATTTCCATCGTTGGAGAATGCGAACAAGATCCCCGCTCGTTCGGAGAACGAGCTAGCCGATAAGTCCGTGCGAGTGGCAATCTTGAAATGTTCCAAGTCATTCAACATCGTAAAGCTACCAGCAATCAGGTACGGGGTCGGATATTCGGATGCAGTAGCAAGTATTGCGCGGCCCGATGTAGTCAGCACACCTCCGCCTTGTAGAATACTCGCTCCCGCTGAAGGGAGGATGGTACTCCATTTTCCGGTGTCAATTGATGCTCCCGAAAAATCATCGAATACCAATGTCGCAGCATGTGCGCATGCTGCAAAGGCAAGGAAAGCCAGTATTGAGGTGTATTTCATGAAGGAATTTTTGCCCTCTCGCCGTAGATCGATCATACTGCTGAGCATGTTGCCTTTAGGGTCACAGTCAGAGCGACGAAATCTCGAAATCCAATTCTCTGAAGGGGTGTAGCAAGATTTGTACATGTCGAATTATTTGAGCACAGGAAATTGGGCTTCCTCGAAGCTTTGGAAGCGTCTCCAACGCTTTCCACTGCATCGCAGAAAAGCAATGGCAATTGGAGGTGCTCTTCTCATCCAACTGAACGTGAGATGACGGGACATAGCAATGTTCTGGTCCGTTGAATTGAAAAATGGATGTTGGCCAATGCGCACCTATTGGCTTTCAGTCGCTGTTCGGGACCGCTGAATTTCTTCCGGGCGGGGTGCTCACCCGAGATGCCCGCCAATCGGTGCACGTGCACCGTGAAAGGCGCAGACGGCCTGCCACAGGGCTAGTTCAAAAAATTCGCCTACTGCCCGATAAGAATGCCGATACCGTCCGCAATGCGACCGGCAAAATCGAGATTTCGATTCGGAGGGCATTTCGCGTCCACAAATCTCAATGCAACATGAATGAGGCCGCCTGACCCACAATGGAGCCGCGAAGCACCTGATTGTGTCCATGGGCAGGGTCTGCGATGCGCAATCCTGATTGTGGACGAGGAGGGCTTGGCACGTTGCCAGCTACGACGATGATGGCAATTGTCGCCTCCAACGCGGGCGGAATGCCAGAGGCTTGTGGATCGTTTACCCGCGAGGAGATCATGGCTGTCGGCACCTAGGCCGAGGGGGCCATAGGCGCGGCAAATATCAAGACGAGGAAACGCTGCGCGCGGCTTCGTGACCACGCGCGTGAGCACTTTGCCAGAAAATCCCCCGACGGGGCTCTCCACTGTACGGCCAGCGGCTGGGCTGCGCTCGTCTGTCTTCCGCTCACCAGGCCAATTGTCGAAATCCTTCACGAGCGCGGCATCAGCCAGTACTCCGACGATGGCACCGCCCTCAACTTCGAGGAAGCGATCACGCACCTCGTGCCGGTTTTTCCCAACTGTCACCGCCTCATCCATTCCAAATTGAACTGGGGTACTTTCAGCTTGGAAGAGATTGGTGCGGCATTGAGGGTACCGGTCTCAAGTGAGGAAAACGGCCTCGGGGCGGTCTGAGAGGCGGACTCTTGACCACAGAGTGCACCGAATGCACGGAGTGAGGAGGCTTGGATTCTGTGTTATCTGTGCGATCTGTGGTTAAATTGTATCGATTTCTGAATCAACCACAAATGATGACAGATGCCGATTGAACATCAATCAGCCGGACCGCAAATCTGCACAAATCCGCGCCATCTGCGGATTCCTATCTCTGGTCTGCCTTTGCTTTCCTTTCAATCCGGGCACGACGAAGCGTGCCCCTCCCGCATGGAGAAGACGCCTCTGGCTTCCGACCTCTGCCCTCTGACTTCTGCCCTCCGTGCCCCCACCTCCGATGCCTTTCTTCCGGTTCGTATCTGTGACATCTGTGGTAAAACCTGGATCGTGGTGTGATTGCCGCGAATCGGTAGGCAAACACTAAGCGCATTCTAGTCAGGCCTGTCCGAAGACAAGTCACTGCTCCTCCAAACGCGCCTTGATCTGTCGCCAGTTGGGGCAGACTTGGTCAAGCAGCCGAAAAAAGCTCCGGTCGTGGTGTGGGTGTTTCAGGTGGCAGACTTCGTGAGCGATGACGTAGTCGACACAGATCGACGGAGCCAGCACCAATTCGGGGTTGAGATAAATACGGCCATCGCGATGCGCACTGCCCCACCGCTTCGGCATCCGGAGAAGACGGACTCGCGGCAGGGGTAGCTTGCGTGCCGCGCACCACGGTCCCCACTCAGCGAGTCGATTGGCGAATTGTTCCACCGCTTTGACTCGGAGCCATGCATCGAGCGCCGTCTTCACCTCCAGAGATAGGCCGGTCGGCGTGGTCACATGAAAATACCCGCCGACCAGGCGCACGCTGCCTGGCTGTCCGCGTTGCACTTTCAGTCGGTACTGTCGCCCAAGATAGCGGTGCGTGGCACCTGACTCGTAGCGCAGCGGTTCGCGACCTCGGTTCATATCGGAGAATGCCGTGCGCTGGCGGACGATCCAACGCAGGCGCTTCCTGACCTTCGCGACAATTTCGCTCTCGCGAGCGTCGTGGGGCGCGACGAGTTCAAGCATTCCGTCCGGAAGCACACTGATCGCTAGAGTGGTGCGGTCGGTGCGCCGCAACAGGGCCGGACCGGCTGGAGTCCGAAGCGTGGCGGCGTCAGACATCTGACCGGTGGCGGGCAATCCGCAGGGTGGCCTCAAGGATGGCATCCATCTGCTCGTATGTCAGGGTGATCCCCTTCGTCCGCTGAAGACTGAAGAGGAGATCATCGAGACCATTGCGCATCGCGTTCTGCGCGTCGGTATTCTCCCGCCACCGAACAATCGCGTGTCGGCGGATGATCCGCTCGATGTCGCATGCCACTTCCGCAAGCAGCTCGGCCATCGGTGGCGTCAATCCAGCAGATGGTTTGCCGGCAACATGGGCACCTGGGTCCTCATCGGCGGTGGATGCATCACTCGCAAACTTTTGTGAGCTTGCCCCGCCGAACTGGCTGGTGAGTTCGCCGAAGAATGCCTTGGCCAGGTCGCTGCCACGGACGGCGGCGGGGACATCTTCGTGCCGACCGTCGCGCACCTTCTCCATGATGTCAGTGACCTTCGCCAGCAGTTCGGCTTCGCTGATGCGCTGAGCCTTGTAGTCGTCGATGGCCTGTTGGAGGAGGATGGAGAACTTCCGATAGAAGAACGGATCTTCGTTCATCCTCTCAGTGATCGTCTTCTTGGTCCGGTTGGCGATCACCTCGGCCTTGGCGCGTGGCGAGGTGACCTTGTCGACTTCGGCCTTGAACGCTTCGCGTTCAAAGATGTTCACCGGCGCGACGACCTGGATGACCTCGTCGGCCTGCACGTAGGTCGCCAGCATCTTCTGGATCTGCTTCTCGTAGTCGCGATAGTCGATTTCCTCAGCGTATCGGATTTTTACCGAGGCGCGGATCTTCTGAAACAGCACTGCGTCACGCTTGTAGCGCTCGACTTTCGCGGTATCAGCGGTGTTCAGCCATGACAGCGTGGAGAGCGCGAGTTTGAGCAGTCGGCTGAATTTCGAAACCCGGGCGTAGAACTCCTCGCGATTCACGTCGTCCTCCAGCGCGAGGACGTAGGCCTCATCGTCCTGCTTGTTCGGAAGATGTCGGAACATGTCCCAAACCGCGTCATGCGCCGCAGGCAGGGATTTCAGTTCCTCGCGGACGTCGGCGAGCGCACCGTCGAGGTCCTCGGTATCGAAGAGCTCACCCGCGAGCCTACCATAGAGTTCGAGCGCCTCATGCAGCTCACCGATGACGCCGTGGTAGTCGATGATGCAACCGTAGTCCTTGCCCGGATGCAGCCGATTGACGCGGGCGATGGCCTGCAGCAGGGTGTGCTCCTTCAGGCTGCGTGCGATGTAGAGCACGACGTTGCGCGGCGCATCGAAGCCGGTGAGCAGTTTGTCCACGACGATGATGATTTCGGGTTCGTCTCCTTTCTTGAACGCCTCGATGACGTTGCGGTTGTAGTCCTTCTCGCTGCCGTGCTTCGCCATCTGCATTTTCCAGAAGGCGAGCACGCTTTCATCGGCCGTGGTATCTCCTTCGCCCTCCCGGTCGTCCGGAGCGGAGATGAGCACTTCGGAGACTACTTTGCCCATCTGGTCGAAGTGTCGTTTGATGAGCAGTGCCTCACGTTTTCCCGGCGCGGTGAGCTGGCCTTTGAACTCGGTGCCTTTCCATGTTTCGGAAAAGTGGCGCGAGACATTCCACGCGATCAGGTAGAGTCGGCTGTCGATACGGGTGAGTTCGTCACGTGAGGCGAACTTGCGCTTAAGATCAGCCTTCTGTTCCACCGTGAGGCCCTGGCAGAGTTCCTCGAACATGCGATCCAGGGCTTTTTGATTCACGTCCTGGAGAATGTGACGTCCCTCATAGAGCAGCGGGACGACGGCCTTGTCTGCGACCGCGTCGCGAATCGTGTACGGTGGCTCGATGATCCCGCCGAATTTCTGCGCCGTGTTCTTCTCCTTCTTCATCAGCGGCGTGCCGGTGAAGCCGATGAAGCACGCGGTCGGCAGTGCCTTCATCATGCGCAAATTCGCCTCGCCGTATTGCGACCGGTGACTCTCATCGACGAGGACGAACAGGTCGGCATTCAGATTGCGGAACGCGTCGTTCGCCTTCGCTGCAGCGCCGAACTTGTCGAGGACGGTGGTGACGACGGCCACGCGATCGTCCTCCAGAAGTTCCATGAGATGACGCCCCGTCTTGGCCTGCTGTGGTTCCTTTCCGCATTGGTGGAACGTCTTCGTGATCTGCTCGTCGAGGTCGATGCGGTCGGTGACGAGCACGATGCGAGGATTGGGAATCGAAGGCTCCAGCGCGAGGGCCTTGGCCAGCATGACCATGGTGAGCGATTTGCCTGATCCCTGGGTGTGCCAGATGACGCCACCGCGGCGCCGGCCTTCCGGATCCTTGATGCGGACCCGCTCCATCGTCTTTCGGACGGCAAAATACTGCTGGTAACGGGCAATCTTCCGGACGGTGCCGCCTTCGTCGAAAAGCGTGAACTGACGCGCCAGTTCGATCAGGCGTTCGGGGCGGCACAGAGCATGGAGCAAACGATCCTGGCCGCTGACTTCGCGCGGACCGGCGGCGGCGAGTTCCTCGAAGAAGGCTCGCGCATAGGCAAACTCGCCGGTAAAGAGCTTCTCGTGCTCCTCGCGACGCGGCGGCATCGCGAGCAGGTTTCGGATCGTGGCCGGATCGTCCTCCAGTTCCCGCCACTCCGCCCAGAACTTCTCACGGGTGCCTGTGGTGGCATAGCGCCCGTCGTCCTTGTTCAGGGCGAGAACAATGGAAGCGCATGTGTAGAGGTGCGGGATCTCGGCATCCTCCTGATTGCGGAGATGCTGTTTGATCGCGGCCTGGAGGGAGTCCTTCTCGTCGCGCCGCTTGCACTCGATCACAACGAAGGGGATGCCGTTTACGAAACAAACGATGTCGGGACGGCGGGTCTCGTGGCTCGCAGTGCGCGCCACCTTGAATTCGGCGGTGACGTGAAAGGAATTGTTTCGCGGATGTTCCCAATCGATGAAGCGCAGGCTGCGACCCTTGGTCTCGCCATCCACGGTTTGATCGATGCTGATGCCGAGCGTGAGCAGGTCGTTGATCTTCTCCGCCGTGCGGCAAAGTCCGTCGAACGGTACCGACTTCAGCTTTTCCACTGCTTGCGTGATCGCATCCTCGGTGAACGGAAGCTCCCGCCCCTTCGCGCGGACACGATTGATGCGGCGTAGCTGCGCCGCGAGCACGTTTTCGACCAGCACATTGCCGAGCTTTCCGCGGCGCTCGACGGCAACTTCCTCGGGACTCAAGTAGGCGAAGCCCATCTGCTGGAGCAGTTGGACCGCCGGTATCTGACTGACGTGGGATTCGAGGAAGGTGGGAGCGTTCATCAGCTGGCGTTTCTCGGATCAGCCTCGATTGGCTGCGCGCGGATTCTGTAGGGAAAGGCTGGTTAGGTTGGAGGAGTTCCGGCGGGCTTTGAGAACCACCGCGGCCATCCGGCAGCGGCGATAGGCGCAGCCGCTTCCCTCAGACGGATCAGTGCGGAAACGGGTGTGTGCCAGAGGCGTAAAAAGCGAATGCCGTAATACCAGCCTTCGAAGGGGCTACCTGAAGTAATTCCCCAACCCGACGCGCCATCGGCAGGGGCGTCTGCTGTAGGCTCCAACATGAAGCGCGCTACCTGGGGATAGTTGGATAAACAGGACGCCAACACGTCGCTGGCTTCGGAGTCCCGGTTGAGGCGGATGAGCGCGAGCGCGCGCAAATACTCGACAGTGTGAAATGTCCCATCGAAGCCCGGCATCGAAAAGACTGCGAGCGCCTCGACGTTACGGCTCTCCGCCAACAGGTATTCGGGAAGTGAGAGGCGAGCACCCATGCGATCATCGGGATCGAACGCGATCAGCTCGCGTGCTGTGGCGATGGCAGCCCTGCGGTCGAAGACCGCATCCTGCGCGAGCATCAGTCCATGGAGTGCGCGTAGAAACGGCCGATTCTGAGTCCACCCGTCCGGAAGACGGTCGGTGCCGGGAACGAACTCCTTAGGGAACACGCTGCGAGCGATGGCCACAGCCGCGTGCGCGAACGCAAAAGCATCCAGCGGTTTTCCTTCGTCCAGCTTGCACATCGCGTAGTGATGAAGCGCATCGAAGTGATTCGGATAGTCGTTCAGAAACTTCCGCAACGCGGATGTGAACTTCGGACGGCCTCGATGCTGTTCGAGGAGATCGTCGAATCGACCGGTGACTTCGTCCATCTCCGCGGACTCTTCAAAACGCCATTCGTGAGGGTCCATCTGCAACAGGCGATAAAGCGGTTCGTTGAGTTTCATAGGGAAAAAAACGGAATCGCCACACACCACGCTCGCTTCAGGAAGACGAAGACTTGTGACTTCGGCTGATACGACCTGCTCATTGGTGCTCCTTCCAGTTGCCGGCCTCGTCGTAGTTGATCGATCCATGCCAGCCGCAGCCGTTCCAGACCTGATCGAACAGTGGTCGCAACAAACGACCTGGCGTCTCGTTGACCGATTCGATCAACATCTCGTCTGTCAACAGGTGGTCGCGGTCTACCGGCTTCGCCCCATTCCCGTAGTAACGCGGCCCAGCATACATGAAGTAGTCGCGAACCTTGAGCAGACTAAGGCTCGCGACATACGGGGGCGGTAGTTTGAGTTCGGCGAGTGCTTTGAGGTAACTTGGCAGTGCTGCGATGCTTCGCTTCTCCCACGCGATGCTCGGAATCAACTTACTCGGTTCACCGCCCTGCTTCTGAGAAGGCGTCGGCGCGAGCGTAGTTGAATTTACCGCCTCCAAAAAGCCGTTGCGCATAATCTGGACGTAGGCCCGACTGGTTTCGGCCGGGCCACTTGAGGCCACAAGGAGTCCGTCGAAGTTGAATCTAGGCTCGTGTCCGCCATCCCCAATGGGGCGAGGCATGTGCTCGTGGAGTAGCGACTGGAGATTTGAAGTCGGGAGCCGCGTGTCAGCTCGCGCACCGATCACTGGAAGAATGTGAAGAACGATCAGATGATCGCCAGACAGTTGAACGGGGGCGTTTCCAGCAAGGAGTCTGTTGATCCTATCGACGCGGAAAGCTTTGAGCCTCTCAGAGAGCGTCTCGCTTGCGAGAAACGCCGAGCGCAATTCATGCACGTCGAGGTCGTATTTGCCGTTGGTGTTGCGCCCGCAGAATCGCGTGACGCCATGGTGGCGCACCATGTGCGGAGCGGAAAAGCTACGTGGCACGCGAACCAGCAATACATGGTTTCCGTTCGGGAGCGGCAATGCCCTGAGTTGCACACCTGCGAGCCGTGGTTGGATGGAATCGCGAAGGAGACTCTCGATCCTCCCAATCGCATCGTCCGGAATCAGATTTTTCAGGCCGCTCAACTCCGCAGCCACCCCATCGTTCTCCTTCATGCCAAGGACGAGGTCGCCGCCATCGGTATTGGCGAGCGCCGTCACATCGCTCAGGAACTCGCGCTTCTGATCATCGGTGGCCACTACGAGCGCCTCTTTGTATTCGAGCGTCTTTGACTCGCTGATGCCATCGGCGACCAATCGGCTGAGGTCGCCCTCAGAGATCGGCTCGAATTTGAGGTGTTGCAGGGACATAAAGGTCTCAGTGGACGGATGCGGTTTTAGCTTTCCACAGGAACATTGAAGGCAAGCAGCGTCACCGTGAGGTGCCGTTGTGGATCGTTGGGGCTGCGGACGATGAAGCGGAAGCCGGTGCTCTTCGTATACTCCACCTTGCGCACGTAGCTGGGATGCCGGGCAAAGACGTCGGGGATCTGAGCGAGCACGGCGGTGAAATCTTTCTTGCGGCTGAAGAGCAGGATGGCGGCTTTCGTCTCGCGCCACGTGGTGTAGCTGAGGAGCTGCGTGATCGCATCCGTGAGGCTCTGCGGCCCTTTCCAGAACTTGCACTCGGCAATGAAGAGGATGCGGTCCTGATGCTTGATTAGAATGTCGGTTTTTCCCGCGGCGTTGAATGTCTCGCCGGTTGCCATGCCTCGAAAGGACGAGTTGAGCGGAACGAGAAAGTGAGTGCGCAATGTCTCCTCATCGGCCGTCGCGAAGGCCGAGGGATTGCGTTCCATGACGATGCTCATGCCGTCGAGCTTGTCCAGGATCTCCTCGTAGATTTCGGCATCCAGCTCCGGATCTGGCGCGGCCGTAGCGCCAGTGCGTGGTGGCGGCAACGGTGGGATGACCTGCTTGCGCTGGATCGGCACGGAATAGCTGCTGGGCTCTCCTCGCCGCACGACCTTGAACCCGAGGTCGATTACCAGCTTCCTGTCCGAGATCAGCTTTTCTCGCCTGGACGCGACCTGTTGCCGAACCAGATTCGGCAAAGCTTGGTTCCAACAATCAATGTCGGGGCGCTGCCAGCCGAGATACTGTCTTATTCGAGAGAGTTGCTCGCCGAACTCACGCTTGATTGCCTCGCCGTCGCGATCTGCGCGATGCAGGGTCACAATGATCTTGTGGATTTCCACGGTCGCACGCGGTGGGTTGAAATCGAACCTCGATGGCTTGCAGCTGAGTAGTACCGCGTCCCCGTTGAACAGAATCTCGAAACGAAACTCCAACTGCTTCTGGCGATAGGTGTGTCCGAAGTGATCGCTCACCCGTTCGACTTCCACCTCAGGCGGATCGATCAGCGTGATTTGCTCATCCTGAAGCTCAACCGGATTGATGGTGAACTCGCCGACGAAGTGTTGGCACACAGTCGCGTCTTCAGCCGGCAAGAGCTGGTTCGGCGAGAGAGCGTGAATCTGCTGCTGCATCTTCTGGCGATGCCCCTCGATGGAGGCGGATAAGTCGCCAGAGGCAAAAAGGTAGTTCCGATCTCTCATGTGGATACCCTCACTTTCCCGGTCAGGAGCTTTTGCATGAGGCCGCGTTTCTGCTCATCGACGGACTCACGTTTGGAGCGAAGGAGACGGAGTTCCGTGTCGGCTGTGTCGAGGACGTCCGCGATGGCGCGTTGCTCGGCGACTGGCGGTAGGTGAAGCTTGAGGTGA
>CAUJJL010000040.1 GCA_963205455.1 Verrucomicrobiota bacterium
GAGTGGCAATGATTCGGGACGGGAGATCTACACGCTGGAGGTACCTGAAGTGACGCGGCTGCAGGAGGTGTTTGTGCGCAAGATGATCGAAACGGTGAACGACTGCGACAACGTTATCTACGAAATCTGCAACGAGGCGCACGACAAGTCGGGACCGTGGCAGCAGCACATGATCGATTTTGTGCGCGCGTGCGAGGCGAAGCTTCCGCGCCAGCACCTCGTGGGAATGACGGGTTGGCCGATCAAGCGTCCTGAACTGATGGCGAGCAGCGCGGACTGGATCGCCCCGCCTGTTCACGCGAACCAGTACCTGAAGCTCGCGGCCAATGATGGGGCCAAGATCAGTGTCGTCGACACGGATCACGTTGATCCGTTGCGTTCTGATTACACGAGGCCGTGGCGCTGTTTCATGCAGGGACACCACTTCCTGCTGATGGACAACTATCGCGACGTGCGGTACGCCGCGCCCACTCGTCCCGATCCCCTGTTCGAGGCGGAACGCCAGGCCATGGGCGTGATTCGGCAACTGGCCGATCGCGTCGATCTTGCCCGCCTCAAACCGCAGCCTGAGCTGGCATCGACAGGCTATTGCCTGGCGAATCCGGGGGAGCAGTACGTCGTGTTTCGCGCGGATGAGTCGAGCAATCCAGTGGAGGTTGAATTGCCGGCGGGTGAATACCAGGTGGAATGGATCCTGCCCATCGCAGGGGATTCGCGTGGACGCAGCACGGTGATGACGACGGGTGAGAAAGCGCGACTTGTATCTCCGACGGCGGGTGCGGTGGCGTTGCTGCTCAATGCTCTGGGCCGCCCGGCGGGACCTGTGACTCACTGACCAATAGCAACCAACAGCCCCGGTTCTTGTGACAAATTCATCCAGACTCTTTGGCGCGTACGCGGGTGCACCGCCATTTCTCGTGCTTGTGTCGCTCCTGTTTGTGTGCGGGACGTGGCGGATGGCTGCTGAGACGCGGCCGAAGCCGCTATATCCCGGAGCCGAGCCGGTGTGTGCACCGGAGGATCTGAAAAATCTGACGCTGGCCAATACGACTATCAAATCGGTGGTCGTCGATCCCGAGGAAGGTTCGTGCCGTGTAACGGCGATCGTTACCCATCCGCTGGCGGAAGATCGGGTTGAGGTGACGGTGGCTCTCCCTCTTAAGAACTGGAACGGCCGGTTCTATGGCACGGGCGGCGGCGGATTCATTGGGGGTAATCTGCGTAATCTGCCCGGACCGTTGCGCCAAGGCTACGCCGTCGCCATGACCGATACGGGGCATGAGCGCGGCACGGGTGCCGCCTTTGCGCTCGACACAGACGGGCGACTGAACTGGCAGTTGATCCGGGACTTCGCGTACCTGGGCATTCACGACTTGACGGTGGTGGGCAAGGCCCTCGTAAAGGCGTTCTACGGACGGATGCCCGGTCGTTCGTATTTTGTCGGTCATTCGACCGGCGGGCGCCAGGCCCTGTCGGAGGCGCAGCGGTATCCAGGGGACTACGACGGCATGGTTGCCGCGAGTCCGGCGATCAACTGGCATCGCTTTTTATTCGCCGATCTCTGGCCGCAGGTGCTGATGCAGGAGGCAGGTCACTGGATATCGAAGGAGAAGCTCAATGCCGCGACGGCTGCAGCAATCAAGGCATGCGACGGGCTCGACGGGGTGGTGGACGGCGTCATCGACGATCCGTTTGCATGCGGATTCGATCCGCAGACATTGGTCGGCCTCGATTGCGGCGGCAGCACTTTCACCACGACGGATGCAAACCTCGTGCGCCGCTTCTGGGAGGGTGCGCGCGGGCAGGATGGCAGCTTCCTTTGGTACGGGATGGCACCGGGCACCGACTTGTCCAGAACGGCGGGCACGGAAGGGGTGCCGTTGGGCGGCAAACCCTATCCGATTCCGCTAAACTACCTGCGCTATTTCCTTGTGCAGGATCCGGAGTGGGACTGGAAGCAGCTAACACCCGCCCGATTTGAGCTGCTTTGGAGACAGTCGGTGGAGCAGTTCGGAGAAGTGCTCGGTACGGACAATCCTGATCTCTCCGCTTTTCGCGAGGGTGGAGGTAAGTTGATTCTCATTCACGGACTGGCCGACCAGTCCATTCCAGCGGCCGGCACGATCGACTATTATCAGCGCGTGCAGAAACGCATGGGTGGTGCGGACGCGACCTCGCGGTTTGCGCGTCTCTTCCTCGCTCCGGGTGTCGATCACGGGTACCACGGCATTGCACCGGCGCCGGTTGGTGAAGTCGATGCGCTGATCCGCTGGGTGGAGGAAGGTGTGGCGCCGGAAAAACTCCTTGCCGAGCGTCGCGACAAGGATGGAAAGCTCCTTCGGTCGCGTCCGCTGTATCCCTACCCGCAGGTCGCAAGGTACAAGGGCAGCGGCAGCACCGATGACGCTGCAAATTTCGGTCCCTCCCTTCCCAAGGCTCCATGAAAAGGTTACTCCAAACACGCTGCGCACGGAAAACCATCCGATGCGGTGCAGTCCTCGTTGCAGTGCTGCTCATGTCTGTTCAAACCGCTGGGGCGGGCCAGGCCTCCGGACCGCTCACGGTGCACCGTGACAACCCGAGGTATTTTGCTGATGCGACCGGCAAGGCGGTATT
>CAUJJL010000041.1 GCA_963205455.1 Verrucomicrobiota bacterium
CCCACCCATCATTCCGCATTGAGGCACTATTTCATCGCCCGAAACCGTATCACGATGTGGCGGCGTCATGCCGTGGCGGTGCCGCATTGGGCGTTGTTCGATTTCTGCTTTGGGATCTACAACGGGTTTCGCGTGCTAGCGTTTGAGTCGGACCGCTGGCGAAAGTTCAAGGCGATGGTCTTGGGGACCTGGGATGGCCTCTGCGGCCGAAAGGGACCATGCCCGGAAAGGCGGGCAAGTGTGTTGGCAGATTCAGGCAAGTGAGTGAAACCGCTGAACTGCAGAATTCCAACGGTTCTCTGCAGGAAATTCTGAGGTTATTCTATGCACCATTCATGCACAGGGTGTTTCCGATCTGCGGTGGCGCGATAATCAAATCGGCATTTTGGCTGTTCGAAGGATCAAATTCCGTCCCTTTTTAGGGGGACGGCTGCACTACGGGAATGGGATTGCCGTTTCCACGGCGGTAGAGCGAAAAATCGAGGACATCAGTCGTGATCACTTTTGCCCTCGGGAATTTTTCGGAAAGCCGCACTACGCATGCGTCCGCCAGATCCATCCTAGGCCAGTACTTGTTCATCCGTGTGGCCAGCGCCTCTCCATCAGTCTCCAGCAATGGAACCACAACCAGCTCTTTCCTCGCGGGCATCTGCAAGATCCGATCTACCGCGTTCCGGAATTGCCGCAATTGCCAGCAAACCTCAGTCAGCACTGGTTCGCACGTCATGGGCGCGGCATGCAGTGTCGAAAGGACGCTCACCGCCCAGGAGTGGTGTTGGTCTCTGCGGTCGATGAAGGCAATTAGGGGCCCTGCATCGAGAATGCAATGCGCGTCGCGCACGTCGGTCTCCTACCTTCCCTCGAAACCTTCTTTGACGGAAAGGTTGCCGGGCCCGACGATTATCCCTGCCAAGTCCGGAGCAAAGCGGAACGGTTTTGCCTTTGCAGCCTTCGGGCGCGCGTCCCCTTTGCGCGGGGGTTTACCCGAGCGTTGCGGTTTGGGACGTGTCAATGTTGGCATACGATCACTAGGACATTGGCGTTTCGCTGAAGCAAGGGGCTTTTCCGGACTCTTTGCCACCCCCACGTGCCTGGCAGCGGTCTTGCGATGCATGCCGAGTTCCCGCGCAATGCATCGACGCGACCAGCCGCGCACGTAAAGGGCTTGAATCGATTGTCGATGATTCACTTTGAGGACATTCACGCCCCAGTGCGGCCCACGCCGCGCAAGGCGCAATCAGCCCCTCAAAGGTGGCACATTTTGAATCGACCATCCTGGTACACTTTGAGCGACCGCTGAAACTTTTGTTATGGCCTATCGTTCGGTTGAAGGGAGACGGGCGAACCGTCTTTGATATCCACTGTTCTACGGTTGACGTGTTTGTGCTGCCAGTTTTGTCACGATGCCAGGGTCGATATACAGACCGGCACGCTTTGCGGATTCGGCGGCGATCCCAAAATCTGTCAACCAACCCGCTTGAGTGGCGGCGACTAGAATCCCCAGCGTGCCGACAATTGGCAGGCATAGCGCGACGGCAGCCCTGCGTGCTGCCTTGTCATCCAGCACTGACCAAGCACCGATAGTCTGCCTCGCAAGTTCCAGTACCTCCGTTTCTCCCCGACCGAGCCGCCAAGTGGCTAGCGGCGAGATCGCGGGTGCTAAATCGATCACCGCCAGCCAATCAGCGCCAGCCAATCAGCGCCCGAAATCGCGCCGATAGCGGGGTCATTTGCAGGACCAGCCATGATTTCACGCACAACGGCGCGAGGAACGATGACGTGGGAGAATAGTTTCGGCAATAGATCGAGATAGCCTGCGCGGCTTAAAATGATGAGCGGCGAGGCATTGACGATGGCCGTCTTCACCCGCCCATGAGCTGCTTGGCCGCCGCCAGTGCATCCTCTGCCGTCTCCTGCATGGGCGAAACTCTCATGCGCGACAGGTGGGAGACAAATTCACTCCGGCCCATTCCGGCAACCTCTGCCGCCACCTCCTGGCTGATGCGACCGATTTCATACCACTTGACCGCAGCCGCCACACGCAGTTCGCCCGCCAGTTCCGACAGGTCGCGATCCAGGCCCAGCACCGCTTCGTCGGATAGCTGGATTTCCACGGTTTTCATTTCCGCATCTATGATGCAGACCACTCCTTATGTCAACGCATCCAACCTCGGCACACCCCCGCCACCACGACAATGGTGATGGGATCAATAGGTCAGACGTGTGTCATCATCGCTGCCGCAACCCCAGTCATTGGGACTCCCGGACCTTTGGATTCATACGGTTCGTGTCATCACGGTCTGATTTATTCCGAGCCCAGATGAGACCTAAGTCGGGAGTCGTCTGGCTTCAAAACCGAGTGCCGATGTGACGTGAAAAGAAAGCGTTTTTGTAGAGGGTTGCGCGAGCGGGGGAACGTCACAAGACTGAGATTGCATGGCGGAAACGTCTTCCATTCTGGGCATCGTCATTGTCGCTTACAAATCGCGCAATGAGCTTCCCGGCTGCCTTGGTTCAATTCCGTCGATGCTGCACGAACGCGCGGTCGAGGTTGTGGTGGTCGACAATTCTCTCGACGCCGATGGGACGGGTGCCTGGATGCGAAGCGAGCATCCAAGCATGACCTACATCAATCCGGGTGAGAACCTGGGTTTTGGTCGCGCGAACAATCTCGGTGCTTCCAGGGTTCGTGGCGAATGTCTGCTTTATCTGAATCCGGACACGGTTTGTAACGCGCAAGCCTTGGAACACGGTGTGGAGCGTATCCGGCGTGAACAGGATATCGGACTCATTTCCCCGCGTCTCGAACTGGCCGATGGGTCGATGGACCTCGCTTGTCGCCGGTCGATTCCTACGATGTGGGATGGATTCTGTCGGGCGTCCGGACTGGCGGCGGCGTTTCCAGGCAGGAAATTATTCGCGGGCTACAACCTTACGTACCTGCCGAGGGACGGCACCTATGACGTGGCGGCGATCAATGGCGCGTTCATGATGGGGCGGCGTGATGTGCTCGAAAAAATCGGCGGGTTTGATGAGGCGTTTTTCATGTATGGCGACGACCTGGATCTCTGCATCCGCGTTCGCAAGGCGGGTTATCGGATCGTTTACGACGGGCGTCACTCGATTGTGCACCTGAAAGGTCTCAGCGTGGGCAAGGATTTTGACCGCATGTCTGAGGCGATATTCGATGCCAATCGCGACGTCTACCTGAAGCATTTCAATCCCAACCATTCGTGCTGGGTGGAATGGAAATACCGCCTGGCCTTTGGCGCCTGGAAACGGATGTCGCGCCTGCGTGCCCGCATCAGCGGATCGCATCGGGTGCGTCCGGCCTGATCCCCGAGAGCGGCGCCTTGACCGAAGCGGATCAGGTGTTGTCGTTGCGGGATGAAGGGGCGATGCAATCCGGTAGGAAGATCCGCCGATTACGCTAAAGGACACGAATTTCAGCTTCGATCCATGCATAGGTCGGGTGCGTGAGAAATTGGGGATATGCTTGGTCAGGGCAGATGGGCTGCATGGATGACGTTTGATTCTGAAGTGGCGGTCGCATTCAATCGATCACGAACGGAGGCTTGAGATTGTTGCGGGTTTCTGTGGCGATAGCTGATCATGAGAACTACGGGTCGCCTGCTCCTGACTGGTTTTTGTCTGACATGTGCGTCGCTGACTTCAGCGCAGACATCCAAGGATGACGTTCTGGCCCGAATCGACCGCGACCAGGCGCCCTACACCGCGATCATGAACAAGATCTGGGACTACGCGGAGGTCGGCTTCAAGGAGACTCGGAGTTCGGCGCTGCTGCAGGAGCGACTCAGGGCCGATGGGTTCAAGGTGGATGCGGGAGTCGCGGGCATGCCGACGGCGTTCGTCGCATCGTTTGGATCTGGCAAGCCGGTCGTTGGCATTCTTGCGGAATACGACGCTCTTCCCGGAATCTCCCAGGAAGGTGTGCCGGAGAAAAAGGCGCGCCCAGGCTCGACTGCCGCCCATGCGTGCGGTCACCACGCCTTCGGTGCCGGATCGATCGAGGCGGCGGCCGCCGTTGCGGCTTGGATGAAGGCGACCGGCCGACAAGGAACGCTGCGCGTCTATGGCTGCCCGGCGGAGGAGGGTGGCTCCGGCAAGGTCTATCTTGTTCGTGCAGGCCTTTTCAACGACGTCGATGCGGTCCTTCACTGGCATCCCTCCGACGGCAACAGCGCCATCACGGGACCCAGCAAGGCGAACATCTCGGCAAAGTTTCGTTTCACGGGAATCGCCGCCCACGCATCGTCGTCTCCGCATCGCGGAAGATCCGCGCTCGATGGCGTGGAATCAATGGACTACATGGTCAACATGATGCGGGAACACGTGCCGCAGGATGTGCGTATTCATTATGTCATTACGCGAGGCGGGGAGGCGCCCAATGTTGTCCCGGCGTTTGCGGAATCCTACTATTACGTCCGCCATCAGGACCGGCGCATCGTCCGCGAGGTGTTTGAACGGGTCACCCAGGCCGCCAAGGGTGCGGCGATGGGGACAGGGACAAGCGTGGAGTGGGAAATCACCGGGGGGGTGCATGATCTGTTGCCAAATGAAACCTTGGCCAAGGCAGCACAGGCCAACCTGGAACGGGTGGGTGGCTTCAGCTACGATGAATCGGAGAAGCGGTTCGCCGCCGAATTGGGCAAGACTTTCATGGGAGGCCACCCTGGGGCGGTCGAACTCGCGCGGACGGTGCAGCCGCTGAGAATAAACCCCAACGGTGAGGGTGGCGGTTCGACCGATGTGGGTGATGTGAGTTATGCCGTGCCGACAGTCGGCGTGCGCACGGCCACTTGGGTTCCCGGGACTCCCGCGCACAGCTGGCAGGCCGCTGCCTGCGGAGCCACGACGATCTGCGTCAAGGGGCGTCTCATAGCTTCAAAGGCCCTTGCATTGACGGCGATGGATCTGTTCACCGACGCAAGGCTGGTTGCCGACGCCAAGGCTGAACTGATCCGGCGTCGCGGGGAGGATTTCAAATACGAACCGCTGCTTGGCGATCGTGCGCCGGCCCTGAATTATCGGGATTGAACGACGGGCGTTGCAGTCGCCTCCGTCACCACGCGGGGAGCGATGACCTGGGCAAGCGCTTCCTTCAGGGCTTCGAGCCGCACGGGATCCGTTGCGGGGCTGTGATCGGCGTTTTCGATATAGAACGTATCGATGGCCACGCCCTGCTCTGTGCCGACGCGCGCAAACGTGATGTCAAATCCGTGGTCGCTGATGGTTTTTCCGAGGCGGAAGAGGAGGCCGATTTCGTCGCGGGCCTGAATCTCCACGATGGTGCGCTGCATGGAGGCCTCGTGATACACGTCCGCAATGGGTGGAAACGAATTCTGCATCGCATCGTTGCCCTTCTTTGCGCTGGAGAGGTAACGCGTGGTCGCTGCCAGCTTCCGGGCCTGTGCCTCGATGTCGGGCAGGAGATCCTTGTCCCTCACCAGCGCAGCATCGACGGTCTGTGCGAAGGTCTCTTGGGCGCGGGCGTTCTGCACGACGCCGCGCCCCGGCTCCACCACAAAGAACGTGTCGATTGCGATGTTGTCGCTTCGTGAAATGACCTTCGCGCCAAGAATCGAGAGGCCGGCAACGCTGAAGGCCCCGGCGAGTTTGTAGAAGAGCCCGGCGCGGTCCCACGTCACGACGTTGACGACAGTGAACGATCGATTGAGGTCGTCCTTCCAGTCGATGACCGGCTTGAGCGTTCCGGTGGATTCGACGTCGGCGATCGACTGGAGCAGGCGGTTCACCATCTGGATGTGAAGCGCCACCTTGCTTGTCTCCGTGTGCATGAAATACCGCTCGGGCAGCAGGTGGAAATGCGCGGAGATCTCATCCTGGCTGACGCCTGGAATGTTTTTTCTGACGAGTTCCTGGAAGGTGGCCTCAAGGCGTTGGGAGTTGCGCGTGGCCAACTCCGCGCCGTGGATCAGCCGCTCAAGCGTGGCGCGGTAGAGAGCGGTGTGCAGCGTGTCCTTGTAGCCGTTCCAGAGACCTGCCGCCGTCCCCCGCGCATCGCAGAACGTGTGGACGTAGAGGTATCGGAGCCGGTCGGCGTCGCCCACGACCTCCGCAAACGCCGCTGCGGTGCTCGGGTCATCGACGTCCCGCTTCTGCCAGAAGCGCGTCATCACCAGGTGATTCTTGATCACGAAGACAACAAACTCGCGGCTCGTGGCATCGATTTCCATGCGATCGAGCAAGGGACCGGCGATGGCCACACCGCTTTCGGCGTGTCCCTTTATGCCGCGCGCCTTGCCGATGTCGTGAAGCAGCAGGATCAGGTAGAGGAGCGTGGGCTCCGGAGTTTCGTGGAGGGTGCTCCGGTACTTGAGGCTTACGGGCTCGGCATCCGTGAAAATGAAATCGAGTTCGCGGATCGCGTGCAGCGTGTGGATGTCCGCGGTGTAGCGATGGTAGAACTCGTGCTGGACGAGGCACGTCAGGGCGTCGAATTCGGGAATGAAGCGTCCGAGCACACCGAGCTCGTGCATGAGCGAGAGCGTCGGATATACGGCTCCGGATTCCTGGAGAATCGAGCGGAACGAAATGTTTGCGTCGCGCGACTGCTGGACCTGGCGCGTGAGCAGCGGAAGCGCGTCTCGAATCAATCCCTGCAGGGCGAAATCGGGTTTGGCGCGCAGTTGCTGGCAGTGCCGGAACACGCGGATGATGCGGGCGGGATCTGTCTTGAAGACCTCGGGGGATTCCGCCGCGAGTTCGCCACCGCGAAGGATGAAGCCGTCAATGCGCTTGGTCTTTTCAAATCGTTTGGCGCGTATCGCCTCGCGGAAGGACATGAGCGCGCCGTTCGGAGTCTCCAGGGTCAGCGCCAGCCTGCTTTCTATCAGGCGTGAGATGCGATAGATCGTCTGCGCTGACCGGTAGTAGTCGCGCATGAACTGCTCGACGCGCCCGAGCAGGTCGCGGTTTGTGTAGCCGAGGCCTAGGGCGATCTTCGGCTGGACATCGAGCGCCAGCACATCGGTCGGGCGCTTGCTCTGGAAATGCAGTTCATTGCGGACGCGATGCAGGAACGTGTATGCGCGTTGAAAATCGCGGACATCATTCGGTCGCAGGTAGGCCTGCGTGACGAGTTCGTCGAGCGAGGTGATGCCGAGTTTCACTCGCGCCATCCAGAGGGTGTTCTGGTAGTCGCGCAGCCCGCCCACACCGTTCTTGATGTCGGGTTCCTGCAGAAAAACGGTGTCGCCATACTTTGCCCGACGCGACACCTGATCGGCGAGGCGCGCGGCAATGTAACCGCGCGGGTTTTCCTCAGTGTAAAAAGCGCGGTAGGCCGACGAGAGTGAATCGAAGAGTGCTGCTGAACCGGCGACCAGACGCGCCTCCAGCAGCGCCGTCTTCGTCTGGATGTCAGCACGGGCCTCGGCAAAGGTTTCGTCGACGGTTCGTGTCGCGTGGCCGACTTTCAGGCCGCAGTCCCACAGGATGTAGAGGATCTCATTGCTGAGGTGTTCCTGAAGCGGCTTGATTGTGCCGACTCTTACTTTTGAAGGAAAGAGGAAGAGGACATCGATGTCGCTCAGCGGGCTGAGCTCGCTTCGACCGTATCCGCCGAGTGCGATCAGGGCGACCGGTGAGGGCGCCTCGTCGTGCTTCATGGCGTAGGTACGCATCGCGTAGTCGAACAGGTGTCCGAGCAGGATGTCGACCATGGCGGCCCGTGCGTGCGCGGTTTCGAGTCCGCTGGCACCGGCGTCGTGATGCATGCGGATCATCGCGCTTTCGAGACGCAGGAAAGTCTTGCAGGCGGCGAGCCGCTGGGCGGCGGGGACCTCACCTGTGAAATTGAGGCGTTCGCGTGCGTGCTTCTGGATGCGACCGATCATCGGGTGGCGGCGTGGAGTGGAGAGAGGAAATCCAGAACAACGCAGCAAAGCCCGCCAGGCGCGAATTCTTTGTTGAGTGTCGATTGGATTGATCGCGACCAACCAATGCAAGAAATTGATGGTCAGTTACTAATCAGGTGGACCGGTTCGCATTTTCGACCTGGGACGATCTAAAATTCGCGATTCAAATGCAAAGCCGCTGTGGCACCAGATGCGCCTTTTCCCGGTCCGACCTTGATGGATTTTGGCGCATGAAGGACTGCTTGCCTCAGGTAACGGGCGGCGGTTGGATTTTTGGTTCAACGTAAAAGCTATGCCCGAGATCACCAAGAGCTACGAACCGCATGAGGTTGAAAAGAAGTGGTACGCCGCCTGGCAGGCCGCCCGGTGCTTTGCGGGCAAGGCGGAACCCGGGCAGGAGACCTACACGATCGTCATTCCGCCTCCGAATGTCACGGGCATCCTCCATATGGGCCATGTGCTCAACAATACGCTTCAGGACGCGCTGATCCGCCGTGCCCGGCTTGAGGGGAAGGCCGCCTGCTGGATTCCGGGGACGGACCATGCGGGTATCGCAACGCAGACGATGGTCGAAAAGCATTTGAAGAAGAGCGAGGGCAAGGGGCGGCGGGATCTTGGCCGCGATGCGTTCCTTGAGCGGGTATGGTCGTGGCGGGAGGAGAAGGGCGACATCATCCTCAAGCAGTTGCGGCAGCTCGGCTGCTCCTGCGATTGGGATCGTACGCATTTCACGATGGACCCCGGTTACAGCCGCGCGGTGCTGACGGCGTTTGTGCGCCTCTTCAACAAGGGCAACATCTATCGCGGCAAACGCATGGTCAACTGGTGTCCGGTGTCTCTCACGGCGCTTTCGGACGAGGAAGTGGAGATGCGTCCGACGAAGGGTTTCATCACCAAGCTGAAGTATGACTTGGTTCAGCCGGAGGGCGAGATCACGCATCTTGTCGTCGAGACGACCCGCCCGGAGACGATCCCGGCGGATGTCGCGCTGGCGGTTCACCCGGACGACGAGAGGTACAAGGCACTTGTTGGAAAAAAGGTCTGGCGTCCGCTCGGCGAGCGCGTGGCGCTGCCGATCGTGGCAGACGCCGCGGTTGATCCCGTGTTTGCGGCGGGCGTGCTGAAGGTCACGCCGGCGCATGACAAGGTGGACTTTGAAATCGGGCAGCGTCACCGCCTGCCGGTGATCGATGCGCTCAATCCCGATGGCTCAATGAACGCCGAGGCGGGCCCGGAACTGGCGGGTTTGGATCGATTTGCGGCCCGCAAGAAGGCCACGGAGCTTCTTCGCGAGCGCGGTTCGCTCCTCGAGGAGAAACCTTACGAGAACAATGTCGGCTACTCGCAGCGCGCCGGAGTTCCGATCGAGCCCCGTCTCACCCAGCAATGGTGGCTGCGCTATCCCCGCGTCGAGGAGGCAAAGCAGGTTGTGAGGGACGGTCTGATACAGTTTCATCCGGAGCGCTGGAGCAAGGTCTACCTCAACTGGCTCGACAACATCCAGGACTGGTGCATCAGCCGTCAACTGTGGTGGGGACATCGCATTCCGGTGTGGTACCGGAAGGGAATCGACCGCGAGCGGCTTTCAGAGGCGGACCTCGCCGATCCGACAAAGGTGCATGTATCGCTGGATGGTCCTGCCGATCCGGCAAACTGGGACCAGGAAGAGGACGTGCTTGATACCTGGGCGTCCTCGTGGCTGTGGCCGTTTGCGACGCTGGGATGGCCGGACGAGCGGGAAATGAAGGCGGCGGACTACGCCGCATTCTATCCGACGACCACGCTGGCAACGGGTGCGGACATCATCTTTTTCTGGGTCGCCCGCATGATCATGGCCGGATTGGAGTTTACGGGGTCGGACCTGGACAAGCCCTTGGAGGCGTCGCGCCGCGGGCACGCAAAGGCTGAAGCGCTTTCGCCCGAAGAACTGCGGCGACGCATCCCGTTTCGCCATGTGTATTTCAACGGCATTGTCCGCGACAAGCAGGGGCGGAAGATGTCGAAGACGCTCGGCAACTCGCCTGACCCGCTCGATCTGATTGCGAAGTACGGTGCGGACGGCCTGCGCTTCGGACTCCTGCAGATCGCCCCATTGGGGCAGGATGTGAAGTTCGACGAGGATCGCATCGAGGGCGGAAAGAATTTTGCCAACAAGCTCTGGAATGCGTGTCGCTTTCGCCAGATGAGCGGCCCCATGGCGGACAACCGCTCGCTCGAAGCGATCCTGTCGCGTCTCAAAACGACCCAGGTCGACGATGACGATCACGCGTTGCTGTCGGCGCTGCTCGAAACCATGACCACGGTCGGGCGCGGGTTTGCCGACTTCGAATTTGCTGGTGCCACGCAGCGTTTGTACGGCTTTTTCTGGAACGACTTTTGCGACTGGTATGTCGAGGTGGCGAAGTCGCGGATCCAGGATCCGGAGGCCCAGCCGCATGTGCTCGCGGTTCAGGATCTGGTGATTCGCGAATTCCTCCTGATGTTCGCGCCCTTTGCACCGTTCATCACCGAGGAATTGTGGCACTTGCTCGGCTACGGGGCAGAGGGCCTCTTCCTTCAGGACGCACGAATCCAGACCGCAGAACAGCTGACCGCGGCTCTTACCGCACACGGGCTGGCGGTTGACGTGGCAGCAAGTGGACGAGTGGAAAAATTGAAGCAGTTCACGTCACTGGCCCGTCAGTTGAAGGCGGACCAAGCGGTGGCTCAGAAGCGGGATGTCACGATTCATGTACTCGCGAGCGATGCCGATTGGGCAGATCTATCCGCTGCCTCGGCGAAACTCGTTCGCCTCGTGGGCGCCGCCTCGCTCAAGCGAACTTCAGACAAACCGGCGCTGCCGGCGATCGTGACGCCGCTCGGCACGCTTTTTCTCGATACCGGCATCAGGGTTGACGCCGCGGCCGAAAAGATCCGCCTTGGCAAAGAGCTTGATCAGCTTCGCAAGCATGTCGCGGGAACCGAGGCACGCCTCGCCAACGAGGCATTCGTGAGCAAGGCCCCACCCGCGGTTCTGGAGGGGGCACGCAGACAGCTCGCCGATCAAAAGGCAAAATACGCAGAGATCGAACGCCTCCTTGCGGCGCTCTAAGGGTTCATGGTCATCTTAAACGGCTGTTCATTAGAACGATACAGTTGATCGGGTGCAGACTCCGATTTCATGGTTTACTAAGTAACCCAATGAACATATGTATTGGGCATAATGGAAATTGCCCTTGAAGCGCCGCGTGTTGAAGCCACGTCTCGCGATCTTGAAGACATCTCTGCCGAGGATCGGGTGCAATGGGCATTGCGGGAGTTTGAAGGCAGGGTCGTGATGACCACCAGTTTCGGGATCCAGTCTGCGGTGATGCTTCACCTGGTCACCCGAATCGCGCCGTCCCTTCCCGTCGTCTTCATCGACACGGGTTACCTCTTCCCCGAAACCTACCGGTTTGCGCAGGAGTTGACCGAAAGACTGTCTCTCAACCTGAAGATTTTCACTCCTGCCATGACCGCGGCGCGTCAGGAAGCGATGTTCGGTCGCCAGTGGGAAATGGGACTGGAAGGACTCAAGCGCTACAATCTGATCAACAAGATTGAGCCGATGGACCGTGCGATGCGTGAACTCGGCGCCACGGCCTGGATGGCGGGCTTACGTCGCGTGCAGGCCTCAAGCCGGGAACGGCTCAAGGCTGTTCAGATTCAGAATCGCGTGACCAAGATCCATCCGATCGTGGATTGGGACAATCGCCGGATTCATCGTTATCTGACCGAGCACGATCTGCCCTATCATCCGCTCTGGGAGCAGGGGTATGTCTCGGTGGGCGATACCCATAGCACCACGAAGCTGGAGCCCGGAATGTCCGAGGAGCAGACGCGGTTTGGCGGCCTCACCCGGGAATGCGGTCTGCATGAGCCGGGCGCGCGAGCGGATTTCCAGATCTGAAGGCATGCTGCCTCCAGCGGCATGGAATCGCGGAAAGAAAAATGCCCGCAGCCTTTCCAGGCGCGGGCATTGAAAGTGCCATGAAAATCAGGCGGGCCGTCAGAGATCAGATCTTGTCGACGATTCGATCCGCGAGTCCGTAGGCGATGGCTTCCTTTGCGTTCAGGTAGAAATCGCGATCCGTATCCTGGTTGATCTTCTCGATCGGCTGTCCCGACGCGGCAGCCAGGATCTGATTCAGCTCGAGACGGAGCTTTTCCATTTCCTGCGCCTGGATGTTGATATCGGTCGCCGGACCGCTGAAACGACCGCTGATAAGGGGTTGATGGATGAGCACGCGGGAATGCGGATAGAGTAGGCGCCGTCCCTTGGGTGCTGCACTGAGAAGGATCGAGCCCATGGAAGCGGCCATGCCTGTGACAACGACCGTCACGGGCGAGGTGATGAGCTTCATGGTATCGTAAATGGCCATTCCGGCGGTAATTGAGCCGCCCGGGCTGTTGAGGTAAAAGGTGATCTCCTTGCCCGGATCGATCGTCTCAAGGTACAGGAGCGATTCGGTGATCTGTTTGGCCGTTGCATCGGTCACGGCACCCCAGAGGAAGATCTTGCGCTGCTCGAGGAACTTCCGGGCGATCAACATGCCGACCGAGCCGCCGGCCTTCTTTTCCTCGCCTTCCGATTCCTTGTCATCGTCGTCCTCATCATCGTCAAGACGAGGTACAGGGGCGGTGAGGGCCGGATGGAAATTGTGGAATTGCATAGGCCTCGAACGTTGAGGGCGTTGGGATGCTTGGCAAGTCCGCCCAACCGATTGGTATTGGAAATGATTCGCTGGGAATTTCAGGCTGAATTTCAATCTCAAGCCTTTGTGGCAGGCGCCGATTTTATTCAGACCCACTCATGGTCTCCCAAACTCCTGCCGCACCCGAAGTCGCAGCTGTCACTGCCGAACGCATCGTTCAGGAAACGAAGGACATACCTTCGGCACCGCGTGTGCTGCCGCGCCTCAAGGATCTCTTGAACGACGGCAATTCGTCCGTCTGCGATGTCGTAGCCATGATTCGAATCGAACCGAGCATTGCTGCCCGTGTTCTTCAGGTATCGAACAGTGCCTATTACTCCAAAGGAAGTGCGCGTTGTACGTCGGTCGCCGAGGGAATTGGCCGGGTGGGATTTGACCAGGTTTATGCGATGGTCATGCATGCGGTGACGTCTCAGGTGCTGTTGAGGCCCCTTGCGACCTACCAGCTTGAGCCGGATGACCTCTGGAAGCGCTCGGTGACCTGCGGCATGGCGGCCGAGCTTCTTGCGGACCAGTGTGGACAGGATCGTGAGACGGCCTACACCCTGGGGCTCCTTCACGGAATCGGCATGATTGCGATCGATTCGTGGGCCTTGGTCAACAATCCGAGCCTGGTGATGACACCCAAGGGCTTTCCAAAGGAATACACGCAGAGCGAGCGTGCGCTGCTAGGTTTTACGCATGCGGATGTCGGAGGCATCCTGCTGAAACGCTGGGATTTCCCCGCGGATGTCGTCTCGGCGATTCGTTACCAATACTCACCGCCGGCCGCGGGGACGGGTGCATCGCTTGCAACGCTGATCTATGCATCAAAGTGGCTGTGCGATGCGGCGTGGCCGACGGAAGGCACCGTTGTGCCGCCGCCCGATGAATTGTGGCTGAAGCGAATCAAGCTCGATCTGAAACGGCTGGAGAAAGTGGCCGAGGATCTGAAGTCGCGCGAAGAAGAGTTGAAACAGCTCCTGCAGATCGAGGGTTAGGTTTTTGATTGGAGCCCGGGTTCGGTACAAAGCGTTTGAAACCCGTGAGGGGGTGCGTATGTCAGGGAATCCACATTCTCATGACAAAAGCGTTTGCGTTTCTCCTTTTAGTTGCGTCGGTCCTCGCCACCGGTTGCTCGACCAGCCGTTCCAACGCCGCTTTTGCCGCGCAATTCGATCGCACAAAGGTGAAGTTCGTTTTTGTCGAACGTCGCCTCGCGGACAACAACAATGTCCGCGACCGTTTTGTGGATGCCTTGCGGGCGCGCGGATTTACTTCCGAGGCCGGGCCCTTGACGCTCATGCCGGAAAATGGAGTCGATGTGGTTCTTGTCTACGAGGACACCTGGGAGTGGAACTTTGGCAATCGACTCGTGGAGTTGCGTGTGCAGCTGAGAAACCCGCGTACAAACGAGTTGCTTGCGGGTTCCGTGCTGCGCCGGGGCGCAATTTTCGGCAAGAACACCAGCGAAATGGTGGAGGCGATTGTCGATGACCTGTTTGAGAATCGGTCGGCGAAGCGAAGGATGCTCTAAGGTGTGAAGCGTCGCTGAGCCGGTGTCCTTTTCGGTTGATTGCGGACCGCACACAGGTCCTTCCGTTGCCAGTGCCTCTGCAAAATGTGTCTTGTGCGCCCCCGTGCGTGCCCGATGCTAGCGAGGCATCCGCGTCATGTCACCACCGCGCAGCAAGAAGATTTCCAAAGCCTGGCTCGAGACCTCCACGGAGGGGAGGGTGGAACTCGCGCACGATTGGAGGGCGCGCTACAATCCGCCGCTGGTTCTTGTCGGTGACGGCGCTCCGAAGTGGGCATCGGTTACGCGGGTGCCGGATTATATTTTCGGCTGCGAGAGCGGCTATTTCGTCAACCGGAAGGAAGAGATCTATTTTTTTGTCCGGGTAAGTGATTTTCCAGAGGCAGCGACGTCGGAAAACGTGTCGCTCTACCTCGCGGGCGATTTCAACGGCTGGGCTGAAGCCATTGGCAACCCGCACTGGGAGATGGTCCGGGCCACCCTTGCGGGGGAAGCGGTCTACATCTGGCATGGCGTTTCGCGGGCGTTCTATTCGGACCGTGGCGCGCAGTTCAAGTTCGTCACTGGCGACGCGCATTGGCTGGAGGTCCCGCTGAATGCACCCAATGCCGTGCATGACGGCTCGGGGAACCTCAACCGCCAGGTCGACCCCGATCGGACGGGGCAGCACCTTTTTCAATTTGTACTCGAACATCCGCTCGACCTTTCGAAAGTCTGGCGGGTGGGCTGGGCGGACGAACATGTCGAGGCGCAGCAGGTCCCCCTGATGCCCGGTGCGTTTTTCTACCACATGCAGTCGCCGTTGCCGCTGGGGGTGACGATTTCCGGCGAGACCACCGTCTTTCGTCTGTTTGCCCCGCGTGCGAAGTTAGTTCAGCTCTGTGTTTGCGATGCGCTGGAGCTGCAGGAGCAGCCGATGCGTTACGAGCTTCACCAGCGGGAGCAGGGCATCTGGGAACTCACGCTCGATCAGGACCTGCATGGCTGGTATTACTGGTACCACGTCGACGGCCCTCAGGATTCCTTCGGACATTTTGATCCCAAGCACCGCATCCTCGATCCGTATGCGCTGGCGACCGTTTCCCGTGAGGGACCAGGAATTGTCCTTTCAAAGGAGTGGATAGGCAACGCGAACCGCGGACGTTTCCGCACGCCCGCCTGGCAGGATCTGGTCATCGTCGAGGCTCATGTACGCGATCTTGTCGAAATTGCGCCACTCGACGTGACCAAGGGCGAACGTCTGGGCTTTGCAGGCCTGGCTGCCTGGGTGCGCAGCCCCGACTTCTATCTCGACCGGCTTGGCGTCAACTGTGTTGAACTTCAGCCGGTCCAGGCCGCCGATGCAAAGACCCGTGAGGAATATCACTGGGGCTACATGACCGTGAATTTTTTTGCTCCGGCCTTTGGTTATTCGACCTCCCCGGAGAAGGCATCCGGCGTGCGTGAGCTGCAGGATCTTGTCGCCGCCTTTCACGAGCGCGGCATCGCCGTGCTCCTCGATGTTGTTTTCAATCACGTGGGCGAGCCGGCCCACCTCATGTACGTCGACAAGCTCTACTATTTCGACCAGAACAACGACGGACATCTCGCAAATTGGAGCGGATGCGGAAACGACACTCGCGCCGAGGCGGCGATGGTCCGGCGGCTCATCGTCGATAGCTGCGTGCATCTGATCCAGGCCTACGGAGTGGATGGCTTTCGCTTCGACCTTGCCGAATTGCTGGGCATTCCCCTCCTGCGCGAGGTCGAGGCGGCGCTGAAGGCGGTCAAACCCGACGTCATCCTCATCGCTGAACCCTGGAGCTACCGCGGGCATATTGCGGCCCAGCTTCGCGATACCGGATGGGCGTCGTGGAATGATGGATACAGGGATTTCATGCGCGAATTTGTCCGGGGCGGCGGCAGCCGGGGCAGCTACGAGTATTTTCTCAAGGGATCGCCCTGGCACTTTGCGCACTGGCCCGCACAGACGGTCAACTACACGGAGTCCCACGACGATCGTGTCTGGATCGACGTCATCACCGAGAACGCGGGTTTCGATGGATACCATCCGACCGCGAATGACCGCCGCCGCACACACATCATGGTTGCCGTCCTTCTGATGTCGGTGGGCATTCCCATGGTGGCTCAGGGCCAGGATTTCCTTCGCTCCAAGAGGGGACTGACGAACACCTACCTGCGGGGTGACATCAATGCGCTGGATTACCGACAGGTCAGCCGGTTTTCAGGCACGCATGCCTATTTTGCGGAGTGGGTGGCCTTCAGGCGGAGCAAGCGGGGTCGACTGTTGCGCCATTATTCGCGCGTCAGCGATGGATTTTTCCAGTTCTGGTTCGCAAATGACTCCCTTGCCGCGGCCACGCTCTACAATGCCGACTGGTCCCAGGGGACGACGCGCCTCCTGTTCGCGGTGAATCCGACTGTGAACGATGTTTTTGTCGAACTGGGTGAAGCCGTCTTCACCGGACCCGCGTGGCGTGCGCTGGCGGATACGGAGCGCTTCCATGGCGATGGTCAGACGGGAATGCCGCAGCACCTTGAGCGCAATTTGTTTGTTCCAGCGTTGAGCTGCGGGCTCTGGGTAAGCGAAAAGGACTGATCAGGCGCGGAGACGTGAGGGCGACGCGACTGGCTGGATGCTGCCAGCTTTTTGCTGAAAACAGTACACTGCTTCCAGCCAAAACCCTTGCGTTTGGGCCAGCCGGGCTTTTGGTTGACCCTCCGCGCGTCCACATCACTCGCGGGCCAACTCAAACAGTTCATTAACACCTAGAAATCGGAAAGACCCATGGCAGTTAAAGTCGCAATCAATGGTTTTGGCCGCATCGGCCGCCTCGTTTTCCGCGCACTCGTCGAGCAAGGTTTGCTCGGCTCGACGCTCGACGTCGTTGCCGTGGGAGACATCGTCCCGGCCGACAATCTGGCCTATCTGCTCAAGTACGACTCCACCCAAGGCAAGTTCAACGGCACGGTTTCCTCGAAGAAATCCTCCGCCGACAAGGCCGAGGACGACGTTCTTGTGGTCAACGGACGCGAGATCCTGGTCGTTTCAGCAAAATCGCCCGCCGAACTCCCCTGGGCCAAGCTGGGGGTGCAGCTTGTGATTGAGTCGACGGGGCTGTTCACCGATGCCGAGAAGGCCAAGGGGCACATCGCTGCGGGGGCAAGGAAGGTCATCATTTCCGCTCCCGGAAAGGGTGAGGACATCACGGTCGTCGTGGGCGTCAATGACGACAAGATCGACCATTCAAAGCACGCTATCATTTCCAACGCCTCCTGCACCACGAACTGCCTGGCTCCGGTTGCCTATGTTCTTCTGAAGGAAGGCTTCGGCATTGCCGAGGGCCTCATGACCACGATCCACGCCTACACTGCCACCCAGAAGACGGTCGATGGTCCGTCCAAGAAGGACTGGAAGGGCGGACGCACCGCTGCGCAGAACATCATCCCATCAACGACCGGTGCCGCCAAGGCGGTTGGTTTGGTGCTTCCCGAAGTGAAGGGCAAGCTGACGGGCATGTCTTTCCGTGTCCCGGTTCCGACCGTGTCGGTGGTTGACCTGACTTTTAGATCAACACGCGATACCTCCCTCGACGAAATCAAGGCCGCGCTGAAGAGGGCCTCGGAAACCTACCTGAAGGGGATTCTTGGATACACGGACGAGGAGGTCGTTTCGACGGACTTTATCCATGATGCGCGTTCATCGATCTTCGACGCCGGCAGCTCGATCGAGCTCAACAAGAACTTCTTCAAGCTGGTGAGCTGGTACGACAACGAGTGGGGCTACAGCAATCGTGTGGTCGACCTCACGAAGTCGATCGCCTCCAAGCTCTAAGACGCAGCACACATCGGTCCCGCGGTTCATTCATCCGCCCTCTGGCACGGCAGACAAACCGTCCCTCCAGGCGGTTGGACCCGCGGGCAATCCTTCCAGCGGTTTCCCATGCCCAAGTTCAAAACCATCCGCGATCTCGATCTCGCCGGCAAACGCGTGTTCATGCGCGTCGACTTCAATGTCCCCCAGGACAAGGTCACCGGAGCGATCACCAACAACCAGCGCATCGTTGCCGCGCTGCCTACGATCAAGTACGCCATTGAGAAAGGCGCGTCGGTTGTCCTGGCTAGTCATCTCGGCAGGCCGGACGCGAAGGTGGTGGAGAAGTTCTCGCTCCGGCCTGTCGCGGCGGAGCTTCAGAAGCTCCTCGGAAAACCGGTGGCATTCGTGAGCACGTGCGTCGGACCCGAGGCCGAAAAGGCCGCAAATGCGCTCAAGCCGGGTGAGGTGCTTCTCCTGGAGAACCTGCGCTTTCACATCGAGGAAGAGGGCAAGGTGAAGCTCGATGACGGGTCCACCTACAAGGCAAAGCCGGAATTGTTGGAGGCGTTTCGTGCGGCGCTCTCAAAGCTGGGCGATGTCTATGTGAACGATGCCTTTGGCACCGCCCATCGTGCGCATTCCTCGATCGTCGGCGTGAATCTTCCCCAGAAGGCGGCGGGTTTCCTGATGGAGGCCGAGCTCAAGGCCTTTTCCTCGGTTCTGGAGAATCCGAAGCGGCCGCTGCTCGCCATCCTCGGCGGAGCAAAAATCGCGGACAAGATTCCGCTCATCAAGAATCTCATCGAGAAGGCGGACAGGATCATCATCGGCGGCGGCATGGCCTACACCTTTCACAAGGTGCTTCGCGGAATGAAGATCGGCGGAAGCCTCTTCGACGCAGAAGGCGCCAAGATGGTCGGCGAACTCCTCCTCAAGGCCCAGGCGCGCGGCGTCGAATTGATCTTCCCGATCGACTTCATTGCGGCCGACAAGTTTGCGCCGGATGCTGCTACGCAGCCGGCCGATCTGGTCACCGGGATTCCGGATGGTTGGGAGGGGCTCGATGCAGGGCCGAAGTCGATCGAGCTCTATCGGAAAGCGATCCTCTCGGCAAAGACCATTGTCTGGAATGGACCGCCGGGCGTGTTTGAATTTGAAAAGTTTGCCACCGCCACCCGCGCGATGGCCGAGGCGATGGCCGAGGCTACGGCCAACGGTGCGATTACCGTGGTCGGTGGTGGCGACACGGCCACGGCGGCCAAGAAGTTCAAGGTCGCCGACAAGGTCACCCACTGCTCCACCGGTGGCGGCGCGAGCCTCGAATACCTGGAGGGCAAGATCCTCCCCGGCGTGCAGTTCCTCGAAAGCTGAAAAAATTTATCCATGTCACCTCGCAAGAAACTGATCGCCGGCAACTGGAAGATGAACAAGACCTCCGCGGACGCAGTCGCGCTCGCGCAGGAAATCGTCTCCGCCGTGGGCAAGCAGACCGAAGTGGATGTCGTCGTGTGCCCTCCGTACACCTCGCTGGAGTCGGTCGCCAAGGTTCTCGATGGATCGACCGTCAAGCTCGGTGCCCAGAATGTTCACCCGGAGGCAAGCGGCGCCTACACCGGGGAGATTTCCGTCGCCATGCTCCGCGCCTTCTTTGCGAGTTCGGTGATCCTTGGCCACAGTGAGCGCCGCACCTACTTCAAGGAGACGGACGCCTTCATCAACCAGAAGGTGATCGCCTCGCTCAAGGGACAGCTCAGGCCCATCCTCTGCGTGGGCGAGACGCTCGGTGAGCGCGAGTCCGGTTCCACGCTTCGGGTCGTGCAGACCCAGCTTGAGGGTGGACTCGAAGGCGTGAGCAAGGACATGGCCACGAGTGTGGTCATCGCCTACGAGCCCGTCTGGGCGATCGGCACGGGAAAGGTCGCCACGACCGAGCAGGCGCAGGAGGTGCATGCATTCATTCGCACGCTCCTCGGCAAGCTTTTCGGTGAAACGATCGCGCAGAAGATCCGCATTCTCTACGGCGGTTCGATGAAGCCTCAGAATGCCCCCGAACTGCTCGCGCAGAAAGACATCGATGGCGGCCTGATCGGCGGCGCGAGCCTTGAGGCCCGCAGCTTCCTGGACCTCGTCAACGCCGCAGCAGCGGTGAAGTGATCGTGCGCGGGCGGGACGCCCATCGGCCCCGGGGCCTGGTATGTGGGGCGAGAATCAAGTGCGAATCGCGAAGGAATGCCTCCTTCGCGATCTCAACGAGCGCCCAACTCAGCGGCATGCTTTCGCGTGGATCTCAATCAATGCAAGATCAGGTTTGAACTTTTGTGGCATACAAATCTGGCGGCCTTCGCAATTGAGAAGCCATTCCATCCCTGGACGAGTCCACTTGTTTAGAAATTCAGGACGGAAACGGACCCTCAGATCACTATCCAAATACATCATGCGGCGGTCAAAGGCTCGATCGTGGAGCGCATTCAAACAAAGTCCATTTCGCGGGTTCATCCTTTGATTCGGATCTTGAGCCCAGGGTACAATATGGCTGGCAACGAGTAGTTCAGGAACATCAAGTCCCGTAACGCAGCATTTGTTATCATATGCTGCGAGAACAGCAGAGCGAAAGAAATGCTGGTTCACTCGTACGCGCACCATGCGTTCACGTTCAAGTCCTTCCTCCGGCAGCTCGCTTACATCGATTTCGGCGATGTCTTCCAGGCGGCGTCCTGTGAATTTCGCGACCAGGCGTTCGCTTTCAAAGGCCAACATCTCAGGATTGCATTCATAGTCCTGCCAGACCTCGACTTCGCCCTTTGCGCCGTGAGTCATGCCCTTTATCCCGCGTGCCTTCAATTCCTGATCATTGCTAGAAAAATTATTGAGCTTGAGTGCAACAGAATTTGGGGACCGTCCAAGTAACTTGGCGAGCTCTATCACTTCGGGTGCGCGGCTGTGCTGCCTGCCAAATGGGATTTTGCAGTAGAGATTGAACACGAGAACGTGTTCCTCTCGCGTCCAGTTTCTGCGCTCAGAAGGCATCGTCATTTCAGCCAGTTGATTTTGATCTCCTTTTCCAGCGGTTTGAATTCCGGGTCGCCGGTGACCAGTTCGGCCTTACGTTCCTTTGCCAGGGCGGCGGCGAAGGCATCGGCCAGGCTGATCTTGAATCGCGATTTGAAATCCGCGGCTGAGTCGGCCAGCGCGCGGTTCGTGGGGTGAAATTCGATCGGAAGTCCCTGAAGGATGTTCGCGGCCCCCGCCCAGGCGGCCGCGCCGTCCTTCTTCAGGATGGAGTATTTGACCTCGGCGTAGTTGACGTCGCTCATGTGGAGCGGGCTGTCCTTCCTGCCCGCGGCCACAAGCAGTTGCTCCAGCGCTTCCGCGCCCGGTTCGTCGCGGAAGTAGGCAAGTAGCGCGAAACTGTCCAGCACCCTAGCGGGCATGGCGCTCCTCAAGCTCCCGCTCCTGCCTCCTGTGCTCGGCCCAGTCCTCGGCCAACGGCCTGCCGCCCGGCCTGCGGGTGACAATGCCCCGCCCGCGCTTGATGAGCGCGGCGGTTACCGGCTTCAGCAGGATCCCTTCGGGAGTCGCCTGAACCACAACCTTCGTTCCATCCTCAATCTCAAACTGTTTCCGCAGCCTCAGCGGAATGACGACCTGCCCCTTGGTCGTGAACCGGGCCGTCTCAGTCTTATCAATCACACTCATCGGGCAAGGTATGACTCAGGGGAATAACTCCGTCAATAGAGCAATTGTAAGATCATGTATTATGATTCTGACACCCAAGCGTTGACCAATACAGGGTATCAAACACCAAAACCCCGGCCAGCGCCTCTGCTTTGGCCGCCAGGCGATGCCCGAGGATTCGTCGGTACCACCTCATTTCAGCCAGTTGATTCTGATCTCCTTTTCCAGCCGCTTGAATTCGTTGTCGGCCGTGACGAGCTCAGCATTCCTGCTTTTTGCGAGCGCGGCGGCGAAGGCGGCAGCCAGGCCGAGCTCGTGCCGGTTCTTCAAGAGCGCTGCGGATTCTGCGAGGCCACTGTCGAGCGCTACGACCTCGATCGGCATCGTGCGTCTGAACCGCCGCGCGGTATCCATCCCGTCCACACCGCGCCTGCGCTCCATCAGATAGAGGACTTCGGCCCAGTTCAAGGCGCTGATGAGCGCGGGATGATCCGTTTCGGCCGCCTTCTGGAACAGTCCCCGCATCTTCTCCATGCCCGGCTCCGCAAAAAACATCGCCAGCAACGCCGAGGCATCGAAAACGGAAGTCTTCATTTTGCATTCTCCCGGGCACGTTCCCTGCGCCGTTCCTCAAGATGCTCCTTCACCGCAGATCGCCCGCCTGGCTTCGTTCTGAGAATACCGCAGAAGGAATCAATGTACTCCTTCGTGACCGGCTGGAGGATGATCAGGCCGTCCTCCTCGACAAAGTTGATGCGTGTGCCCGGCTCGATGCCGTACCGACGGCGGATTCGCGAGGGAACAACCAATTGACCCTTGGAGGAAACATATGCGGAGTTCATTTCGCTCATGCAAAAAGTATGGCGAATGCATCCTGTAAGGCAAGCGTAGTGAGTAAGGCACAGAGATGATGCCTTACATTTGGGGCATACGTATTCAAACGGACCGCAAGCGCTCCGACCCACTTGGCGCGAAGCCTCCGCCTTTCCAGCCTATCTGCCGAGCGCAGACCGAACGGATGCAGACAACGGTGTTGTTGGACCTCCGATCAGACGGCTCAGTTGACGACCGTCATCGAACAGTGCACCACCGGCTGCGCTGGCGTCCCAGCTGGCCGGTTGCCCCTGTGACGGCAATAAGGCATGGGTTCATGGAACCAAGACTATCACACTGTAGGGCCCACGTCCAATGCGCTGGCGGGATTGAAGCCATACGCCTTTCGCGCGCCGAGAGTGCAGCAATCCGAGGTGAATCGATCTTTCAAGCGTTGGCGTAGGCGGGTCTGAGCGACTACCGGCGAGGCAACTTCGCCTGTGGGAAGCCGGTCGGACTGCGGTGTCGACCCGCCTATTTCCGGAAGTCGCACGGCGGTTCGCGGTTTGGCGATGACTACGCGACCATTGGATTTCGGCGGGTCGCTCGCCCAATAACGCAAGTGAGTGTGACGCTCCTCACAGGATGGCTTTCAATGGCTGGTACGCCGTGTCTTTCCTTGCCGTATGTCTTGATGAATCGTTCCAGTTACGACAGCCAATGGGCCCTCCAATAATCTTGTAGGATATACCGCACCCGGTCGTCGCGGTTTTGAGGATCATAAAACGGTCGGGAGTTGGGGCAGCGTTTTCAGGAGTTGTGCGGCTTAGGTGCCACCATCATTTTTCTCGCCCGTGTTTGTGACGGCCCATACGTATTGCGCCCCGTGTCGAATCGTGAACCACCGTGCTCATGACCCTGGTTAAGTCCAAACAACGCGTCGCCGATCACGGGGAGGTTTTCACCCCCTCATGGATGGTCGAGGCCATGCTCGACCTGGTAAAAGGCGAATCTGAGCGCATTGACTCGCGTTTTCTTGAGCCTGCGTGTGGCAACGGCAACTTTCTCGTGCAAGTCCTGCGACGCAAACTCGCCGCCGTGGAACTCAAATTTGGCCAGTCCGATTTCGAGCTACGCCACTACGCGCTCCTCGCCCTGATGTGCGTTTACGGCATCGAACTCCTGCCGGACAACATTGCCGATTGCCGCTCCAACCTCCTCGCAATCTTTGCCGGGTATTTGAACCTCGAACCGGCCGATAATTTCCATCGCGCCGCGGTCCACGTCCTCTCGGTAAACCTCATCCACGGCGATGCCATGAAAATGCGCGCCTGCGATGGCTCGCCCATCGTCGTCGCCGCATGGGCCTATCTCTGGAAGGGTCGCTATCAGCGCCGCGATTTCAGCCTGCAAAGTCTCACCCTGTCTTCGACCTTCAACGCCGAGGACTCGCTCTTTGCCCAACTCGGGAAGCATGAGATCTTCACGCCCGCCAAGGCTTACCCGCCGATGACCGTGCGCGAGCTCGCCACGATCGTGGATCAAACAGGACTATGACGACGCACGGGAAAACGACGCACGCGGTGGCGCGGAGAGCGCGGAGGAAAAGGCCATGAAAGAATTGGATGACATCACGGGCGCTATTGTGGACGCAGCGATGAAAATTCACAGAGAACTCGGGCCTGGGCTGTTGGAATCGGTCTATGAGGCCGTGTTGGCGCGGGCGTTGGAACGGCGCGGATTTCATGTGGAACGTAAGAAGGTCATCCGGTTTGAATATGACGGCATGATCTTTGAGGAAGGCTTCCGCACCGATTTGCTGGTGGAAGATCGCGTGATTGTGGAACTCAAGTCCGTGGAAAAGCTCGCTCCCGTCCACAGCAAGCAATTGCTCACCTACCTGCGTCTGATGAACCTGCCCGTCGGCCTGCTCATCAATTTTGGTGGGGCCACGCTCAAGGAAGGCCTGCACCGGGTCGTCCACAACCTTCAACCCTCCGCTTCTCCACACCTCTGGGTGAACCATGAAGGCCAACCACAGAATCACGCGGAGA
>CAUJJL010000042.1 GCA_963205455.1 Verrucomicrobiota bacterium
CGGAAGAGCTCCGCCTGGGGATGTGAGGGGAGCCCGGGATAGTGGACTGCCGATACTTCCGGCCTGCCTGCAAGCCAGTCGGCGATCGCCTGCGCATTTCGATTGTGAGCTTCCATGCGCAGCCCGAGCGTGCGAAGGCCGCGCAGCGTCAGCCACGCCTCAAAGGCATTCACGGTTCCCCCAAGGTTCTTATGAATGGCGCGGTGCAGTTTTGTCAGCGGCTCCCGCGCGATGAGGCAGCCGCCTATCAGGTCGCCATGGCCGTTGAGATACTTTGTCGTTGAATGAATCACCCAGTCCGCACCCAGTTCGAGTGGACGCTGGGTCAAGGGCGTGGCGACCGTGTTGTCCACGATCACGGGAACACCTGCCGCCCGCGCAAACCCAATGGTCTCCGCCAGATCGATCAGGCGCATCACCGGATTCGAAGGCGTTTCCACCAGAACGGCTCCGGCCCGACCAACCGCAGCCATCCACGCCGATGAATCCGACGGATCGACCGTCTCGAGCGGCAGACGATACACGTCGCTCAGAATGCGCAGCAGCTCAAAGCTCCCGCCATAAATGTCCGGAGGCGTAAGGACCGGTCCCGATCGCCCGTGCAGCGCAGCGGTCACGGCGCAGAGCGTCGCCGCATTCCCGGAACTCGCCACCAACGCGCCCGCGCCTCCCTCCAGTCCGGCCAGCACCCGGCCCAGGTCCTCCACGGTTGGATTTCCGAATCGCGTGTAGGCGTATCCCTTCCGTGCGCCGGAGAAAATCGCCTCGGCATCCTCCGTGCCGCCCAGATCAAAGATGGCGCTCTGCACAATGGCGGGCTGAACGGGTTCATTCGCGCCCGGGCGATGCGACACGGAACCCGCCCGCGCGCACTGGGTGTTCAGATGGGGACGTCTTTTCATGACAACCATGGAAATCCGCAACAATGCGTCCGGGCGAGCCTCATCTCCGCGCGGTCGGCATCCCAGAAACGCACCCTGCCGGGCGCCATTCAGTTCGGAGCGCTTTCGCCCAGGATTCGGAGGCCCGTGGTGAATGAATCATGGTAAGCAGTCGATGGACGATATTTTCAGTTGCGTCATAGATATATCGTATTACGATGCAATTGAAATCCTCCTTCGCGTCGAGACCGACACCAATCAACGCACCATGCCTTCTCCCACGAAGCCTGTCGCCCTGAGCAAGGGCGACTTCGAAACCCTCGCCGCTTTCCGCTATGCGCTCAGGAGGTTCCTCAGTTTCAGCGCCGAGGCCGCCCGCGCCCATGGGGTGACGCCCCAGCAATACCAGTCGCTGCTCGTTATCCAGGGATATCCGGACCGCGACTGGGTCACCGTCGGAGAACTCGCCGAACGCATGCAGATCACCCATCACAGTGCCGTCGGGCTGGTGGACAGGCTGGAGGCGATGAAGCTGGGCAAACGCACACCCTCACGCGAGGATCGGCGTCGGGTACATGTATCCCTCACGCCCAAGGGTCTTCGGGTGCTCGCCAAGCTCTATCAGGCCCATCGCAATGAACTTCGTGTGTGCGGCCCGCAACTTGCATCCCTTATCCAGAAGGCGGCCTCACGCATCCCTGAAAAAACGAGATATTCCAGCCCGCCGTGCTCGATGCCAGAAATTGAGGACTGACCCGCACCCGATTGAATTCGGAGCGCATCCTCCTTCAGCTATGAAAAAGACCTCCATCGCCAACCTCTCCATCAAACGCGTATACGAGCCCCCCTCCCCGGAAGATGGATGCCGCCTGCTGGCCGAGCGGCTATGGCCACGCGGACTTCGCAAGGATTCAGCCCGGCTGGACGGCTGGATGCGCGAGGCCGCGCCCAGCACCCCGCTGCGCCAGTGGTTCAGCCATCAGGTCCCGCGATGGGAGGAGTTTCAAAGGCGCTATCGTCTCGAACTCGAAGCAAATCGCGACGCCTGGCAGCCCATTCTGGACGCTGCAGCAAAGGGCCGCGTCACCCTGCTCTTCAGCTCCCGGGACACCGAACACAACAATGTGGTCGCCTTGCGCGCCTTCCTCCTGAAGCGCCTCGCGGAATCCGCGGCTCCCAACAAGCGGACCACGGTGTCGAGCACGACAGTTTCTCCAAGGAAATCAAAGTCTGGCACGAAGCATGGGCAATAATTGGATGCACATATCCTATTTTGTCTCTCCAGTCTCCTATCCACCCATCTGATCCGGCGGTGCCTCCGCACCTGCCAACCAAAACGCGTCTTTCTCCATGTTTTCAATCGCCGCTATTGTCGCCCAATCCGCACCACCCCTGTGGGGCCAGCCCGGTATCGTCATCACGTGCATTCTTCTCGCCATTCCCCTCGCGGTGGGTGTGTGGCTCCTCGGCCTCAAGCTGGGTGCAGCCCGAAGACCACCGGATTCAGAAAGCTCCCTCTCAGGCTCGGGCCACGGGGCGGGCATGCTCGCCGTCAATGAACCGCACCCCGCCGCAGGCGAGCCTTCAACGGCGCCGTCCTCCGGACTCATACGCAATGTCGACCAAAGCGGTGCCATTCGTTTTATTCCGGCCAAAAAGGCGGCCTTGCGCCGTCCCGAGATTCATCGTCCTCTGGCGCGACTGATCCTGTGGTACCTCGGCGCGGCCACGCTCTGGCTCCTTTTCGGCACCACGATCGGCGAGTACCTCGGCATCAAGTTTGTCGTCCCCGATGCGGACCATCTGAGCTGGTTGAGTTTTGGCCGGCTGCGCCCCGTGCACACCAACGCGGTGTTCTGGGGGTGGGCTTCGCTCGCGATGATCGGGCTGGGTTACTACGTCGTGGCAAGGGTCGGCAATGTGCGCTTGGCCTCGTTGAAGGCCGGCTGGTGGACGTTCGGGCTGATGAACGCCGCCGTCGTGCTCGGGAGCATCGCCCTGATGGTCGGCATCAACAATGGCGGCGGCGAGTATCGAGAATACGTCTGGCCGATCATGCTCCTCTTCGCCGCGGGCATCGCGATTGCGCTGTGGAATTTCCTGGCGACAATCGCCCGCCGCCAGACTTCGGAGATCTACATCTCCAACTGGTACATGGTCGCGGCGCTCATGTTCGTCATCACCATCGTGCTCGTTGCCTACCTGCCCTTCTGGCAGGACGGCCTCGGCGAGACCATCATCCAGGGCTACTACATGCACCAGGGCGTGGGCATGTGGTTCATGATGTACCTGCTCGGCCTGACCTACTACTTCCTTCCCCAGCAGCTCAACACGCCGATTTTTTCCTACAGCCTTGGCATACTCGCCTTCTGGACGCAGATCCTTTTCTACACGGTCATCGGCACCCACCACTTTGTTTTCAGCTCGATACCCTGGTCCATCCAGACTGTCGCCATCGTCGGCAGCATGGGCATGGTAATCCCCGTTGTAGCCGGCACCGCGAATTTTCTGCTCACCTTCCGCGGCGCCTTTCACAAGTTGAGCGGAAGCTACACCCTGCCCTTCTTCCTGGTCGGGGTCGTGTTCTACTTCACGGGCTCCCTGCAGGGAACGGCGGAAGCCTTCCGGTGGACGAATCTCATCTGGCACTTCACCGACTTCACCGTAGCCCATTCGCATCTCACGATGTACGGCATCATCACATTTCTTCTCTGGGCCTGCATCTATGCCGTCGTCCCCCGCCTCACCGGCCGGGAACCCCCTCAGGCGACCGTGGGCGCCCATTTCTGGATGGCGCTCATCGGACTACTCTTCTACTCGATCCCGCTCATGCTCGGGGGCACGCTGCGCGGCATCGCCTGGCTCGATGGTGTACCGTTCGTCGATACCCTCACCCTCATGGCGCCCTTCTGGCTCTGGCGGGCAATCGGTGGAACCCTGATGTGGTTGTCGCATGGGATCTTCGCCTACAACATGTACAAGATGATCGTCGGCCGCGTCCGCGACGTCGGCGTACAGGGAGCCACGGAAGGAGCGGCGAACTGACATGAAATTCTATCGCAATCATCGCCTGTTCTTCAGCGCGGTCGCCTCGCTCTTCATCTTCCTCACGGTTGTCATCGCCATCATTCCAGCGCTGCACAATCAGTTGAGCTATGCGCCGCTGCCTGGTAGCGAACCCCTCACGGGCGACGCACTCAAGGGCAAGGCCATCTTTGTAGCCAACGGATGCGTCGCCTGCCACACCCAGCAGGTGCGAAACATCGCAATGGATCGCACTTGGGGGGACAGGCCGAGCATCGCCGCGGACTACGCAGGAATCAGGCGAACGGATCTCTGGCGCAACACCGCCACGCTGATGGGCACGGAACGCACCGGCCCCGACCTGACCTCCATCGGATCACGCCAGCCCAGCGACGTCTGGCACCTGCTCCACCTCTATGCGCCCCGCTCGGTCGTACCCGCTTCGATCATGCCCGCATATCCGTGGTTGTTTGAGGAAAAATCACAAGCGGCACCGGGCGACACCGTCGTCACTGTGCCACCTCCGTTTGCCCCCGCGGATCGTCAGGTCGTGGCCAGACCCGAGGCGCTCCAACTCGTGGCATACCTGCTGTCCTTGAAACAGGCGCCCCTGCCCGATGGCACAGCCTCACCTGATTTTCTCTATGCAGGAACTCCAGGAAATGAAACCGCAGGCGCTGCGGCAGGAACTGGAGCTGGCATTGCCGATGGAGCTACGCTCTATGCTGCCAATTGTCAGGCCTGCCACCAGGCCAATGGCGAAGGTCTGAAGGGCGCATTCCCTCCCCTCAAAGGCAGCCCCATCGTCACGGACGACGATCCCAGCCGCATCCTGACGATTATCATGAAGGGCTACAACTCGCGCGAAAAGGAAGGCTACCCGGCCATGCCACCCATCGGTGTGACCAACAAACTGACGCCCTCACAGATCCATGCCATCATCAATCATGAGCGCAAGAGCTGGGGTAACCAGGCTCGCGAAGTTCCCCTTGAGGAGGTCACCAAGGTCCTCGCTGGCATTGCACCATGAAACGCCTCCTGATCCTGATTCCCTTCACAATCGCCGCGCTCACATCGCTCGCGCCTGCGTGCGAACTCTGCTCGGCACAGCAACCCTCCTTTCTTCAAGGACTCACCCACGGCGGAGGTCCTCAGGGTAACTTCGACTACGCCATCGTGGCCACGGCACTCGTCATCGTCCTTTTCGCACTGGCGTGGACGGTCAAATGCCTCGTGCGCCCCGGGGAACAGAGTCCCGACCACATCAAACGCACCATCCTTCAGCATGAGTCCCATGGATCCTAAAGGCACAGTCAGGCTGTTCCTCGACGACAATCCCGAGCCGATCGGAGAGTTCAGCTCACCCGTCACTTTCGAACTCGATACCCGCTTGCTCGCGGACGGAAACCACGTCCTGAAGATTCTGAGCAAGGATCCTGGCGGGCTGGAAGGCGTGAGGCTTCTGCCGTTTGTCGTCCGCAACGGACCCGCGATCGATGTCGAGGGATTAAAGCCGGACGACACCGTGGACGGAGTGATCCCCCTCATGATCAATGCCTATGGCAAAGGGGATCAGAAGCAGTTTGTGATCTATGGCAGCGAGAGCCCGCGCGGCATTCCCTCATGGGTCATCATCCTACTCGTACTCTTTGCAGGCTGGTCCGTCTACTACCTGGCCAGATACCTGACCATGGAGCACTGAAATTGACCACAACAGAGCCAGTTGGCTCACCCAGGCGCCCGCCTGGCACGCAACGCGTCAGCGCGTTTTTTCCGGTCTCGTTTCAATGCAATCCCCAGCGGGACAGACGTCGATTTACCGTTTAACAAATCCAGGATCCGCGTCCCTCTGAACGCAGATTCCATCTGCCGTGCCACATCATTTAGGCCGCCATGAAGGGGGCAGAGTTTCGTTCGGTGCGCCTTGAGTTTCAGTGGGCAGGTGCGGATGCACTCAAGCGGATCAACCGCATTGATGACATCCAGCACGGTGAGATTCTCCGGATCCGCGACGAGTTGAAACCCGCCCCCGAGACCCCGCTGCCCGCGAATCACCCCAGCCCTTGAAAGCGCCTGCAGCACCTTCGAGGCGTAGTCCGGAGGTGTCTTCGTGCCCCGCGCAATCTGCCGCGTCGTCTGCGAGCGCCCCGGCTCCTGAATCAGCCACACCACCGCCCGCAGCGCATACTCCGACGTCCGCGAGATTAGATTCATGATCGATCTCTGATCGCCACCAAATCAATTGGCAAGCGCCGAGGAGAAGTAAGGAGTCTCTTGCCTGTGAGCCACGTCTCAGAATCACGATAGCTGTCAACCCGTTACTTGAGCGTCTTGATATAGTCTATGATCGCACCGATCTGCTCATCGGTGAGCACACCGGCATAACTCGGCATGCCGGCTTCCACCTTCTCCGTGCCTGGCACGATCTTGGCCTGCGGATCGAGGATGGATTCGCGGAGATAGGCGTCGTCGGCAACGACACGACCGGTCTTATTGCCAAAATCTCTTACCTTGCCGAAGAGTCCTGTCCACGGCGGACCATAGGTCGCGATCGCCGGTCCACCAGCCACGCCTCCATGACAGGCGACACAACCAAAGGTGCGCGCCAGCGTTGCACCATCTTCTTTTGGTGCAGATTCTCGTCCGCTCGCCTGCGCAACGACGGGCTTCGAGAGATCAACCACAATGTTTCCAAACCCCTCACGGGATGGATCAAAATGGGGGAGTTCATACGGCCTCGTATACGCACTGCTCACCATGCCCTCTCCCTCACGCGCCTTCAACGACCAGCCTATACGAAGCTGCATCGCCGTCTTCATTTCCGGGATGCCGACAAACACACCGCAGCCGTCTTCAGAGAGATAGACGCTGCTCGCAGGCAAAGGGTCCGCACCGGGCTGGCCATTGGCGCGGAGTTGGGGCGATCCATAACGGTAGGTGCGCACATAATGCCAGGTTGAGGTGGAGTAATTCGAGGGCTTCACCGCCTCCACAGTATCTAGCGGCACACTGAATTTCAGGAGGATGCCTTCCTTCATCGCCACAACCTCCGTCGGCAGAGTGCTGGGACGCCCCGTGTACCGCACCCGCGCGAGCCCAGCCAGACGCGTCGCTGTCGTTCCCCATCCCAACACCTGAAACCCCGCGAGGTAGAGCTGCCCATCGATTGGATTCACGGATCCATTCAATGGGGGAAATGCGAAGTCCTGCGTCACACTCGTGACCGCAGCCTGCAGTCGCTTTCCTCGGGAGTTGAGCAATACCGAAAAGAGTTCCGGACGATTGAATCCGATGTGAACGAGTCCATCGTTCAGCGGACCCATTCTCGCATTGAAGAGCCAGACTTGGGAAATGCCCGATGCATTCACGCTGTGCGGCAGCCACACCAGCGGATCCGCGATCGGCGCGGGATACTTTTCCCTCGGCATGAAGTCGCTCAAGAATCCATAGAACTGGCCTCCACCCACGACGTGCAGCGGGGTGCTGGGAATGTACTGGCCCTGCTGGTCACTTGAGGTAACCAATCCCGTGCGCAGATTGACCGCGATATTCGGCTGACGGAACCCATACCCCAAGACCGTCGCCTCGCGCCCGTCGGCTGAAATGCGGAGGACACTGCCATTGTGCTTCCCCACCGTCGTCGCTTGCTGGCCTCCCTTTGCGATCACAAACTCCCCATGCGGCGCAAGGCGGAGCGTCGCCGGAAACTCCCGCGTGTCCGCCGTCTGCCCGAACGCGTTCGAGAACAACTCATATTCGTCCGCCTCTCCGTCACCATTGCGATCCCGCAGGTGCCAGATGCCGTTCCGGTCAAAGACATAAATCTCCCCGTCACGAATCGCGACCGTCATCGGCTCATGCAGACCCGAGGCATAGCGCCGCCACTCGACGCGATCGCCATGCAATCCCCGCAGGATCCAGACGTCTCCATCCAGCGTGACACCCACACCCGTCCCATCTGGAAAAAACTGAATGTCACTGATTCGAATGGCTCGGCGCCAGGGATTCACCACCGGTAGATCGATGTCATCGACAACATAACTCGCAACCGACGTCGACCGGTGAACCGCTGAGTGGACAACCTGGGGCCATCGGTGTGCTAGTGCCGAAGATTTCAACCCCACCGCGGCAACAGGCGTCGGCGGTGTGCCCTTCGCCATGGACACCGAAAATTCCAAGGGCTCGTCATGCGCTTCCACACGGACAAACCAGGTCGGATGACCACCTTCGTCCGGTTCGGAAGACAGCATGAGCTTGCTCCTTCCATCCGTGGGCCCGAGTGCAAATTCGACATCCGGGGCCTTGTTTCCCAGAACAAGGAGCATCGGCTCGCGGGAGGGTCCCACTTGGAAGTGCCGCACCACAGCGGGTGTCTTTTCCGACCCCGCACCATCGATCCACTCCGCGACGCGGGTCGTTCCCATGGTGTAGTTCATCGTCACCCCTGACGCCTGAAGCCCAAGGGATTTCAGGCGCCCCATTTTCTCCGGCAGCGGCCCGCGGCCCACCTCCTCAGGACTCGGCGCGGGTGTGCGCGGATCGCGAAACGAGAGCTTGGAAACCTGCCACCCCGGATAGATTCCGGCAGCGAGCCAAACCTCACCGTCGGGTTGAGGCAGCAATTTCTGACCTCCCGGCGTTTTCCTGGAGGGATCGTGATAGGAGCCGGGCGCAAGGGCCATTGGAGTGACACCCTTGCCACGCCAAACCGCCGCAATCCGCAGAAGGTCGGTGTCGAAACAGGCCCAGCAGTCGTGCGCGAGTGGAAAGATCAGACCCCGAGGCACCAGGTTGTCCTTCGGAAACTCCGGACCGGCTTCTCTGGCATTGAGAACCGACGAGAAAAACGGGAAATCCCTCTCTACCCACTCCGCCCACGGATCCGTCGCGGCAATCGCCCGCGCCGGCTTGCCAGATTTCACCTGCGCGGGTTCCTTTACCGTGGATTGGGCATGGAGTGCCGCACAGGCAATGGCTCCAAAAATCAGAGACCAGCGCAGCGCGCCCCGATTGGCGGACACCCCCCGCCTCATTGAAACTCCAGTCAAAGTCCTCCCAATCATGCCCACGAAGATAGCGCCCATGCATGCGATTGTGTCAATGGATGAAGCGCTACCGGTCCAAAGCAGGCCTGTGACCCGAACTTTGAAAGCATAGCTGCAGTCTCAATCCTTGCTTCACCGACGTAGTCCTGTAGCTTGGCAGAAGCAATGAGCACACTCCAGGAGATCGAAGCAGCTGCGTTGCGCCTTTCAGAAAGGGACCGCCTCAGGTTGGCCGATTACATCTTGGGTAGTCTGCCCACGCCGCCCTCTGCTGCTGCATCTACCGAGATCCTTGCGGAAGCCGTTCGCCGCGACGCTGAGCTCGAGAGCGGCCAGGCGCATCCACTCACTGAATCCACGTTCTGGGCGGGAGTGCGACGGCGTCCCTGATGAGAGTCGAGTTTCACCCGGCACTCCAGCAGGATTTTAAGGATGCTCTGGACCACTACGAAAGAGAGGGTGGCCTTCATCTTGCCGAACGATTCGAGAGCGAATTTCGGGGATGCTTGAAGGCGATTCAAGCGGCGCCCCGACGATTTTCCTTTTATCTGAAGGGCAAAGTCTTTCGGCGTATTCGGTTGGAGTCGTTCCCATTTCTCCTCGTTTACCGTGAAAGGCGAACGCAGTTCGGATCTTGATTCTTAAGCACGAAAGGCGGCATCCTCGCTTCGGACTAACCCGGCAGTAGCAGGCTGCCAATGCTACCAATTTTTTGCTTCTTGCGGCACACAGGCGTACCAGATGCCCAAGTTCGTTTCTGCTTGCGGTTCGTGGAATCGCAGGCGTAGTACCTCCCGCTCGTCAGGTTTCGAAGGGGTTTGGACGCGCTGAACCGCTCCCGCTCATTCGCTTTTCATTTGCCGTTATTCCAATTGGCAATTGTGGCGACTACGGGAAAGGCACGCGGCAAACTTTCATCGACTCCCGATCCGGCGTTCATTGTTCATTGGCAGGTTGGATAATGCCCAGGTGGTGGAATTGGTAGACACGCAGGTCTCAGAAGCCTGTGCCTACAAGCATGGGGGTTCGAGTCCCCCCTTGGGCACCAACCCCGTCATTATGATGGAGTTCTCTCGGTTGAAGTTCCCTCAAGCGCCTCCATCTGGCTCGCCCGCCGACTCAATTGCAGGCGTTCCGCGTGGTGGTTTGGCGGGCACCTGTGGGCTTTAACTTTCCCTGCGCATTGGGTCCTTTTTGATCGTCGCCGCGCCTTCCACCTTTCCGCTTGAATTTCCCCATAAGGCGCCAATCGTGTCGCCTCTGATTTCGCCCTCATCGTCTATCGGTTAGGACAGGAGATTCTCATTCTTCAAAGCGGGGTTCGATTCCCCGTGAGGGCGCCATCAACAGAGGAGCGCTATCCCGCGCAAACAGGGCGCAAACAAATTTACCCCTCTTTTCGAACGAGAAGACGTTACCGCGTACCGGCCAATGCAGGCTCGACCACGTCCAGAACGGCTCGGGGGTGCTTGACCGCGACACGGAGCAGCATTTTCGCAGACTGATGCGGTTCACGTTGGCCCTGTTCCCAGTTTTGAAGCGTGCGGGGCGAGATTCCCATAAGGGCAGCCATCTCGCGTTGGGACAGCCCCAACCTTTCGCGCGCAGCCGTGACGCTGGCTGAGTGATCGGCGGCCTTGGCCGCCCGGAACGACTCGGGGTCGATAGTGCGCCGGACAAATCCTCCTTTGCCATCAGGGAGGAGCTGGGTGACACGACCAGGACGAGACGCACCCGTCAGCAGGGCAGCCTTGCGGCGTACGATTTCTTTGAGACTGGCGGATTTCATGACTTTACCTTGCTTTTGAGGATCTTGAGTTCAGCGGAGGAAAGATTGGTTTTGTCACTTTTGGCGTAGAGATCGAGAAGCAGGATCTCGCCCGCGTTCGAACGGTGAAAATACACCACTCGTGCGCCGCCGCGACTCCCTTTGCCCTTCGCTGCGATACGCAGTTTTCGGCAGCCGCCCGACTGTGGAATAACGTCTCCTGCGTCAGGTGTGGTTGCCAATTTTTGCATGAGGGCAAGGAGTTCATTGTCACCAAGCAGCCGGATGGCAGCTTCGGTGAATTTCTTGTCCTCGACAAAAGTGATCACGCAACGACTATACTTCAATGACGTAGGTTTGGCAACCGCAACGTTGCTATGACGTCCTGCCATGGGCGGTTTGCCCCTTGAGCGCTGGAAACGAAAAGCCCCCGCCTCTCCCCTCACCCCTCTCCACCCCGATCCTTTGGGATCTCTTCTACATCAGGACCCGTAGAGCGCTTCCCTCCCCTATGCTCCCTCACCCCCCTTTCACTCAAACAGGGACAGGCGCAAGCACGGCGAACCCCATTTTAGCAAGCTTAAGCCATTTTCCCCTCCTACGAGCGAGCCAAAATCGATTCCCCGTGAGGGCGCCATCAACAAGAGGAGCGGGGACCACGGCGCGCAAGAGACCATAGGAAGGAGCCAGGCTCAATGTTACAGGCACCACTGCGATGGAAGCCTCGGGTCGTGCTTGGAATCCGGGGTACGCTTGATTCTTACAATGGATTGAATCTGGAACTCATGCGAAGCATTTCCCAACTGGAAAGGCCGGATGACAACAGGATCCAAGTGCCGACGTTTGGCTCCCCCCGCATTGCCAATCAACCCCGATTCCCCCGCGGAACGGTTGGGCGGCGAAGTTGTGCCTAAGGCATCCGCTCGCGAGCAGAACAATACGACTGGGAGCGATGCCAGCAATGCCGCACCGAGACAGGCTGCAAGAACGAAGGCTTTGGGGAGCACGTGAGATAAACACACACCTCCTGGAAAAGTTGCGCGTCACTTTCTTTCACGTGATATTTCGGGACGGATCTCGTCCAGCAAGGCCATGTCTCATGGCAAAACCGGCGGTCGCTTTCCACTAGGCCGCATATTCTGGCGCAGATTGTCCACGAAGGCCCTGGCCTCAGCCTCCAGGCGCTCGGCAATCTCAGGGTGATGATTCATACGGTCGAAGCGCTCGCTTGGATCAGAGCCGAGGTCATAGAGCTGGCGCGAAAGAATGTGCCCCTGGAGGTCAGACTGACATGACAGTTTCCACCGTTCATCTCGGATACCTTGATAGTTGATCTGCCCCTCGGCGCCGTAACCAAAATAGTGCAGGTAGCGCCGCTGCGGCCAACTGTCAGCGCCGACTAGTATCGACTCCATATCCTGTCCATCGATTGTGCGATTCGAAGGAAGGGGGGCGCCAGCAAGATTGGCGAGCGTCGGAAGCACGTCAATCAGACCCGTCACCGCCGACGTCCTACTCCCGGCCGGGATACGAGCGGGCCATCGTGCAATCATCGGCACGCGTACGCCGCCCTCAAAGGTTGATGCTTTACCGTCGCGGAACGGTCCTGCCGAACCACCATCTATGCCGTAGTGGAGCCACGGACCGTTGTCGCTGGTGAATATCACCAGGGTATTTTCTTCCATTCTCAGTTCCGCGAGTCGCTCGAGGATGCGTCCCACACTCCAGTCCAACTCCATCACTACATCGCCGTAGAGGCCTCGCTTGGACTTTCCTGCAAAGCGGTCCGAAACAAACAACGGTACGTGCGGCATAGAATAGGCTAGGTACAGGAAGAAAGGCTGCTCGCGCCGACGCGAGACGAACGCCAACGCCTCCTCGGTATAGCGGATCGTCATCTGACGCTGATCCGGATTCAGCTCAATCACCGTGTCGTCGCGCATCAACGGTAGGTCATTCTCCAATACGCCAGGAGCGAAATAAGTGCCTTGGAGAGGGAACCCAGTGTATTCTGCCCGGGCCCTCATTCGCTTGAGCATCTCATCCTCATTCCCATGGGGTGGCATTCGCGGATGGAATCGCCACATGTCGTTCGAAAAGGGAAACCCGAAATACCTGTCGAATCCTTGACGGAGAGGCAGCATCTCAGGCGCATCGCCGAGGTGCCATTTCCCTATGCACATCGTCGCATATCCAGACTCTTTCAGTAGATCGGCCACCGTTACTTCATCTGGATTCAGGCCATAGGGCGAACGTGGGAAGGGAACGCGCGCCATGCCTACTCGCGGCGCGTAGCAACCGGTCATCAGCTGCGCACGGGCGGGCGAACATACCGCAGCTGCATAAAAACTGGTAAAGCGTATCCCTTGATGGGCCATGCGATCGAGATTCGGTGTATAAATGTCGGGCGATCCGTAACAACCCAGGTCCCCCCACCCTAAATCGTCGGCGAGGATGAAGACCACATTGGGACGGGGCGGCAACGCCATGCCGCCGACAACGGCAAGAACAAATGAAACAATCCAACGTAGCAGCCGGAGCAGGACCATTTCTCGAAAAACAATACAATCGGACAGTACGCAGGAATTCATGGCCGTCTGAAGGCTATATTCACGCCAAACAACAACCGAGCCGGGTAGTTCAGGCGACCGTTGACCACCGCTGAACGAGCCGTGCCCGGTTCACGCACATCCATGCCGCTCGCTTCGTCCGTGAAGTTAGTCATGTTACCGTAGGGAGAGAATTGGCGACTCAGGTTGGATTCTATCTTCCAAACCATTTTTCCGAGACAACATCACACTGCGTGACCCGGTATCTACTTTTTCGAGGCAGGCACAGGTTCGTAAATCAGGACTTTTGACGACATCTCCGGCAGGTCAAATTTGATCCCCTCGGATAGAGCCGTAGCTCCACTTACCTGCATGCTGGCTCCCGAATAGGGATCCGTAAAGCGGTAGCTTCTCAATGGCTCGAGTGCAAAAAGTCGAAGGGACCTGGCGGCCTCGGGCGAATTCGTCCGAAACGCTTGGACGAATCCGTTTCCCTTTTCTGGATCGTGAAACTGCCACCCTTCCCAATCCGACAGATCAACGGCCGCGGGCAATAGGCGGTAGTAGTCTTCCACGAGAAAGTGGCGGATCCTCTTGTAAACCTGGATGTGCCTCTTTGCTTGGGTCTTCATTGAGGCAGGCCACTCGGTGATACGTGTGGATATTCCGAATGCCCCCCCAAAGTAGCTTTGAAACATGATGTCCGGATACTCGAACTCCTTTTTCCACCAAACCGGAAGCTCAAATTCTACAATACTGTAGCTGGTGGGAACAACGTGGTTTACCCCGCCAAGGAAGTGTCGGACAACGTGCGGATCGCTGCTGTGATTGGTGAGCCAGAATGCATGCCCATTTTGCATACTGGCTAGGTCGACGCGTCCGCCTCCCCCGGCACAATTCTCGAGGAGCAGATCTGGATTGCGCCTCAAGACTTCACGCATCACGCGATTGAGTCCCTCCACATGACGAATCTGCGTCAAACCCAGCCTGTCTGGGGTGTCATGTGCAGCCCAGACAACCGCCGGACCCACATTCAAATCCCAGCGAAGGTATTGAAGGTCGAATTCTCTGACGTACCGGCACAGCAATTCGACGAACCAATCCTGAACTTCTTTCAGGCCAAAGTTGACCAACGCCCATTCGCGTTCGCTTGTCAGATCTCTCGGCCTTGGCGGCCAAAGAAGCCACTCGGGATGAGCTTTGCCAAGGAGCGAATCTCGAACCGCCCGCTCGGGCTCAAACCACATTCCGAATTTCATTCCTTTGGACTTCACGTAGTCGACCACCGGCCGGAGGCCATTCGGGAACCGATTGGGGTCCGCCTTCTCCCAGTTGCCAACCCCGTATTGCCATTGTCCATTGCCGGGGCCCTGACGCGTACCGGCAAACCAGCCGGCATCCACCTCAAAGTACTCCTGTTCCAATTCCGCTGCAACGTCCGCGAGTTCGCACAGGGTCTTGTCATCGAAGTTGGTAAATACACTGTACCATGAACTGTATCCGAGCACTGGCAGCGGCTTCTTCCCTTCCAACAAGGGTGTATAGTGGTTTCGAATCACCCGGCGTAATCGGTTCGATCCCGCTGAAAATGGTCCCCTGAAACCGCCAAGCAAAATAATTGGACCGGAAATCTCTTCGCCAGGATGGAGACGCAATGAAAGGCCAGGCATTCCTCCTTTCAATGAAAACGTTTCTTTGAGGAAATCACCTCCGATTTCGGCCTCCCATACTCCGGTCCAACCCAACGCAACAAAGATGCCGCGACCCGCATGCTTGTCTTGCGCGAAGAAAAACGGAAGATCACCCCGGGAAGGCTTTCCCGATAGAGATTCCAACCTGATGGCTGCGTGCGCAGGGGGATTGAGCATCGGGCCCATTAGACGCTCACGAAGCGCATACTGGTCTGGCGGGAAGAGCGAATCACCGGACCCCCCATTGCTCGTCACTACAGAAACGTTGGCAAGGACAGCTTTCCCAAATGCCAAATCCATGGCGTTTACCCGACTCAGAATTGGAAGTACGGAACTACCCTCGTTCCGAAAGCGCACGGTATACTCGATTGCTTCAGATTCCGGGAAACTTCGGACAAGACGGACCGCGACCAATCCCGATGAATGACTCAACCGGGTCTCGAGTCCTTCGGATGTCGACCTGGTTGATATTGCCCATCCCTCGGGCACGCTTGGGCCAATCGTCTTGCCATCGTAGGTGAACGAAAATCCTATTCCTTCAAGTAAACCATCCCGATAGAGGTGTGGGGATTCAACCTGCCAGATAGATCCGATCGCGTGATCTGCCGACCACCCGGTGACAGTCACCAGCGCCAAGAGCCCGCACACTTTCGTGCGCATGAAGAAGCGCTTTGGGGAATTCCAAGCGTTCAAACGCCTATGCGATCCCTCCGAATTAGTCATGATATTTCCTTCACGTGACATTTCGTTTGACCCGCCGCCAACGCCTGATCGACACCCACAAGCCCGTAGCCGCGAGGATGGTCCCGACCAGCGAGAAAAGCGCCCAGGTCGATCGCAAAATACTACCGTAGGGCGCGAACGTATGCAGTCGGCCAAAATTGCTTCGATACCAACCGACGATACCCATTTCAGAACCATCCGTTCTCCTGAGTACCTCCCCGGTGTAGGGATCCAAATATACGCTCAGATTGTTTCGCCCATCATCCATAAAAAATGCGATGGGGCTGCGACTTGAATTCGAAGGCTGCACGCCAGTAACCCGGATTCCAGGCAGCAAGGCCCCCATACGATCCGCAACAATTTGGAACGGCATCTTGATCGCGCCTGCGGAAGCTTGGACAATAGGTGCATCCAACCGGGAAGGTGCGCCGCGAATCCTATCGAGAACGGGGAAAATTTGTTTTCCCCAGGAGAAAGTGATGCCGGTCAGAGCCATCACGATCAATGGTAGTAGAGCAATCAGGCCAAGGGCATTGTGCCAGTCAAGGGCCCCCCCGCGATTCCATACCCGCGCAAACGTGCGAGTTCGCAATGGCACCCAGAGGATCACCCCAAAGATGCAGGTAATCGCAAGGAGAAGCGAACTCAGCGCAACGATCGACTCCCCCGTCTTCGTACCGACAAGATTACGATGGATCTCGGTGACCAAACCAACAATAGAAAACTTCCCCGCCATCGAAGTCAGCTCGCCCGTGTATGGATTACAGTACACCTGCATGTTTCTCCTGCCTGCAGGATGCAATTGAATGCAATACGCCTTGTAGGCATGGCTCGGGCTTTCGGGAATTCCGAGATGATTCACTTGATACCGCGATTCCGCGCTTTCGTACGCATGCAGCACCTGCGCTATGGAAAGCCGCGGCCCGACTGCCTTGATGTGAAACAACTCACTATATTGCCAGTGTGTGATGCTATCAGAGAACGCAAGAATCGCGCCCGTGAGGCAAACGATCGCAATAGGAATCGCGGAGAGCCATCCGATCCAGAAATGCAGATGGAACCAGATGCGGCGTTTCATTTTCTCCGCTTTCGGAGGAGTCGACTCAAAGTTGGAAGTATCCATGAGAAAGGGAAATGGATGCGGGAGACTGCGTATTTACCGATCAAGCCATGCATCGCGTGGAAGCACTGTCACCCGGTTCAATATGCAAACCACCGACGGCAGGAAGGCTATGCATTTGATCTTGGAGACTGGAACTCTCAACTCTTGGACCTGAGAAGGAAAAGCCCATCATGCGCCTCCAAGGTTACAGGACCAGTGACCAGTGAACCGTCATTGGTTTTGGGATCCTGGTGCGATGAACCACGCAGGCGCCTAAATCGCTTTCCGTGTGTGAGTTTTTCGAGATCGAAGCTATAGGGACGTTCTGACATGTTGACCAGCACCACTCCATTTTCGAATTCGCGCAGCATCACATTGGGGTGGGCGAACACCTCAATCCTTTCAATCCACACGGGTTCCACTCCTTCAGCCGAAAACTGAAGTTTCTTTTTTCCCCCGCGCAATTCGGAAAAGGAATAGGTTGCGTCAAACCATTCCTGCGTGACGAATGCCGTCGTCTTCATTGGCTCCTTCATCGCCTCGTCCCCAATTTCGACCCTTGCCGCCCTTCGATAGTTTTGCGCAAGTGCAACAGAGGAACCCTGTCCCTTGGAACGAATCCTCACAAACAGGTCGGATCCCGATGGAGGTAGAGCGATATTGTCGAGCGAAAACCCGATGAGATCTGGATGCGGCAGCAGATCAGGATGGTCGGGCCACTGAGACACTTCACCCTTCGTGCGAAGCTCTATACTTCCCTTACCTGAGGCTAGTCTCAGTGCGCCATTTTCCAAGGACAGCTTGGTCCCTTCGACCGGCTCTAGACGCTGCAGCAATTGCGCCGTGGTTGCGCCGTGGAGCAAGTTTTCGGTCAGCGATGCGAGTGGGACCGCGTCGCCAAGCGCCTGTCCGAGCCAGCCGTATTCATGCTCAACTCCCATTTGCAACTCATCGAAAGTGCCAAACAACTCACCCGCATCAGGTTTGATGCTCGCAAAATGCGTGATTGCCGCATCGGCCATGACCATCGTGGCCATGACATAGCGATGATATTTGAACGGCACCTCACTCCATTTCCTTCCATTCGTCCACTCCTTGTGATTCAGGTAGCTGAACGCCGGTGAACGGCCAAACTGCCGAAACGCACGCAGCTTGTTCATGATTGCCGACACACCGAATTTTTCAATGCGGCTAAAGCCTTCCAATTCCATTCCATTCAATGTGTCAAAGGGCCCTAGCTTGGTGGCATTAGAATCAGAGAGAATGAGCCGATCCTTGCCTAGCCGCCCCCCTAGCCGCGAATAGAACTCAAAGAGTCCCTGGCCGTAGCTGTCCATGCCTTCGAATATGCCATTGTCCCCTTTTCCGTCGGCATCCAAGTCGCCTTGTCGTTTGCCCTTCATCGAGGCCCTTGCCGCAAGCAGTTTCCCGAAGCTCTCTATCGCGACATCGAACTCCACTCCGTCAAATGACGCCAACCGGCCCCCCGGTCCTAAATACCCGGCGAACTCGTCGACCAGCACGTCCACACACTGGCGGCCTTGGTTATCGCGGGGAGATCGCGTTGAAAAATTGTACGTCCACATGAGATGGCATTCAGGAGAAGGATGCTGCCGAACGTTCGGATCCTGCATGACGTGTCCGTCGCCACCATCGATCCGGTTGACCTCATCGTAGGGCCCCTCCAATGCGTGTGCTGCAGCATAGGCCCGCCCCGCGGGGAATGCGCGAGGTGAGGTACCGAAGCAACCGCGACGGACGCGAATGGTCTTGTTCTCGGGATTGATCGAAATCAATTGCACCTGCTCGCTCTGGCTCCAGTCCGGTCTGCCGTTGGCGTCGAGCATGCACAAGCCGATGTCGTCCGGAGAATTCTTCGGCCCCAGATCCTTTCCGTGCACATTCACGTTGAGGCCAACATCCATTCGGAAAAGGTCGGTATTTTCGATCAAAATGTCGCTCTCCCCAGCCTCCGCTGGAATATTTCCCGTGACGCGTGATCCGTTGTAATAGACCCAGTGGCCCGCGAAGAATTTCGTTTTATCAAAGCGTGGATCCCTTCCATGGAGGTTGAAGTGGAGCAGGACCATCTTCGATGGATGCCTCTCCTTGAGGCGGTTGCAGTAATCGATGATGGAGTCGTTTGGCCCGGGTATCTCCTCATCGAGCGCTTTGACTTGTACCCCCCCAAGAGGAATGAACGTCTTCTCCCACAATTCATAGGGAAGGCGCTCGTAACGCGCGAGATCCTCGGAGAGGCGGAAATAGAATGCTCGCGGATATCCTCCTGAAATCACTTCGAGCCTCTCCAATCGTGGAGACACTCCAGCATGCAGCGCCACTCGCTCGGGAAACGCAGCCAAACTCAATGTGGCCGCGATCAATATCTGTTTGTATGAGAATCCAATGTGCATCGGCGGTTTTATTTAGAAATCATGGAGTCATTCACCAAGTCGCACCACGCCGGTTCCAAAAAGGGAAACCAAGCGCAAGCACTCAATACTCAACCGTGTAAATTCGCGCTTCCAACAGCACCGCTCGTTTGTCAGCCGAGGTACATCGGATCGTCAATGGTCGGCCGGGCACCAAGGAATCTTGCCTGACCTCACCCAAACCCCATGAAATGCCTGGTGCGGAAGTGCGCTGATCGCGAACGACAGGGAGGCTGAAGCCCGGCTGCCAGGCCTCGATCTTCAGGCCGGTTTCGGGAATCGGACCCTCCGCAAGCGGATCTGTTGGCACGGGATACTGAACAAGCCTGAGGGGCTTTCCTTCGGGAGAACGCTGTTGAAATACAATGCGCAGATCACCCTTTATCGGAGGGACGAAAGTCACTTCCAATGTCTTGGCACCCGTTTGGCGGAAGCTCTCCCCATACGGTTCTATTCTCTTCGGAATCACTCCATCGCTCTGAACCCCAAAATCATGTTCCTTTCCGGAAAATCGCCCAAACCCAACGACTGCCATTTGCCCAGGACCAAGCGTCAGAGTACCCTTGTCGAGGATAGGCGCAAAGCCGGCATCCCGAAACAACACCCTCCCGACTCCCGCATTGCGCGGCAGGTGTTCAAGCGGAATCGAAGACACCGCCTGCGCCGGATTGACGACCGTATAAATTGTTCCGTCGTTCGCGAACGAAACGTAGCCATACGGCTTGGCCTCCTCGGGCATGCCACCAAAAATCCTTGTACGGCCATTTGACATAAGCGGTTCATACAACTTCTGGACGCGGGCAAACCACCGCGCATCTTCGCCGCTCTTGATCTCCTCGAGCGCACCATAAACCGTATTTTTCCACGCTCCGCGGGCCGCTGCCTGGAGCACCATGCTCTTCCAAGATACGCTCTTGCGGAAAATGCCAAAAACGTTGTGCGAAAGCACTACACCACACGGGTCAATCCGATTGAGAGGTACCCCGGCATGTACCATACCGAAACCTCGGTTGTCATTGAAGAGATCCATTGACCGAAAATAGTGCGCCACCGGCAGGTCAGACACACGAATGTCTCCGCTGAACAATGTGGCAAAAACGCCAAGCCAGTCCAGATCGGTTGAGGTCCTGTCAAGTCCCTTGAATCCATTGAAGCCGACCAGAATCGCGTCGGGATTCCTTTGTCTGAAAGCGGCAAGCGCAGCGATGAATGCGTCCTTGTTTCGCTGCCGAATCTCGCGGTTCGAAAGAGACCTACGCGTGGAAGGCGTAGCCGCGTTGAGATCGGCCATATCAAACTCGAAGAGACGGATGCCGCGATCGTACCAATGTTGCAACGCGAGCATGAAATCGGGAAGAAACCCACCTTCGAAAAGTGATAATGCACCGTCCATGTCCGGACCGTACGGCCGGTAGTCATCACCTCCATAGGAGTCCTGCCATGCCGGCACCGTACCGGTACGTTGAATCAAGTTGCATGCAAACCACAATCCCGGGATCAACCCATTGGCGCGACAGGCAGCAATCCAGCGGTCCGGACCGTTCGGCCAGTACCGACTATCCCATTTCCGGTATCCCGTCCCGCTTTCAAACCAGAAGGCGTTCATCATGTAGTAGTCAAACCGAACCCCATCTCGCTTGAGGCGAACGATTTCTTCAATCTGTTTGAGTGCCAGTGACTCGGTAACCGGCATCTCTCTGATCGGATCATAGATACCCCAATTGTCATAGACCCAGCTTGGACGTTGCAGATTGAAATTGGCCTTCGACAGATCTCGAGCCACAGACCTGCGGCCTGGTAACGTCGTCGAAGTTGCGGAAGCCGCACTTTCTTCCGCAGGCGCCAACGATGCCTGCATGGCGAGGCACGCGACAGAAGCACGAAGCAACGCAATGGCCGCACCCTTTAGGGATATCCAAGCCAGCGCACTTTGGGAATGTTGATTTGACATTTGGGGTGGAGGGAACATGCGGACAGGCATTGAATTGCCTGCGGGTTTTGCTCACAACGAACCGGCGCTAGAAACACTATCATTTACCGGGGAAGGGCTCCATGTGATTTGACGAATAAGAATTTAGTTATTTCACACTTCGTAAAGTGCGCGTAAGCCAACCGACCGAATGCGACATCTTGAAGCAAACAACGGCACAGAATCCGCCGCCAATTGTCGCGGCCACTCTCTTCAAAAGCCTTGTCGGACCCGATTGCACCGTAGAGCTACTTGGCCGTATAGCCGCCGTCGACTATCAACGGTGCGCCGGTCATGTATTTCGATTCGTCGGAAGCAAGGTACAGGGCCGCTTGCGCAATATCCACCTCGCTGCCCAAACCGAGCGGGTGCTCTTTCTTGAGGAAGGATTCCACTTCCAGTTTGTTCGGTAACGCTGCCATAAATTCCTGGTACAATGGAGTTGGGATCGTCCCAGGACAGAGGCAGTTCACCCTGATTCGATCCACCGCATGGCCGATGGCCATGGAGCGCGTCAGATTGACCACAGCACCTTTCGACGAACAGTAGGCCGGATGCATGGGCAGACCGATAAGACCCGACTCCGACCCCATGTTAATGATCGAGCCTCCACCTTGTTTCCGCATAATAGGCACCACATGCTTTGAACACAGGAACATACTCTTGACATTGATGGCGAAAGTCCGGTCCCAATCCTCCTCCGACAATTGTACCACATCTCCCACGATTGCGGTACCCGCGTTGTTGAACAGCACGTCGATCCTGCCAAAGCGCGCAACAACCGCGCGGACCATGGCGGCGACATCCGCTGAGTGCGTAACGTCACAATGCACGTAGATGGCCCGACCGCCACGCTGAACTATTCCTGAAGCGACGGATCTCCCGAGTGTATCCTTAATATCGACAATGGCAACCAATGCGCCCTCGGATGCAAACAGTCGTGCACTTGTGGCTCCAATGCCCCGTGCTCCCCCCGTGATAACGCAAACTTTGCCTGACAGGCGCGGGCGATTCTTGGTGATCCTGTGTTTGCTAACCTTGCGCATGATAAATAGACTTTTCCCTTGCGGTCGCCTGTTACGGCCTTCGCATCTCTCTTGTCATACCCAATTTCAGCCCGCACGAGGCCGATATCGCAACACCGGCCAAGATCGAACCGAATCGAGCAGCGCCGCAAGGAAAATGACGAAACCGGTGACTACCGGATACGCGTAGGGGTTGGCATCAATCATCACGAGGCCATTTTGAATTGTAGTGATAAGAATGCCGCCCGAAACCGGCGCCCACCAGCTTCCCCGTCCTCCAAACAGACTGGTGCCGCCTAAAACGGCGGCGGCAATCGCCAGGAATTCTGCATTCTGACCAAAAGCCGCCGACGCAGCTGACGTCTGGCTCAGCGAAATAAATCCGCCCAAACCCGCAAAGGCACCGCACAAAAGATAGCCACTACAGGCAATCAACGCAACGGGAACACCGGCGCGGCGCGCCCCCTCACGATCTGCTCCGATCGTACGGACATACGGACCAAAAGGAGTGTGCCGCAAGAGGATCCATGAAGCACATACGGCAGTAGTCGTGAGCCAGATGGGGACTGGAATCCCCGACAAATCTGCACGCCCCATTTCCGCCACAGGCCTGCTCGCATAGACGATCTTCGTGGAAGAGATGAATATCCCCAAACCACGACCAATGAACGTCGTCGCAAGCGTGACAATAAACGCAGGCACATTGAGGGTCACGATGATCATGCCGTTGATCGCTCCAAATAGCGCCCCGACCATCACAGATGCCAGAAGGCTCACCCAGACGGGTTCGGCTGAAAGTCCCATGCCCACTGCAACCGCACCGAGGTACATTGCGGACCCAACCGAGAGGTCCACGCCCGCAATCAGAAGCACCAGGTTCATGCCGAGCGCGACCACAATCAACCAGCCCGATTGAACTAAGATGGCTTGCAGGTTTTGAAGCGCGAGAAACCGTGGAGACAGAGTTCCAAAAACCAACAACAGCACCCCAAAAAACAGGAGTGGCATTGCCCGTAACAAAACATTCGGAAGTAAAAATGTCGTGCCTTGTTTCATTGCTAAACGTCTGATTGCCCGAACGCTGCTCGAAGAATTGCCGCGCGGTCGAATTGGTCTCTTGAGAATTCGCGCACAATCCGGCCACGATGGATGACCAGAATGCGGTCGCACAATCCAGTCAACTCTTCGAGTTCAGAGGAAATAACGAGGAGCGCGGAACCCCGCTCTGCCAAGTCCGTCAGCAAGCGGTAGATTTCTTCCTTCGCCCCCACATCAATGCCCCGCGTCGGTTCATCCAGCAGCAAGACTGTCGGATTTCGCAGAAGCCAGCGTGCGAGCACGGTTTTTTGCTGATTTCCACCTGACAATGTGCGAACCTTGGTCGAATTGATGTCACCGCAACGGACTGAAAGTCGGTCGACAAGCCCCGCAAGTTTGTCAGCGAGTTTCCGCTCATCAATCACACGGCAGGGTCCGCGTGCAAACATCGGGAGAGAGGCCAGCGCCATGTTCTGAGCAACAGTTGCATCCATCAAGAGACTGTCCCTTCTCCGATCCTCAGTCACGAAAGCCACACCGGCTGCCAATCTCGCGCCCAAGTCGCCGGCCCCCAGCGCTCGCGTTCCCACGCGGATGTACCCGTCCCGATGTGGATCAAGTCCAAAGAGGATGCGTGCGAGTTTCGATCGGCCTGAACCCATGAGGCCTGAAACGCCGACAATCTCGCCCGCTGAAAGCGTCAAGCTGATCTCGCGGACCGAACCTTGGTCTCCAACTCGGCTGGCCTCCAGAATCTGAGCTGGAGCTGCGGCGCGCGGTGAACGCGTCGGAAAGAGCGTTTCTATCGACCGCCCCACCATTGCGAAAACGAGTTGTCGCGATGTCAGGCCCATATTGCGCTCGCTCAGGGCGACCCGCCCATCGCGCATGACAAGCACCCTGTCCGCAAGACGCAGGATTTCGCCCAATACATGACTGACATAGACAATCGCAACACCGTGTTCTTTGAGGCGCGCAATAATTCCAAACAACCGATTTGCCTCTCGCTCTGTCAGGGAGGTTGTCGGCTCGTCCAAGATCAGGACGCGTATGTCGGACGCGAGCCCACGGGCGATTTCCAGAAGCTGCCGCTCACCAGTCGACAAGCTTTCAGCCAGTGTGTCTGGGTCAACGTCCAACTCGACGGCCCGCAGAAGCTCACGAGTCTCTTCCCGCATCCTACGTCTCGCCACCAACGGAAGTCCCTTTACCAATCTGGCAAATCTGCCCAAGAATAGGTTCTCGGCGACTGACAGATTGGGGAAGATGCTCAATTCCTGCTGTGTGAAGGAAATCCCCGCGGCGTCAGCTTCACGACGATTGGCGGGCTCGAATGATCTCCCATCCAGCAGGATACGCCCGCCGTCCTTGGGCAAAACTCCAGCCAGGATATTCATGGTGGTGGACTTTCCGGATCCATTCTCCCCTACAACTCCCAGCAACTCGCCCGCGTTCACCTCAAAACTTACACCCTGAAGTACAGGGACGTTGAAAAACGACTTGGCAAGTCCCTCAACCTTTAGGCGCGGGATGCCGCCATCCGCCGCATTCATGTGGTCCTCCTCCGCCGACGCACTGCATCGGAGATGGCAGCACCCAAAATGGCGATACCTTTGATGGAGAGGACCAGAAAAAGGGAAAGACCGAGCAGTTGAAGCGATTTGTCCAAAAGCGAAAGAAAGGCCACACCGGCCATTGCGAACACGATCCTTCCGCGACCTCCAAACAGACTCACGCCACCAATGACAGCCGCTCCGACGATATCGAGCAGCATATTCTGGCCAAGCGTGGGCAGCCCGGTCTCAATGCGGCTCGTCAGAATGACTGACGCGATTCCGGAAGCTATCCCTGAGGCCGCAAACATGGCGACGGTAATGCGCTGCACCGGGACTCCGGAAATGCGGGACGCGCGATCGTTGTGCCCGATGGCATAAACCCAGCGGCCAATCATCGTCCGCTCCAAGGTGAGCCACGCTCCCAGAAGCACGGCCAGACAAATGACGAGCGCGAATGGAATCCCCGCGAATGTACCGTAGCCGATTGACCTAAAAGATGCCGGAAGGCCGCCAATGCTGACGGAGCCCGAGACCGTCGAGCAAATCCACACGGTCGCCCCGCCCACCGCCATCATCACAGCCAGCGTAGCAATGAAAGAAGGTATACGAAAGTACGCCACGCAGACACCGTTGAACACGCCGACACTCAAACCAACGCCAAGGAAAAGAAATATACCGGTACAGGTTGTTCCCAGCGATGCCGGATCTGCCCCAGAACGAGTCATTATCGACGCCCCAAGCACACTCGCCAACGCCATGACCGATGTCATTGAGAGGTCAATCTGTCCGATCAGCAGAACAAGCGCCTGGCCGGCAACCAAGATCGCCAGCGGCAACATCGCCAGCAGGATGTCCCTCAAAGTTCCCCACGTAAGGAAAGCCAAAAGGAAAGCCCGAATACTCATGTGGGCGGAAGCGCTTGAATCTTCACCGTTCAGAGCAGGAGCGAGCCCCTTTGCTTCTAGCTGTTTCTGCTTCCAAATCTGGTAACCCCACATTTCTCCACGCTTCTCCAAGAGCGAGTTCTGGGAAATGACGAATCCCGGATCAACAATAAGTTTCGGGGGTTTCTCGCCGCGCCACATTTCCTCCAAGGCGTCGAAGGAGCGTACCGCCTCAAAAGCCAGGTTTTGGACCCCATCGACATCATAGTACCCGGCGGCGAGTTGCTCATAGCCGTTCTCGTCGCCATCAAAGCCCGCAATCAAAACATGCCCAGGCTCACCCGTCTTCTTCCATTTTCCCGCAGCCCGCAGGGCCTGCTCGATTTGTGGTGTAAGAAAATCCGAAGACGTCACGAGCATATTGATCTCGGGATGTGCCCGCAGCGCGTTTGCCAGGCCTGCAAAACCTTTGTCAGCGTTCCATTCCGTTGCTATTCTTGCGACCACTTCTACAATATCGCGATTCTCGGCGACAGCCTCTTCAAAACCGTCCCGACGTTGAACGGCATTGGCGTCGCCCAAGTCGCCAATCAGGATTGCTGCCTTGTAATTTCCCCCTTGAGTTCGGGCGATCTTGATCAGCTCCAAAACGGTCTGACGCATGAGCGATTGGTTCGCTGCAACCACTGCCACGGAATACGCGTCGCTCTCCGCTGGAGGGCGGTTGAAATGCACCATTGGAATTCCGGCGGCATTCGCAGCGCGAATTGCCGGCACCACCGCTTTGTCGTCAGTATGAATGATGACAACACCATCCACGCGACGCTGGATCATTGACTGCAATTGCTGGTACTGCTTGTGGTCGTCCAAATTCGACACCGACTCAATCAGCGCCCAGCCTCGCCTTTGAGCTTCGACGCGCATGACACGCTGACTCTCGAGCCATCCTGGCGAAATGAGGCTGTCAAACATCACAGCCACCGTTCGCTTTTGTGTTTCCGCGTCTGCCAAACCAACCGAAAGACTGGTCAAACAGAGCACGACAACTTGGGCAGCCCACCTAAGGACCTTCTTCCCGAGATTGTGGCTCGAACCAACCCTGCAGACTAAACCTGTGAGAAACGCGCCTTTAGCCAAGATCGACACGTGAGCTTTCGGCAAAGCCCGATTTTCGAACCCATTCTGCGCCGAGTACTTCATGATGCAGGCACCTCCGCACAAAAGATGCTGCCAGCGAGGGGCTCGGTTCGCAATTGCTCATCCGTGAGCTCGGTTTGCGCGGTGGTGATAAATAGCCTCCGACAATTGGCATCCATACAGCAGGAACTTGTGAGGCGTGTTGGTACGTGGACAGAATACAGCGGAGCCCCGGAACTTGGATCGAAAGCAACAACCTGGGAGCCGCGCCAGAATGCAATCCACAGACGCCCATCCAAATCCATGCACATGCCATCGGGTAAACCATATTCTGCATCCACCTCGAACGCGACCCTCCGGTTGGAAATTCTTCCAACCGCCAGATCGCAGTCAAATACGTCCACACGTTGAAGCGCCGTGTCGATATAGTAGAACAAACCCCGCTTTACATCCCAAGCCAGGCCGTTCGAAATAGTGATGCGGCCCAAAAGAAGCGTCACAGAACCGTCCAGGTCCACGCGATACAAAGATCCGGCCTCGTGTGTGGCAGAATATTCCATGGTGCCACACCAGAAGCGCCCCATCGGATCGAGCTTTCCATCGTTAAATCTAACTCGGGGGGGAAGCTTCGGACCATTCGGCAACAATGAGAACGATTCATCCGGATGAAGTATGCCAAGGCCATGACTCGTGCCGGCAATGAATCCGCCCTTCCAAGGAGCAACCGCACCAACGTGGGCGGGAAACGTCAAGGCTTGCGGGCAGTTTCCCTTGACATCGCAACTATGCAGGCGCGCGCCCAAGATATCCACCCAATAGAGCCGATCGTTGTGCCAAAAGGGACCCTCGCCGAGCACTGAATTGGAGCGGCAAAAAAGCTCTGCTTCAATTGTCGGATGTCGCATGGTCTGGAATGGCAATCCAGCGTGTGCCTAGGTGCCCCTGGTAGCGGTAGCCTCGTCGGCCCGCAGCCTGTCCCATTTCGCCTTGAAACCCGGCCTAGCCAGCACCACCGGATTGATGGTACCCGCCGGGACTCTTCCAAGCGACAAGTCAATCATTCCCCTGAATGCACTTCTGCCGATGTCACGAAAGAGTTCGTGGGTCCAGGCGATGGCATGGGGCGCAAGAAGCACATTGTCGAGGGATCCAAACGGATGAGGGCCCGCAAGGGGTTCATCCGCAAAACAATCAATCGCAGCACCACCGATCCGACCGCACTTCAATACATCAAAAAGGGCAGCTTCGTCCACGATGCCGCCACGGGCAGTATTGATGAGAAAGGCAGTTGGTTTCATCAGTCCCAGTTCCCGGTCACTGATCAACCCCCTCGTCTCATCGTTCAATGGACAGTGCAAAGAAACGAAATCCGATTCGCGCATCACAGTATCAAGATTCGCCAAATGCGCCCCTGCAGCAGCAATCTGCTCCGCAGTTATATACGGATCGAAAACCAGTGTTCTTTTCAATCCGAAGGGTTTCAGCAGACGGAGAAGGCTGCGCGCAATTCCGCCCAAGCCGATGATGCCAAGTGTACGGTCCCGCAACTCGGTTCCCATGAACTGGGTCCGTTCGTCCCAGCGGCCGAATCGCACCAACAGGTCTTTTGCCCGAACCTTGTGACCAAGCGCAATCATCCAACCAACCGTCGCTTCAGCTACGGAGTGGTCCACCGCCCCGGCAGTAATGAAAACCAATACATCGGCATTGGTGCAGGCTTCAATATCGACGGCATCGTAGCCCACCCCGAAGCGACCAATGGCCAAAAGATCACCCGCCTGCGAAACGGTCTCTGCCTTGACCGAGGGCGTCATCACAATGACTCCATTGGCACCACCGATCTGATCAGGTCCAATCACGGATTGGTGTCTGCCCATGAATTGGTGGGTAAGATGGGGATACTTCGCAATCTCCGAAAGACCGACATCTCTAAACCTTGGATTCCCCTCAGCGTCAAAAAAATCGGCAGTAAGTGTTATGACGAATTTTCCTCTGTTCATTTCAATGGCTTCCCATCGTGCACACAGGCTTCGTGTTCGCCTTCTTTCTTGCAAGGCCACCTCAGTATTTCTCAAGCCATGCTACCGATGTCTTGAACACTGAAACTGTTCGCAATTGAAGAACAGGGACGGATCGCAGCGCACACGTGCTGCTAGATCGATTTTCCAAGCGCCTCTGATAAAGCTTCATAGCAAGCCAGTTCTCTGGCGCGGCCTTCTGCACTCCACAATCCGAATCATGCGATCGCTGTTGCTCACAAGTGTGGTATTTGGCCAGTACGGTTCACCCGCCTGCTGCTCATGCGAATTCCCCTCGTACTTTAAATGCTTCAAAAAGTGAGTGTGTTTGCTACGGTTATTTCTTGCGGATTCGAGTTGCGAACGATCGCAAGTTGCCCATCCGGATTGATTACAACTGGAATATAGTCTTTGTTGCCAACCAAGTTACGTATATTGAGCTGAATCTTCCAACTGCGTCCACGGGCAAGGCGTTTCGCATAGCCCAGCCAGATGTCTCCATTCCAGAGTCCATCGTCAAAATAAGGAGATGCCACATCAAGCTTGACGATGCCTGCAGAAACAGTCTGCGGATATCCAATGGCTGCCCTACCTTGCCAGCGAACCGCACCACCAATAACAACTCCATTCAGCAGCCCCCGATCGAATGCATAAGTGCTCACTAGGTTCGCGCGCCACTTCCGTTGCTCTTGCAAGATCGTGCCGTCCTTGGAACGCGCCTGCCCTACAGGATTGTAGTAGGTATTGTAGAACTGCTGTTCTACAGTAATCCGATCAGTCACATTGGGGTTTGCAGCCAAACCACCAAGCTTTGATGCCTGGAATGCCGCTAAGTCTGCGTCGGCCTTTTCGGCCTCCAGAGCAGCTGTATTGGATGTGACTGTCTCCTGCTTCCCCACATTTGCAGAGATGCGCCAATTGCGGGTTACATTCCCAATCAATTCTATCTCCATGCCGCTCCCTCTGTAGTCTTGAGTACCGACGGCATTCACCGGGGGATTGACCCAGACCTGGACATCATCGGTGCGGTCAGTGGTCCACTGGTTGTCGTTCTGTGTCGCATTTGGAAGCGCAAGAATCGTGGCATAAATATCGTCCCACGATTTAAATACGCTTCCACTCTGGATTTCAGGAGAATTATTCGGATGTGCCAGGTACGCTGCAAAACCGGCTGCTCCAGAACCAAATGCCATTTCTTGGCGCCTAATATTGCGCATTTGCAGTCGAGCGAATCCGCCCGCAGCGGAGGTTACGTTAAAACCGGGAATCGTCTGGTTCCGCGCAGTCATTTTGTACCAATTCACCCCGAGACTCAGTCGACGATTGAGAAACTCAAAGGTCACGCCAAAATCCCTCGTATCCGCAGATGGAGGACCAAGCGGTTGTTTATCAGAATTCATCCGAGCGGTAGAAACAGATGAATTTTCAGATTCGCTAAAATGAGCACTCAGCTCAAATGGCATCTGCTGAATCCACTTTTTTGGCAAGTGGACCACCGCGCTCTTGGTCTCAGTACTCACAACATCCAACTGGCTATCAGCGGGAAGAAGCAGATTCATCGGATCGAATGATCCATCGGGCAGGCGCGCGGTCCCGTTCGCAGTGAACTGCCTCGCCCGATCACTACGGCGTCCCCAAGTTGCCACGACATCCCCACCAAAAAACCAGCCCTGCCACGCTCCAACCGTCGATCCATACTTCTGGAGGATATGACTGTTCCCCGAACTGTGCTGTGGATACTGGACCAAGTAGCTGTCATAAAAATCAATGCCTCCGGTGGATGGATTGATGGTCGGGCGGCCGATATTGACCTGGTGCATGACCTTGAAAATATCCCCAGATTCCACACGCGGATTCTGGATATATTCTGTTACGCGCACGTCTGACGGACTGGTAATAGAAGAGTCAAGAAGCGATCCACTCACGTAGTTGATCGTCATAAAACTTCTCTGACCGGCACCATTGATGTTTCCGTTCTGGGTTGTTGCAATATTAGTCCCGCTGCCCGGAACATCATACCAGTGTGCCCGGTAGAATGTTCCAAGCCTATCTACACTCTGTCCGCTATAGAAGCCAGTAAAATTGTGGTTCCCAAACCACTTTAGCCACCCCTTTTTCTGGGAAAGTTCCAATTTATAGAAAGCTGTAATATGATAGGCTTCACGCTTCTGGCGATCAGTATCAATCGAAGTATCTGCGGTATTACTATTTGTAAACATGAATAGTCTGCCAACATTAGGGTTTGGCTGTAGGTTGGGCAGATACTGGTTCATATCGACGCTTAATCTGGTTGTGGTATTGCTGCTATAAAAAAGGCTTGAGGTAGTCTTGTGGTACTGTTGGTCATACACCGCCTCAATACCAGCCTTCCCTCCAACAAATTGCTGCTCGATTGCAACATTGCTTGCGTTGAACGTTTCTGCGTAATAGCTCAAGTCTCCCGCCATCAACATTCTCTCATTATTAACTATATTCTTGTCGGTAACTACGGCCGGCACATAGTTTGGCAGATACTGTTGCGTAATCGCATTTGTCGTAAGAAAGTTTGTCTGAATTGTCGACTTGGATGTCAGCAGGGGGGAAAGCAGATTCCATTGCAGCTGACCAACAAATCCCTGAATGCTGGAGTCGGGAAGCCCAACCGACGCAACCTGCGCAGTCGGGCTGTTATACACGATGGACAGTTGCGAGTTTACATAATTGATAAGCAAGGCCCGTGTGGAATTTCCCTGCGTTCGGTTGTCAAGGGTCAGCTTGGGAAGCCAAGTTCCGTTGGACAAAAAGCTCAGCGCGGCGGGCAACTGCCCATTCGCCTGCTGCGATGCAATGAGTGATGGGCTGTAGGTTGGCAATCTGAACCAGTCCGAGAAATTATCGACAACTGGAATCAGATTGGGTGGATTGGCGTCAATTTGGCCGACCTCGTAGCTCCCCCTAATCACAGTCGGTCCAAGAACTGAGGATTTCTTGTTCTCCAGAAGGATAAGCTCGAATGCACCTGTGAGGCGCTTGTCTTTCTTGAATGTGGGTTTTTGCTGGTAAACCGTGTCATCGTTCAATCCTATGAGCCTCACGCCGAGCCGACCGGGTTTGATTGACAAATTGTAGTCGAATACCTCACGATGGCTTCCTCGTTCTCCTAGAACTAGTGAGGCTTCACCGAAGTTTCTTGCCGTTAGCGCCCGCTTCAAGGCGCTATCGAGAACGCCTCCTGCCTCTCCGATACCAAAGAGCAGGGAATTCGGCCCCCGACTGACAGTCACATTTCCCATATTGTAGGTATCAAATGGAATATCCGTGAGAAAAGAACTCCGCGTTAACGTTGCCCGAGCAAATCCGCGCACCCGTTGCGCACCCTGCGGATTGCGCCTCTGGCCAAGATTGTCAAAGCCCGCTGTGTTGCCATAGTTTCCCCCAGTGTAGTTCCCCTGGACGCCCACGACCTCCGTGTTCAATCCATAGGCCAAGGAATTCGCGGCGTCTGTCGCGCCAATGTCCTTGAAGAACTCCGGAGTCATCACCGAGATCGAAGCCCCGACATCCCGGAGCGCCGTATTGAGACGCGAACCCGCCAAGGTCGATGTCGCCAGATACCCAATGTTGGAGTTCTCCGAGACAAGGAAGGGGCTCAGGGTAACCGTATCGTCCTCACCCGGGTCTGAACCTACATCCGCCCTACCAATCTCGATTTTGGGATCGGCTTCGGTCGCAGCTGTCTTTGGGTCGGTCCGTTGAGCATTCAAGAGAGCAGCCGTTCCGACAAGCGTGCCGAATGACGCGACAAGACGAATATTTTTGGCAACGGTTCGCATGGGGTGAAGGGTTTGACGGGGTTGGGTGGGTGCCAGACTTCTGCGTCGAGGATAGCAGGCCCAACCTGTCCCAGGCCATGAGTTTTGGCGCAGAACTAATTTGAAAATTGACTAGGTTTTTCGAGGGATAGCGATGAAGGAAGCAAGCGCCGCAGTTTGCACTCTTTCTGAAGTCGATTGGTGCCGGACCATTTTGCGAAGCCAGGGCTTGCTTTCCACGGTAAACAGACTCAGGGCCTCATGCCAGCGAACGGGATCATGGCCTGAGTGCGAAAATTGGAATTCACACTCGCGGCAAGGAATGGCACGTCAAGGACCCCATCCACGGCGGTACTCCTTGGCGACATAGCCATTGGCCACGTCGTCATTGACGAAAACCTTGGCAGTTGGATCCCATTGCAGTTCCTTGTTCGGAACGCGCATCGCTATCAATCCGAGTAGAACCATCTCGCTTAGCGGTCCCGAGTATTCGAAATTTGCGCTTGAGGTTTTGTCCGATTTGCACGCCTCCAGCCAATCTGTGTACGGGCCGGACACTCGAGGAATGGTTTTTGGTGGAGGGTTGCGCCGGTGGTGCTCAAACAAAGCATCGGGATACATCTCCAGACGTATACCCGCGTTGTGCGTGAACCGTATCAGACCTTTCTCGCCGACAAAAAACGCCCCATTTCCCGTCAACGCTTTTCCCTTAGGGAAATGCTTCGGCAGTTCGGGCAACAATCCACCATCGTACCATGTCAGTTGAACCGGAGGCATGCCAGCGCGAGCCGGGAACTTGTACCTTACGATCGAAGCATCGGGATAGGATTCGCTTCGCGCGCCCGTCAATTCCTCCTGCAATGCCTTGCTCCATTCCCGCCAGCGATTGGAACCGTCTGCCCATGATCTCCAAAATTGCTGACCCGGGTTGTAACTTACATTTGCCTCAACACTGAGCGGGGTCCCCAACTTCAGCGCCCAGAAAGGCGCATCAAGTATGTGGCACCCCATGTCCCCCAGAGTTCCCGATCCGAAATCATGCCAGCCACGCCACAGAATCGGAGCATACAGGGGATGGTAGGCTCTCTGTTTTGCTGGACCCAGCCACGCATCCCAGTCAAGGGAATCGGGAATCGAAGGCTGATCCAAGGGTCGGGAAATGCTTGAAGGGAACGGGAATCCTCCTGTCGGACGATCACACCAGGCATGAACCTCCCTGACCTCTCCAATCGCCCCGCTCCAAATCCATTCACAGCAAAGTCGTATATGTTCGGAGGAGTGCGACTGAATCCCCATTTGGGTCTTCACTCCAGCCAGCCGCGCGGCATTTGTAATTTTCTGAACCTCTTCCACTGAATGCGCCAGGGGTTTCTCGCAGTACAAATGTTTGCCCCGGGCAATTGCAGCCATCGCCGGTCCGAAATGGGCGTGATCCGGGGTTGCTACAATGACAGCACCGATACCTGGCAACGCATCGAACATGGTTCGATAGTCCCTGAAGTACCTTGCGCCTGGGCAGTACTGTGCGACTTTCTGAGCTTGGGCACTGTCGACATCGCAAACGGCCACGATGTTCTCTGTCTGGCTGACGCTCCTCAGATTGGTCGTGCCTTGGACACCGACTCCTATGCACGCAATATTCAATTTCTTTTCCGTGGCGGAGCGCGCCTGGCCAGATAGCGAATCAGGCAAAAGGCCGACGGCAATCGCCGACGTAGCGGCCTCCATGAAGGAGCGACGGGAGACTAAGGTCGAACTAACAGGTTTCATCTTCATTTTCCGAGTTGCGGGGATAGCTATTGCTGCGAGATGGCTTTGCCTGACGGCATGGATAGCCTCAAAGGGGGCCCTATTGGCTTCCGACCTCTATCAAGACCTCGGAGATTTCTCCCGCGAAGGGTAGGTCGTATCCATCTCCGGCCGGTGAATCATAGGTCCGACCAATCCCGAAGCTTCGCCCAAACCAAGTCCAACCGAATGGCAGTCGGCCCGTCCCGGCAGGCATGTCATTGACAAACAGGGTAACACCCCGCCGGTCATCTCCCTTCGCATTGAGCGGCAGATCAGCGGATTTTTCCACCCGGCAGGACAAGGTATTCGCCCCTTCAGTCAGCCTGATGCTGGAAATGACCTTTCCCGTTTTTCTTCCGTAGGAATTGCTCTCATAGACCAATTGACGATTCGCATTCACATACAGGACGAATCCGCCGAACCGCCCACCCGCGGACACAATGACACCCTGATCCTTTCCATTCGAGAGCGATAGGTCTGCGGTCAGGCTGAAACTCTGTGAAAAATTCTGGATCGGCGCCATGCGTGGCAGTCCAGGCCGGTATACAACCTTCTGGCGGGCGGGCTGTTTCAACTCAGGGGGGCCACCGATCCAATTGGGGGTCGGATACTGATTTACGGTCCGCATAAACTCAGGCGGGCCCGGCAGCCATTTTTGGAGCGGATAGACTCCGTTCCTCCAAGCCTCCGCATCGAAGAGCTGTTTGAGCTCCGCGAGCTTTTCCGGGTATTGCGCCGCTACATCATGCGCCTGGCTGAAATCCCGTGCCAAATGATAGAGCTCCCACTTGTCCGCATCAAAGTTGTCCGAGCGCTCTCCGATCCAGGACAAGGAATGTCTTGCGCTCGCCATCCAGCCATCGTGGTAGATTGACCGGTTGCCCATTACCTCAAAGTACTGGATACGATGTTGGGATGGAGCCGCAGCACTATCAAAAGTGTAAGCCAGACTCGTGCCATCGAACTCCATCTGCGCCGTTCCGTCGATCACGCCAGGGCTTTCGATACGAGTCATCTCATAAATCGTGGGTACGATGTCCACGAGATGGGTGAACTGTGGTCGCACCACCTGGTCGGGCTTGATTCGAGTCGGCCAGGAGATGACCAGAGGCACCCGTGTTGCGCCCAAATGCGAGGACATCTGCTTGCTCCACTGGAATGGAGTGGTGCCTGCCCAACCCCAACCCGAGGCATAGTGGTTGATCCGCCGCGGTGTTCCCAATTCGCTGCTTTCCGCCAGCTGCTTGGCGACGGGGGTTGCGGGACGCACCAGCGCCAATGTATCAGCAATTTCATCCGAGCCTTCGATACCACCCTCGCTGCTGCTGCCATTGTCGCTGACAATATAGATCACAGCAGTGTTTTCTCCACCCGGGCCCTGCCGGACAGCTTCCAGCAACCGACCAATCTCATGATCGGTGTGGGCAAGAAATCCCGCATACACTTCCATCTGACGCGCAAAGAGTTGTTTCTCCTCCAAGGAAAGAGAATCCCATGCAGGCAATTCCTTGGGTCGCGGAGTCAGCTCCGTAGTTGGAGGTATCAGTCCGAGGTCCTTCTGCCTCTGGAACGTTTTCGCACGCATCACATCCCAGCCTGAATCGAAATGCCCTCTGTACTTGTCGATCCAAGATTTCGGAGCGTGATGAGGGAAGTGAGCCGCTCCGGGAGCTAGATAGAGCAAGTAGGGCTTGCTCGGCGCCAGCGTCTGATGGGTACGAATCCACTTGATCGATTCGTCTACAATGTCGGAAGTGAAATGGTATCCCTGTTCCGGTTTCGCGGGTGGATCAACCGGCACAGTGTTGCGCCACAATCCAGGCTCCCATTGGCTGGTAAATCCATCGAGAAATCCGTAAAAGTGCTCGAATCCCATGCTGGTCGGCCAATGGTCAAATGGGCCCACAGCACTCGATTCCCATGCTGGCGTATTGTGCCACTTTCCAAACAAGGACGTACTGTAGCCGTTCCTTCGAAGTACCTCAGCGACAGGCGCGGCAGCTTTCGGCCAGATGCCATTGTATCCTGGAAACCCTGCTTGGCCCACATCACCCCACCCAACCCTGTGATGATTGCGTCCGGAAAGAAGCGATGCACGACTCGGGCTGCACACACCCACCGCATGGAAATTGTTGTAGTGAATGCCGCGCTGCGAAAGCGCGCTAAGTGCAGGAGTTTCTATGGGCCCACCGTACGTGCTGCAATCGGCGAAACCGACATCATCCAACAAGATCAGCACAATGTTTGGTGCCCCTTTCGGAGCCCTGGCAGGAACGGGCCATGATGGGGCTGCATCACGTGCTGAAACTGAAATCTTACCCGCGAATGTACTCGGAATTCCCGGCTCGGAAGCTGCATTGACTGTCAAAGGAACAATCATGCCCAATACGATCAGCATCGGACGCAAGCTTCGGGAATAGGGGTGAGCAAAACTTTTCATTGCCAGTTTGGGGAGAGTGATGATCGTTTGGTCTGCCGTTTCAATTTACCCTCATGGGAAGCAAGCCTTCGCGGGCTTCCCCCTGATTGCCGCCTCTGCGGGTTGTATGCTTTGGGGGATGCGAGATCTGCGGCGCTTGGCAGGCTCAGCGTTGGAACGGGACACAAGTCGCACGGGATCTAAAACTATAGCAATTGCCCGCGGTATGAGCCATGAGTTTTGGCGAAAATCATGTGAGATTTTTCATTCTCGTAGGCCTTCAAGTTGCAGCCTGCAGCGTGTCGCTGACCAAAAATGGTAGGGCATACTCAAAGGGTGACTGAGGTGGCCCCCGAAAGTTGGACAGGACGGATCGTTAAGCCAAAGTCTGAAAAACGATCCCCATGTCCAAAAAACGACGTCAGCATAGTCCTGAACTGAAAGCCAAGGTTGGTCTCGAAGCCCTGAAGGGCATCGAGCCGGTGCACGCCATCGCGGCGAAGTTCCAAATCCACCCGGTCCAAGTGAGCCAGTGGAAGAAGGAGGTGGCCGAG
>CAUJJL010000043.1 GCA_963205455.1 Verrucomicrobiota bacterium
CCGAGATCGATTGCCCCGGTTCGTATCGGTCAGTTGGAGGTACGCGGGCGACGAACGAGGTGGCAGAGGTCGAGAGGTAAAGCAGGGTTTCCGATCCCATCGGCTCCGACATCTCGACACGGACTGTGCTTGCGCCTGCAAGCGGGCTGTTTGCGCTGCCGGGTGTGACGTGGATATTCTCGGGACGTAGTCCGAGGGCGACAGGCTTGTCGATGCGCGCAGACGCCCGGCTCGCAAGATCATCGGTGAGAGGAATGTTCAGTGCCAATCCGGTAGTGTTTGTTTCAACAAAACAAAGACCCTCGAGGGTATTCCGGATGGTGCCCCTGAACAGGTTCATGGGCGGGCTGCCGATGAATCCGGCCACGAACATGTTGACGGGGCGTCGATAGAGTTCGAGCGGCTCGGCCACCTGCTGGATGTGGCCGTCCTTCAGCACACAAATGCGATCTCCCATGGTCATGGCTTCCGCCTGATCGTGAGTGACATAGATCATCGTGGCGGCCAGGCGCGAGTGAAGTTTGCAAATATCCGTCCGGGTGGAGGCCCGCATTTTTGCATCGAGGTTGGATAGGGGCTCGTCGAATAGAAATACCTTGGGCTTTCTCACAATCGCGCGCCCAACTGCTACCCGCTGACGCTGGCCGCCGGACAGCGCCTTGGGCTTCCGGTCAAGGTACGCCTCGAGCCCGAGCATGGAGGCGGCCTCGTGCACACGCGCATCGATTTCCGCCTTCGAGAATTTGCGCAGCTTCAATCCAAACGCCAGGTTGTCGTAGACCGACATGTGTGGATACAGGGCATAGTTCTGGAATACCATGGCGATATCCCGATCGCGTGGAGGAACATCGTTCACAATCCTGCCGTCGATGGAGATCGATCCGCCGGAGATGCTTTCGAGACCGGCAATCATTCGCAGGATCGTGGATTTCCCGCAACCGGAGGGGCCGACCAGCACAAGGAACTCCCGATCTCGAATTTCGAGATTGATGCCATGGAGTACTTTTACACCCGCGCCGCGCTTCTCGGGGTACACTTTGACAAGGTTTTCAATCGAGACATGGGCCATTGATTCGCGGGGGTGGCTGAAGACTGGAACCATCGAACCCTTCGTCAAGGGCGTGAAAAAACCTTCCAACGGAGAAACTGAAGATTTGCATTGCCGCGGACACCTTGCGCGGGCAAGCAGATGCTGGCGTTATTTTCCGCACGTCCACCCATGGCAAACAAGAATTCCCCCGTCGCCAATCCCGTTACATTTGAGCTCCCCCTCCCCCTCATAGAAAAGATTGAAGCAACTCTCTCCAGCAATGGTGCCCGGTCGGTCAGCGAAGTGATCCGCTGTGCCTTGGAGGAGTTCGATTACAGTCAGTTTCAGGCCGATCGTCCTGAGCATCGTCAGATCTCGGTTCGGCTTCCACAGGAGATCAAAAAGACACTTCTTCGACAGGCCCGAATCAAACGGGTGAGTGCAGGCGAAATCCTCCGGGCGGCGATTGAGGCGTTGCCCGCGGGAAGGCTGCGCAACGCGAGGGATTGAGGAGCCGATTTGCGCGGCGAAACGAGCCGCCGGGCAACTCCTCTTGGTTATGTTTCAAAGCGCGGCCTTGCCTTTGAGGGCATGGCGGGTTTGGGTGGCAGGGACTGTCCATGAACCAAACACCCGCGCCACTCTCTGTCTGGGCCAGAAATATCTCGCCGTCGCCGACCCTTGCAATCGACGGCAAGGCGAAAGCCCTGCAAGCAGCCGGTGAAGATGTCTGTGGATTCGCCGCTGGCGAACCCGATTTCGACACCCCGCAACACATCAAGGATGCCTGCATCCAGGCGCTCCAGGCCGGCAAGACAAAGTACGCGCCCACTCCCGGCATCGAACCGTTGCGCCAGGCGATCGCCGCCAGGTATGCCGCTGACTACGGGTTGAAGATCGCGCCCTCACAGGTGATCGTCTCTCCAGGCGGAAAATTCTCCTGCTACCTGAGCGTGCTCGCAACGTGCTCCCCGGGCGACGAAGTCATCATTCCGGCGCCCTTTTGGGTGAGCTATCCGGAGATGGTGAAGCTGGCCGGGGCGGTTCCCAAACTCGTCCTGGCTGACGACAGCACCGGCTTCAGGCTGACACCGACACAGCTTGAAACGGCAATCGGTCCGCGCACGCGGATGCTGATCCTGAATTCCCCTTCAAACCCGACGGGCGCAGTCTATTCGCGCGAGGAACTTGCGGCGCTCGTGGAGATCGCCGTGCGGCACAATCTCTACATTCTCTCGGATGAGATGTATGAGCATTTGGTTTACGACGGAGCCAGGCCGACCTGTGTGGCAACCTTGAGCAAAGACGCAGAAGCCCGTACCATCACGGTTGCCGGCTTTTCAAAGACCTACTCCATGACCGGGTGGCGCATCGGGACAACGGTTGCACCCGCACCGATTGCAAAGGCGATCTCCGAGATTCAGAGCCAGACAAGTTCGAATGTGACGACATTTGCGCAGTATGGCGCCTTGGCTGCGTTGGAGCAGAAGGAGAAGACGGCTGCAGCGCTGTCGCAGATGCTGACGGCCTTTGATCGCAGGCGTCGTGCGCTTCATCGCGCTCTGAATGAGATCAAGGGAGTCAAGTGTCTGTTGGCCCAGGGAGCGTTCTATCTGTTTCCGAACATCTCAAGATTCGGGATGAGCGACCAGGAATTCTGCGCCCGTCTACTTGAGAAAGAAAAGGTGGCCGCAGTGCCTGGCAGTGCATTTGGTGCGGAAGGATA
>CAUJJL010000044.1 GCA_963205455.1 Verrucomicrobiota bacterium
GAGTCCCTCGGCTTTCAATTTGTAAAGCGCATCGCGCACAGGAGTCCGGCTGACCTTTATCTCCTCGGCAAGCGACTCCGTCATTAGCGAGTAACCTGGCGGAAAATCACCGCCAAGGATCTTCTTGCGGATGTATTCGTAGGCAACGTCGGAGCTTACTTTCTTCATGACTGAGGGATGCGCCTGTATACATTCGCGCGCCGGAAGGTTTTTGACGAATGCGAACCGCGAGAGCCACCTCAAATTGGATTCGCCCACAAGATTCTTGCTGCCGTGACTCCCTATGCCGGACGATTCTTGGGCCGCACTCAGCGAATCTCGAGAACAGTTCCCGCGATATGCTGAATGTCCCGTCCAACATTGAAGTAGTACACGACAAGCACGCGATGATCATCTAGCTGAACCGACCAAGGATAGCCCAGATCCGTTGTCCCGCCATCGTCACGCAGCACCCTTTCCGGAGCCGTTGAAAAGTCGGTGCACTCTGCATTGAGGATGCGCGCGCGAATGCCAAGGGGTGCGTGCCGATAACCATAGGTCAGCAGCACGCGATTGTCCCGGAGGCGCAACGCATGCAGGGGATGCCCTTGGAATCCCATGCCCTGCCACGGCTCAAACGACTTCCCCCCATCCGTGGATCGAGCAATCGCCGCCAGGTCGGCAAAATCCTCGGACCGCAGGAAGGCAATGATCTCACCCTCAGGCGTTTCATGCAGTGAGGTCTCATTGAACGACACCTTGCTATCCGTCGCGATCGGAGCGGAGTACCTCCAGGTGGCCCCCTTGTCGCTCGAAACCATGAGGTGAACGGACGTCTTGCGGGGACTCATCTGATCTGTCGAAGCCACCGCCCAAAGGATCCGCCCGTCGCGGGATTCGACCATCGCACCGCGGTTGTACGCGGGCACAATGCCGCCTCCAAGAGGTGAGCGCAGCAGCTCCACGGGAGTAGATGGAGGGTAGAAGGGGCCATTCCAATGGTGGCCGCCATCCTTGGAAAAGATCAGGGATCCTCCGTTGAAGATCGAACCTGGAAAATTTTCCAGATGCGGCTGCGGCAGATGCGGCAGGCCATCGGGACGCACGAACGTCCACCCGTAGGTGGCACAGATTACGGCGCCATCGCGAAGCTGCAGCAGGCAAGGATCCTGCGATCCACCAAACGGGTCCGCGTAAAGAAGCTCCGGTTCCCCGCTCCAGGTCACCCCATCCCGGGAGTGCATGAGCATGAGGTAACTGTTCGGATCGACGTGATAGTTCTTGGCCTCGCCAAACATCTTGCGATTCGGCGCGCGCCGGAACGCCACCCAAATCTCGCCATCCGGCCGCTTGATGACGGACGGGAAAGCCGAATGGAATCTCGAATTCTTATAGATGACAATATCCCGGACCTTGCGGAATTCTGCTGCTTCGGCAAAGGCCGGGACAGATAGCACTGCACCGCATATCAACAGAACTGCAGCGCACTGGCGGACCAGGAAACTCATTGGGCTCAAGCGGAGAAGTTGTTCAGGCTGAGTTGACATGAGCTTGATAGAGCCGACAAGCGCACAAGTTCCATCTCTGCCTGGTACACCATGGCGGGTGCACCAGACACCATCGGTCGCGGCAAACCAAACCCAATCACGGGATCAGAACTTGTACGTCGCCGAGGCGGAGACGCTGCGAGGAAGGCTGGGATCGACAAAGTAGGCATTCTGCGCCCCAAGAACGTAGGCCTCGTCCAAGGCGTTGTCGACGTTGAGACGGAACGACCAGTTCTTGTCCAGCTTGTAGGATGCGAAGAGCGTGAGTTCATTGCTCGGCTCAACCTCGATGAGCTTGAGTCCGGCAATTCCGGTGACGTACGCACCAACGCTGAGCAAACGTCCCGAAAGTCGCGAGAAACCCGCTCCAACACTGAGGCCCTTGAGATTTGCGCTCTGAAATTCATAGCGACCCACCAGCGAGTACAAGCCGGAGTAGGAATTGGCCACCTTCGCGCCCGTCTGGTCACGAACCTTGCCATGGTAGTACGCACCCATGAATTGCAGCCCGGGTGTGGGTGTGTACGTGAAGTCGAAATCAAATCCTTCCTGGGTCGTCGTCCCGATCGGAGCAAAATAACTTATCCCGTCCGGACGGACGCCGGCGAAGAAGGACTGGTTGGTCAGTTCGAGTTTGAAAACCGCAAAGGTCGACGAGAGCCGACCGTCCATGAAGGATGTCTTGAATCCCGCCTCGTGGGCCTTGCCTTGCACACTGGGGAGCAGGTTGAGATTGACGTCACGTTGACCCGCCGGCGCGAAAGTCGTCGACTCCATGGCATAGAGCGCAATCTCCTTGGTGACATTGAAGACAACGCCGTAGCGGTGAAGGGTTTCCTTTCCGGCCACCGGCTGCCCGGAAGCTCCGGTAATCAGATTGCTGATGCTGTTGTTCTTGATCTTCGAGCGGGTAAGACCGACAACGAGCGTCAACCGGTCCTTGATGACGTCCGCCGTCTGCTGGAAGTAGTAGTTGCCTACGTACGAGTTTCCTCCACTCGGCGTTCCCGCCACGGGTGAACTCGCATCGGGAGCGCTGAAGGAGTTGAGGTTCGGATTGCTGATCGGAACCGTGCGCGACGGGAAAATTCCGGCCTGATATCCAAGAATGCGGTTCTTGCTGTTCGATTCGCTGTAACTTGCGCCAAAGGTGCTCTGGGTGCTGATCGGGCCGATGTGGTACTTCCCGTTGATGTCGATCTGACCGATCGTGTAACGGTACTCCTGATCGTTCTTGCGGGAATTGAAAGTCATCGTCTGCGCCGGCCAGTTGATGCCGCCGGACGGGAATACCACTGAACCATACCGGGAGAACGACCAGCTCGTACCGGCGATCTTCATGTCCCAGTTGTCAGCAAGCTTCTGAATGATTGCGCCACGCACGCCGCGACGGTGGAAATTCTCCATGGAGCCGGGCACATAGTACGCCTCGTCGCGACCCGCTCCCGTGTACAACTCGCCTGTCGGGGTGACGAAGCTATTGCCATTCGGCACGTGGTCCAATTGCTGATAATCATAGGCCACACGAACCACCGTGTTCTTGTAGTTCACCTGAAGCGTCGGATGTATCACCTTGCGATGATCCACCACATTCTTGAAGTAGCTCTCCCCTTCCTGAAGGGCAGCCACCACGCGGTAACTGACCTTCGCGTCGCCAACCGCGAATAGGGGCCCGGTGAAGTCGCCCTCGATGCGATAAGTGCCGTAATCCGTCACCTTCCCCGTCACTGATCGCACCTCATTGGGGAGCGGCGTCTTCGAGGTCGTCAGGACCGTTCCGCCAAGCGCCGCATTGAGGTAGAGCGTCGCTGCAGGACCGCGCAGCACGGTATAGGAATCCAGGTTGATGTTGTCGGCATAGGGCGCACCATCGGGCATCTCATCGAGCAAGGGGTAATTGATGCGGGTGCCGCGCAGCGCGAAGGACTCTCCCGCAAAGAAATTGGATACGCCCGCGAAGCGCAGGATGTTCGAGCTGTCAACGGCACCGATATCGTTGATCAGGTCGCGCGTCACCAGCGTGACAGCCTGCGGAATGCGCATCAGTTCCTCGTTGGTCTTGAACCCGGTGGCCGCATTGTTGGAGGTGTAGCCGCGGCCCTGGGTCGAGGTGACCTCGAACTTGGAAAGGAGAATGGGAGACTCCTTCTTTTCGGCGCCCTCATCCGAAGCGGCACCGGCAGTTGATTGGGCGATCACCGTGGAAAAAGAGGCAGCCATGGCAGCCGCGCTCGCGATAAGCAGTTTCAGTTTTTTTGAATGCACCGTACAGTTCATGGGGATAATCAAGCAATTCGTATACGTGGATTGATTGTTGTATACAGCATGATCCATCAGCATAAATTTCCCCGTTGGCAAGAACTGAATTGCGTTTTCAGTTTCTACAGGAAGCCGCCGACTCAAATCGATCGCATCCGGACTCAGAGTCGCACTGTCCCTCACGAAATGATTCTCCCGGGCAAGAACGCGATTCCAATCGTGTAGGGAGAATTGATCTGGACCGTGTGCCGGGCAGTGGCAATCTCTGCCCACAAGTACCCGTATCCGCCGACAGAGCCTGTTCCTTGCCATCCACATTGGAGTTGACCTTTCCGCACCGCGTTGGTGTCCATTTGTATACAAGACAGCCAAAGCTTCAAGAATCAGATGTCCCTACCTTCCGTCCTCATCATCGGTTGTGGCAGCATTGGTGAGCGCCATTTGCGCTGCTTCGAGAGGACGGGGCGTGTCCGCGTCACGGCATGCGACACCAATCCGGCCCTGTTGGAAAAAATGTCCGCTTCCTACGGGGTACCGGCCAATGACAATTGGCGCAAGGCTCTCACCCTTGGCACAACGGCCGCCGTGATCTGCACACCGGCTCCGTTCCATGTTGAGATGGCCACGGTTGCCTTGAACGCAGGTGTTCACGTGTTGATTGAAAAGCCATTGTCGCAATCGCTCGTCGGCATCGACGAACTGCTCCTCACCCGTGATCGCAGCCACCGCCACGCCGCGGTGGCCTATGTCCAGCACTGCAATCCCGTGCTGATTGCGGCCCGCGATTTCATCCTTGGCGGAACATTTGGGCGCGTCCTGCAGGCAACCGTGACCAGTGGCCAGGACTTTCCGTTTTTTCGTCCGGCCTACGCGCAAACCTATTATCGCGACCACAAGACCGGCGGAGGCGCCATCCAGGACGCGATCACCCACGCGGTGAATTGGCTCGAGAGTGTGCTCGGCGAAACCCAGAGCGTGCTTTGCGATAGCGCGCACCTCGCGCTGCCGGACGTTGTTGTGGAGGATACGGTGCACGTCTCCCTGCGCCACACAGGCGGTGCCTTGTCGAATCTCACGCTCAATCAGTTTCAAGCGCCCAATGAGACGACCTATCAGTTCAACGCATCCGGAGGCAGCGTGAAGATTGAACTTCACAAGGCGCGCTGGGGCACCTTTGCTCGTGGCGCTGCTGAATGGACCTGGCACGAACAGAAACCGCTCGACCGCGACGGGCCTTTCGAACGCCAGGCAAATGCCTTCCTTGACCTACTGGAGGGGCTGCCCTCGCGGCTGTGCAGTCTCGAAGCAGGCATCGCCACATTGCGATTCAATCTCGCCGCCCTCGCCTCGTCGGCTTCCGGCCGTCGTGTCGAGTGCGCATCCCTCCATGGCTGATTCCTCCGCCACGCCGATCCGTCTCGCCATGCTCGGCATGATCCCGGGCAACGGACATCCGTATTCCTGGTCGGCCATCATCAACGGCTACAACCCTGCGGCCATGGCGCGATGCCCCTACGCAGCCATCCCCGGCTACCTCGGAGCACAGCCGCATCAAGAAGTGCGCATCCCCGGCGCACGGGTCACCCATCTCTGGACAGACCAGCCGGAAGAG
>CAUJJL010000045.1 GCA_963205455.1 Verrucomicrobiota bacterium
TGAGACCACACTGACCGGTAAGGGACACGAGCCGGAACTCTTCAACCTGCGCACAGACCCCGGCGAAACCAGAAACCTCGCAACTACCAACCCAACAAAGGTCGCGGCACTGCGATCACAACTCGCCGCATGGCGGGAAGCAGTGGGTGCTCAGATGCCGACGGTGAATCCTGACTTCAACCCCACACGCATGAGTCAGGGTGGTGGCAAGGGTTCAGATTGAACTGACCTCAGGCAGGAACTCCAGCCGCGGATGCAGGCTCGATCTGGCGGAGCTGCTTTCGCTTCAGTTCCCGGTAGCAGTCGGGCAGATCGAATGATTTCAGCACTCCCGGCACCAGTGCGGCCCACGGCCAGTCATAGTCCCGGGTTTCCGCTACGTCAGCATAGCTGGTAAGCGCGTGCTTCAGGGTCACCTGCACCACCCGATCATGCAGCACCGCTGCGAAGGTACCCGGAACTGCACCCCAACCGCGCGCCACAAGGTGGACTTCCTCGTGATCGAAGCCTCCCAACCAGTCCAGAACGCGCAGCAAGTCATGCGTGCGCTGACCGGCGGTGGGATAATCGAACAATACGCCGAAGCCTGCGTGCATGTTGTCGACCCTGCTCTTCAGCGGATTGTCCGGGGTTGAGAGCCCCGGCTGCGATTCTCCCATACCTCTGAGGTCGCATGCGTAGAATGCGGCCTCTGGCTCTGCATCGCACATCTGCTTCAGCCACGGATCGGTCCGCAGTTCGACGTCGGCTGATCGGTGCGAGACATACAGCACCGCGCGTCGAGGGCCACGGGGTGGCCGGGATAGTAGCCGACCATCGCTGAGACGATAGACGAATACCTGAATATCCGGCTCCGTTTCCAAGAGGTATTCGCCATGGTTCTTCTTCGGGAAGCCTCGAGAACTTGTCCCTGTCATGATCCGATACTCGGGCACACCTTCTCGTGCCGGAAGCTTCAACGTTGCAATGATCTTTTCGACCAATGCAGCGCCGGTCAACTGCGGTCGTGAGGCTCGCAGCTTCTTCGAGAGATCACGGCCATGCGAAAATTCGCTGGTCGACTGAATATCGGCCACCTGCCCGTGCGGCGTACACAGGAGATCCTCCGGCTTCTCCCTTGTGATCTCAGGTTCTCCATTGTTTCCGGAAATCCCGGTCCAGCGATTGAACCAGGCATACATCGCTTCACGATTGGGTTTCGAAAAGCCATGGGAGCCCGTGCCGAGGATCGCGGCAAAATTCTGTTCAGCCCCCAGCAGTCGGTAGAGAGATCGGAGACGGGCGCTGGCCTCCTCGAATCCGCGGGCATCGAAAAAGTCGTTTTCTTGCCCGAAAAGCATCACGGGGCGCGGCGCCATCGCGGCGATGAAATCGGAATGGTCCAAACCTTGGGCGAGCAAGCCCCACGGCAGATTCTCCGGATCGAGAGGTCGCTCGTTTTCGACTATTCTTCGCAGCGAGGTCACATTGCAACTCGGTGCCGCCATCGTGAGCCGCTCATCAAATCCGCAGAGCAGTTTCGTCTGGTTTCCACCCCCGGAACTGCCCGTGATCCCGAGATGCCTGGCATCCACCTCAGGTCGCTCGATGAGATAGTCCAGGGAACGGATGCAGTCCCACAGGAACCACGCGGGCAGGGTTTCACCCACCAAGGGCATGCGCACCCCGCTGTAAATGTGCTCGCCGGTGCCGCGACCATGCGCCGGCTGAAGGTCGGACCCAACATATTGGTAGCGCTCGCCCTGGCCGATGGGGTCGAAGGCCAGAGCCACATAGCCCTGCTTCACCATACCTTGGGCAAGTGTCTGGGAACCGAGCTTGCCCGAACCGAAATGCCCCACGGGAACGAGCACGCCGGGGAAGGGTCCGGGACGGCCGGTCGGAATGTGGAGATTGGCCGTCACGAGAAAGCCCGGTCGGCTTTCGTAAATGACGTTCTCGATCTGGTAGCCGTCGCGCCTGTGAGTGCCGGTGACGCGAGCCTTAAGCGGCGTCTTTCCCGGCATCGGTCCGAAACACCGGCGCAGGCGTTCACGCACATCTGCGACATAGCGTTCCGCATCCGCCTTTGTACGCAAGGCGCCGCGGCGCGCATCCCCCTCACGCATCACCTCGCGCACCCGCCGCACGTAGTATTCCTGGACGGAGCGCGGTGATCGATTGAGTGCGACCAAGGGCCCGGAGGATATGGCATCGGCGGGGCTTTCGTCGCCCTCCGCCTCCGCTGTTGGAGGCCGCTCGGCTCGGCCAGCAGCGGTTGCAATTGAGGGCAAGGTGGCACCGAAGAGCGCAAGTCCGCTCTGATGAATCATTCGACGACGAGTAACGTGAATCATGACCGGCGGGGTGACTGAAATTTGAGCGCTCTCGCAAAAGTGTCAGGCGGTGTGCCTGAACTTGCGTTGCTTCGGCGAGCTTGTCCCGAAATAGGCACGGGACAAGCAATCCGTCAGACCAAAATCCTGTTGGACGCTATGCGTTGGGAAAACCTCCATCGCATCTGGCCACAACTCCGTGAAGGGGCCACACCCCTGCGTGCACGAGGTGCTCACTAACACCATGCCCATTTCCAACGGGATCGCAGGCATCAGCACGAGGCAAACAGGCTCGGCACATCGGCGGAGGCCTATCGCTCAGAGATCGAAGGTCGTCGTGAAAATTATCGTCCGCGGCGGCACGATGCGGAAGGTGTGAGGTTCACCGGTGGGATAAGCCCCAACGGGCTGGAGGCGGGCGTGCGATTCCTGGATGTTTCGCACATTCAACTGAAAACGGGCACGCACCTTGTCGCCGAAAAGTCGCGTCTGGTAGCTCGCAAAGGCATCGAAATACGCATGCGCCTTGTCCCAGATGGGACGGCTCGGATCGAGCTGCTCCGCTATCTCGATATTGCCGTCGATCGGGATGCCATAGAATCCGATCGCACCTTTGCTTTCATAACGAACACCCCCGCCGACGGTCATGTTCTTCAGGAACCGGTTTTGGCTGATTCCGGCAAGTTTGTAGCTCGTGGCGAGATTGAAACGCCATTCACGCACCTGCGGACGCGAGGTACCCTGGGTCGCGCCTTCGATTCGAAGCGGGGTAATGACACTCGTGTTGATGAAGTCGCGAGGAGTGCGCGCGGCGGGATCCGGCAGGGTCCCCGTGTATCCGGTATCGAGCCATTTTGTTCCCGTGCGCGGATCAATGATGGTTTCCCAAACGGCCATGCGCTGCGTGAGCCACGTGGTCAGGTTAGGCGATTGCGGACCGTCAATGGACTCGCTGCGCGTCACATTGGCGCGCAGCGTCCAGTAGTTGGAGGGATTGAAGCTTAACTCATATTCCTCACCCTTGGCCAGAATGTCGGTTGAGTCCGCAAGGTTGTTGCTTTGCCAGGCGCTGAACACCTCCGGGGCAATCCCCTGGATGCGGTAGGCTTCGGCGTCGGCCTGGGCAGCCGTCATCGAAGGATTGCGCTGCAGAAGCCAGTTCGTCGCCTGGCTGTGCAGATTGAAGACGTAGTGATTGGGCGCGATGTCAAAATCGGCATCGATAAGGCGCTTGGCCAGATTGCTTGCCTGTCCTGCCCGGGAATTGAGCTGCAGCGTTGTATAGTGATTGGCACGCAGCATGAACTTGCTGCCGAAGCTGAGAATGATGCCATAATCCTTGCCGACGGAGCCTGGGTTGGGCAGCTCCTGAAGGAGGATGTTGATTGCAGGATCCTCAGGTTTGAAGCTGTCGGCACGATTGTAGTAGAAACTCAGGCCTTGCAGGGCCGAGGCCATCCTGCCCGTCCAGCCCTCGCCGCGGCTGGCATCCTCAATGGCGCGCCACCCACGGAAGGGCCTAAGGACTGCCCCCTTGGTGGTCGTTTCGCCGCTGCGGATATCCCAGTCACCCCGCCAGCCGCGCATGCTGTCAAAATCGAAGTCGATTCCGTTCGGCATGAGGGCGACCCGGTTCTGGCGCTTGAATCCCGTCTGATCGGATCGAAGACCGTAGGTGGTAACGAGCCGATTGTCGAAGAACGAACTTTGGATGATGAAGCCTTTCGTCTGCAGAAGATTCAGAAGCGAGTTGGCGTTTTCCCCTGCACTGGCCTCAGCGACGGCAGCCGTGCCGAAGGTGGCGACGTCGGTCACCCACTGCTTGGTCTGCGCATTGTACCAGGTGAAGTTATAGTTGCCGTCCTGTGCACGTGAGGGAGCGAAGTCGACATCCTGCCCGTTGGCATCGCCAAGATAATACTGAATGTACGGCCGGGTTGCGGTGGTCGATGCCACAAAGCCGTTGGTCGAGAGCTGATTTCCCTTCGGCTGGCCCGCGGGTGCATAGATCGGATTGTCCGAAATCAAGGCATCGCGGAAGTTATAGACATGATTCTTGGACTTGCGCTCCTCGTAATAGCCGAGGACCTGCTGCCTGCCCAGGAGCCTCCACCAAAACGACTTCTCCCGCGTGAGATCCAGCACATAAGCGAGCTGGGCGCGGTAGCTGTCCCTCTCATAGGGAGACTCCGTCCAGACGCGCTCGGCCGCTCCGATGTAGGGCTTGAGAAAAAACGGGTTTGCGCTGCCATCAAGCAGGCGGGAATTGGGGTTTACGTAAATGTATCCCGAGGTGCCGACGCCGGCAACGCTGCCCACCGTGTTCCGGCGGCGACGGTCGGCATCTTCACGCTGCCATGCGAGTTGAACAGCCACCGTGTTGCGGTCGGTGTTGAGAATGTACTGCTCGAATTCGACTGTTGAGGTGTCGACCTCTTCACGCTGGTAGTTTGGCGCGGCGAGATTGACATGAGCGTAGTCGTAAATGTCGGGGTCTGAAATCGCACGAATCGTGGTAAAGAGCGGCCGCCCGTCGCGGATGGGCTCGGGAACGCTTTCGAGCAGGCGGTTGATTCCGGCGACGTTGGCTGCGCCGTTGGTAGCCGTGGCTGCGGGCATGCGGCCTATCTCCCAAAGCTGAACTCCCCCCTGATCGACATACATCACGGGGCCGTTACGATTCAGGTTGGCCAGTCCAACGGGATTTGTCGTTCCCGTATATGCCTTCGAAACGCCGTTGACCGTCGCGATCTGTGTTACGGGATCCCAGGTGGGACTGCCGAGCGACTTCCAGTAGGATATGCCGTCGCGCGGCGTCATGGTGTTGGCACGGGTGCCGTCGGAAAAATAGGACTGAAATGACGCCCTCAGCGTCGTGTACTTGAATGGCTGAAGACGGATCATGGCATTCAGCCGACGGGTATTCATGCCGGAAGGCTTTTGCACGTCCTCATCATGCTGATAGACGCCGCTTACGCGGGCGGCGAGTTTGCCCTTTATCAGAGGCCGGTTCAGGTCGAAAGACGTACGCCAACCGTCATTGTTGTCGAAACGCACCTGGGTGGTGGTGATCGCCCGGTTGAGATTGGCCGAAGCGGCAACCATGTTTACGGTGCCCGAACCTTCACCGAGTCCGAAGAGATTGGAGTTGGGACCGCGGCTGATCTCGATCGCGTCGATGTCAATGGGATCCACCGGCACACGGCCGCTGGTTGCGAAACCTGAACGCGACACGTTGGCGGAGCCTATGCCGCGAAGCCGGTTGGACGACTGACGGTCTGTCATGACCTTGTCCGTGATGTAGCCTTTGCGGTTGACCTCGAAGTCCGTATAGGTGTCCGCACTTTCCGCGCCCGCCTCGTAGGCAAAGACATCGTTGATGTCGAGCATGGCAAAATCCATCATCTGCTGCTTTGTCACAACCGAGATCGACGAACCCAGGTCCTCAAGCTTGGTATTGAGCCGCGTGCCCGACATCGTGTTGGTCGCGAGGTAGCCGGTGTTGCTTTCAGTGACCTCAAAGGGGGAAAGGGTTACGGTGCCTGAACCGGCGGTGTCCTCCGCCCCTGAGGATCCCTTGGACTCATTCGCGCGCGCCGCTGCCTCATCCTTCGCATCGATGCGCCCATCATTGTTCAGGTCATAGCTCTTCGGATCAGCGGCATCGCGTTCCGCGGGTTTCACCTGCGCCTTGATGACGCCCGGTGTCAGGGCCACCAGAATAAGGAAGCACATCAGTGCACTACAGAAGCGAAACGGTACGTGATCGCAGTGTGTTGGGGAGGAATGCATGGGTGAGGTCGGTTGAGGGGGGGGCCTGTGACTGCGCAGCCTCCGACCACCTGGCAGGGATGGGCAGGGCGGTGCGAAAGGGAGCCAAGCCGCCAACCCGGGCCGAATGCAACCCGTCGCTTACTTTTGTCGTATTAGTAGACGTGAGCCTCCTGTGAGGGCAGTGAGCGGACCGAGTCCCCGTCGATCCACTCGCCACGAATGACACTCAACACGGGACGCGAAGGTATGCCTCGCTCACCCCGTGAAAGCTGTCCAACAACCCCGTCGACGGCCGCCGATCCGACGTGATGCCAGTCCTCATCAATGCAGGCGCACCCTTCATCAGGCAGCAAGGCCGCAAGGCACGCGATCCCAATGTCCTCCGGGGCGGACATGCCCAGATCCCGGAGCCATTGTCGAATCGGATAGGCCCCTCCGCACAGCACCGCATCCGGTCGGTAGGAACGCAGCCACCGACCAAGTGCTGTCTTGGCACCGGCAGCAGGCAGACTGGCAATCGCCTTTGGCGCAATCCTGCCTTTCTCAAATCCAAATGCACAAAATGCAGCGAGCCAACTGCGATGCACGCGCAGGTTGAGCTGCTCATCCAGCACGATGCCGATCCGCTGGTATCCGCGGGCGCGCAATTGCTCCAGCGCGATCAACACGGAATCGAAATGAGCCGTCACAACACGATGCAGGAGCGGGGATTCCAGCGTGTAACCAATCGCGACAGTGGCAAACTTCTCCCAGGGGAGTGACAACGAGGAGCCGCTTGAAAGGGGAAACACGATCACCCCTTCGATGCCTCGCGCCTGAAGGACTTTGGAAACGCGGGCGGCACTCATCCCATTGCGCCCCATTCCAAACTCCTCGAGCGCGTAGCCCAGTTCTTTCGCGCGCTGGCGCGCACCCTCCCATTGGAGGCGCCAGGTGGGATACCTCCGGTATTCAGAGAGTTCGGGCCAATCCGTCACCGCGGCCAGGGTGGGTCTGTACTTTCTTGGGCGCTTCGAACGAATCTGGGCCATGAGGGATGAAATGCCCGCATGAGGCTGATAGCCCAGTTTCCGCGCGACAGCGCGGATGCGCTCACGAGTCGCACGCGGGATGCTCGGATCATTGCGCAGAGCCAGAGAGACCGCGGTCTGACTGACTCCCGCGGCCTTGCCGACGTCTGACATGGTTACGAGGACAACCTTCCCCATTCGCCGAAGAAGACGTCGAACCTGAACGGAATTCAACGAGGAAAATCCGGACTCCGGCGCGCGACCAGATTCTGCTGAGCCGGATAAATCGACACACGATCCGACTCCACTAATACGAGAAAAGTAAACGTCGCATTGTGTCGGCTCGACTCAGCGGGCTGGCTGGCATCCGCAACGCCCCCGGTTTTGCGGTCCCCATTGCACCAAGCCCGCAGACAACTGATGTCGACCCTTGATCCTCCTACGATTCATCACCCCTGAAATTCAAGCCGCGGCAGCATGCCCTGTCCTCGTTGATTGCAAACGTCCCAAGCAATAGAAGATTGGCCCGTGCAACTCCCGCTGCAATGACCTCGACCGCACAAACCCCCTCTTCCAGGAGATTCACCCGAACCGTCTACTTTTTCGGCGCGTTGGGCGAACTGATGTTTGGCTACGATGTGGGCGTCATAGGCGTGGCATTGCTCTTCATTTCTCCGGAAATGCACCTGACACCCTTCAGCCAGGGGCTGGTGGTCAGCGCACTCCTGGCTGGTGCCGCCGTCGGAGTGGGTTGCTCGGGTGTCCTGTCGGATCGATTCGGTCGAAGGCCGCTGCTTCTCGCCATGGCAGTTCTGTTTGTCGTCGGTGGAATTGGAGGAGGCCTTGCCCCGTCAACGCTCTGGCTGATCGTGGCCCGTGGGGTTATGGGCATGGGCGTTGGGGCATCCGCCGTGGTTGTGATGGTATATTTGGCCGAACTCGCACCCACCGAACATCGGGGACGCATTGCCGCCCTCGGCCAGTTCATGCTCGTCTGCGGCATCCTGCTGTCCTACATCGTTGCCTATCTGCTGCAACCGTGGGAGGCGTGGCGCTGGATGATCGGCATCAGTGCCGTCCCCTCGCTGATCCTGTTTGTCGGTCTACTGGCAATGCCGGAATCTCCGCGCTGGCTCGTCCAGGCAGGCCGTCCCTCGGAAGCTCGCGCGGTCCTGCAGCGCATCGGACAGGGCGCCCGTGCCGATGCCGAAATCGCGGCCATCCAGGAATCAATCCTATCGAGCCAGGTCGCAGCAATGGGCATGGGGCGCATTCTATCGGCGCCCGGGCTCCGACGTGCCCTCGTGGCGTGCTGCGGACTGGCCATCCTGGTCCAGCTCCTTGGTGTCAACACGATCATCTATTACGCACCGACCGTGCTCATCAACGTGGGCTTCGCCCAGAAGGGCGCGGTGGTCGCAAATCTGGGCATTGGCGCGACGAATGTGGCCATGACGGTTCTTGCGCTTTCATTGCTCGATCGCATCGGACGGCGGCGGCTTCTGCTGATCGGCTCGGTGCTGATGACGCTGGCGATGGTCTTCCTGGGCGGAGTCGGATCGGCGCAGGCGCCCAACGGCTGGCTCATGCTGGCCGGAATGCTGACATTCCTTGCCGCATTCGCGATGAGCTGGGGCGCATGCGTGCGCGTCGTCATCTCGGAGTTGCTGCCGCAGCAGGTCCGTGGCGCCATCATGGGCTATGTGCTGGTCCTCAATTGGGCCGCGAATTTCAGCGTCGGACTTCTGTTTCCCGTGCTCGTGGCCCGACTGGGCGCCGGTCTCACCTTCCTCGCGTTCGCCGCGATGGGGGCCGTGTCCCTGGTGTTTGTATTCCGATTCGTGCCTGAAACCAAAGGCCAGACGCTCGAGGAAATTCAGGCATCGCTCCAGCGAGGCTGAGAACACATCATGGTTGCATCCCCTTCCCGCCCTCCACCCAACATCGTCGTGCTCATCGCCGACGATCTGAGCAGGTTCTCGCTGGGATGTTATGGCGATCCACACGTGCGCACGCCGGCAATCGATCGCCTCGCTGCTGAAGGCATTCGATTCCAGCGCGCCTATGCCACGGCGCCGCAATGCAGCCCCAGCCGCTCCTCGCTCTTCACCGGCCGCACGCCTCATGCCACAGGCACCTCGCGCCTGCACGCACCCTTGCCGCGGGAGGTGCCGACAATCCTGGAGCCAATTCGGGAGCGCGGCTACTTCACGGGCGTTTTCAGAAAGCATCATCTCGGCAACGATTTTGCGCGGAGATTCGATCTGGTCGGCGGCAACGACATGCCAACCGCGGAGTTCTTTCGCCAGGCGCCACCCGACCGCCCGTTTTTCCTCTGGGTCGGATTCAATGATCCCCACCGGGATCTCTATACCAACTACGACCACATCCGCGGAGAGGTGATCCCGCCCCACGATCCGGCGAAGGTAACCGTGCCGCCCTTTCTGCCGGACACACCCGCCGTTCGTGCCGATCTTGCGCTGCACTACGATGCCATTCATCGCCTCGATAGGGACTGCAACGAAGTGTTGCAGCAACTTGATGCCTCAGGTCGGGCGCGAGACACCATAGTGATTTTCCTGAGCGATCACGGCATGCCATATCCGCGGGCCAAAGCCACGCTCTATGAAGCCGGTATCAACGTCCCGCTCATCGTCCGCTGGCCAGGGAAAATCGCCCCTGGGATTGAGACATCGGAGCTCGTGTCATCGGTCGATCTGCCAGCCACGTGGCTCGATTTGGCGGACCAGCCCCCGCTGCCATCCATGGAAGGCCGCAGCCTGGTGTCACTGCTTACCGGCCGACCTCATCCGTCGCGCCAGTACGTTTACGCCGAGCGGAACTGGCACGACACATGGGAACCGACCCGAGCGATTGTCTCGAAACAGTATGCGTTGATCTGCAACTGCCGCCCCGAAGTCTCCTACCGCGGTTCGCTTGACCATGTCTCCGCCCCGGTCTGGAACATTCTTGAGGCCGAGCAGGCGGCAGGCCGACTTCCGCCCGCGCTCGCGGAGATGTTCCACTCACCGCGCCCTCCCATCGAACTCTACGACCTGGTTCGCGATCCCCACGAACTCATCAATCTCGCGAACGATCCCGCCCATGCCTCCATCGGCGATTCGCTTCTCCTTGAGCTGGATCGCTGGATGCGGGCGACGAACGACTTCCTGCCCCCACCCGCCTCCTTCCCTGAGATCAGGCAGGAGGGAAAACTCACAATGACCCGGATGCTCGACGGCCCATTGCCCAAACGGTAGGCAAAGATTTCAGTCCCGGCGTCTCCTGCCATCACCGCAATCGCCAGAAAAGGAACCATCGCTTCGAAAGGCAAGGCTTGCGAGCCTTCGTGCACCTGGCATCAGCCCACGATTCGGGAGCCGCTATCGAGGTGACGATACTGCCGATGTCGCGCGAACCGTCATCTCCTGTGCACGCACCTCGCGGCGCCACGCCGCCAGCTTGGCTTGCATCAGCACAACACGCTCGGGCTGCGCCGCAGCGAGGTCGTGACTCTCGCCGGGATCGTCGACCAGATCGAAGAGGCTCACCGCGGGACCGCGGCGCAGCAACGTGCCTTCATACCACTCGATGAGTTTGTAGCGTCCCATCCGGATGGCACTGCCCGGACGAAAGTCTCCCAGGTGATGGTAATGCGGATAGTGCCAGTAGAGCGCCTCGCGACCAAGCGACGTCGCATGGCCCGAAAGAAGTGGCATCAGGCTGACACCATCATGATAGGTCGGCTGACAGCGCACACCGGCCGCATCCATCAGCGTCGAAAACCAATCCGAAGTCGTCACCGGCTCGGTTGATTGCCGCCCCGGCGCCACCACCTCCGGCCAGCGTACTGCCAGCGGCACGCGCAGACCACCTTCCCAGATCGTCGCCTTGCCGCCGCGCCAGGGCGTTTGCGCCTGAAGGCTGGCGACGTTGCCGTTGTCGGACATGAACACCACGAGCGTATTCCTGCGCAAGTGAAGTCGATCGAGCGTTTCGAGCAGCCTGCCGATCTGCGTATCCATTGTCTCAATCATCGCGCCCATCACGGCATTGTTCACCGGCTGCTCAGAGCCGGGTTTGGCCTGGTATTTCGCAATGGGCCCCGTGTCCTCCATCAAGGGTGTATGGACGACATTGTGCGCAACATAGCAGAAGAAGGGCCGCTCTCGATTCCGCTCGATAAAGGCAATCGCCCGATCGGTGATCGCGATCGCGTTGTGCCGGTCACTGTTCGGCGCGTTCTCGCTTTCCGGCTTGCGCGTGTGGAAAACCACGTCGAATCCCTGTGACTCCGGATCGAGCGGACGCCACGGCTCATAGTCATAGTTCTCCGCCAGATGCCACTTGCCAAAAAGACCGGAGATGTAGCCGCGCGTGTGGAGCATCTCCGGAATCGTCGTCTCCTCCAGCGGCACGCCCTGCCGCATCTCCGGCGTGACAAGGGGCTTCTCCTCCCACTTCCGCCCGGGAATATAGTCCGTGAGATGCAATCGCGCGGGTGCCTTGCCAGTCATCAGTGCGGCGCGTGTCGGAGAACAGATGGGTGCCGCGGAATAGGCGTCACTGAACCGCATGCCCTCCGCCGCCAGCCGATCGATGTTGGGTGTCTCGTACCACTTGCTGCCCTGATAGCCGACCTGGTTCCAGCCCATGTCATCCGCGAGGATGAAAACAATATTGGGCGGTCGCGGTGACGGAACTGGAACATCCGCACCGGGCAGCGTGGGTGCAGAAAACGCTCCCGCCGCAATGGCCCCCAAAATCCGCCAGATGGCTTGCGTGCGATTCATGGTGATCAATTCTCTCCGGGATCGCCGCTCATGTTCCGGGGAATCCCGTGTTCGAAATCCACGCGGAAAATTTCACGGCCCGAGAAATCGTTGAGCACGGCGCGACCCTCCGCACGCTGATCGCGCCACTCCGAGCGTGTGCGCACCTTCCCGTTGGGCCAGAAGTTTGTCCATATGACCAGGGCATCGGAACGGTGGATGCGCTCCCATTCGAGGTGTCCATCGGCGGCAAAATACTTTTCCCGACCAGTGAGGCGACCCAAGCTGTAGCTCGCGGAACGCTGCAAGCTCCCGTCCGGATAGAACCACCGTTGTTCCCCATCAAAAAGAAAGCGTCCGTCGTTCGCCATGCCTCCCGAATAGATCATTCGCACCCTTCCGGTGGCGTCCTTTTCCTCGTAGGTTCCAACGTGCGAAACCCGCGTTGCGGTGTTCGCTCGCAATGAGGCGTCGTCCACCATGATGCGATCTCCCGAAAGGATCCATGCCTCGTTCAATTCAAAATGCAGGCAGGGTTCGGTCATCGTAGCGATGAGATGAATCACCCCGTTGGGCGCCTGCCGTGCGACAGCATAGCCGAGCGTGTCGCCGTTCATCTGGGCAGAGCGATCCGCACGTTCATGCCGCTGCGTTCCCAAGAGCGGACGCTCGAGCCATGTTTCACCGTCGTCGTCGGATAGCGCCACGTAGCATCCACGCCGGTCAATTCCGACGGGCTGTGCACCTTTCTCGCTCTGGTAGTCGCCCGCCATGAACAACCGGCCGCTCGCGAGACGGATGCACGTTGGCCTCTGGTTGCTGCCCAGATGTGCAAACGGAGTTTTCGTGACGGTGTACGTCCGGCCTCCGTCGGTGGAGATTGATTTCGGCATGAAGCCCTCGATGTTTGAGCTCTTGCCGCCCATCCCCATGATCGTCATGCCATCGCGTTTCAGGACAAATGCGGTGTGCCGCCCGCCGCTGCGGCCACCCGGATCGCGCCAGGTGGATCCATTGTCATCACTCTGCCAGAGCACAGACTCCGGTCCGACTGCATCGCTCGCCACATAGATACGGCCTCGTGGGTCGCGAAACGCACTCGTAATCGGCTGGGCGGAATGGGGGCCAACCGGTGTCGTGAAATTCGGAAACTTGATCCTGCTCCAGGTCGCACCGTTGTCGTCTGAATTGATCCACTGGAAGGGAAATCCGGAATCGAGCCTGTTCGTTCCCCAAAAGAACCATAGCGTTCCGTTGTCGTTCCACAGCATCGGCGCATGATCGTCGACGTCAGGCAAATCCAGAAACAGATCGGGCGGGTCCCACTCGTCAGCGCCGTGACGCAATCGGGTGATCAGGAGTGCGACGTCCGGATCGAGTTCACCCACTGCGGTGAACGAGATAAAAATCACGTCGCCGTTGTTCGCCACCTCCAGCCCCGGGCTGTGCTGATGCCTGAGAAACCCACGCGGCCAGCCGAGCGCGCGATATGACTTCAGCCGCGCTGGATCGGTGTTTTCCGGAGGCGTGGGCAGGAGGTAGCGTTTCCGAAAATACGGTTTCGTCGCATCCGGCCCGGCCAGGATCCCAGGTGCGGATTGTGACACGCCTTGCTGCGCGTAGGCGATCCGCGCGACGATCGGGCGCGCGCTCGGATTCGCGGCGCAGACCACACGGAAGCCGATGTGATGGTTGCCCTGATTGTTCAGGACTGAGCGGGTGAATCCCAGATACAACACCTCACTCTTGTAAGAGCCGCTTCGCTGCTGTCCCTCCCCTCGCGCCTCGCTCGCGCCACCAGAAATTCGTTTCTCCGCATGCCCGCTCGGCGCATGACCTGTTGGTGGAAAGTTCGGCGGCATCCCGGCCCGATTGGAAGGACGGACATAGTAGGCGGTTTCCTTGTCGAGTCCACCACCTCGAATGACCTTGGCCCAGCCGTCCGCAGGGCCAATTGGATCGACTTGGGGCGCAGCCGGATACTCGCCATGCCAGTCAAGACACCACTCCGCTACAGCCGCCTCCATGTTCTTGACGCCCCAAGCGTTGGGTACGCCGGACGCGGCGGGTTCGTCACCTCCGGCAAACAGCGTCGTGCTGCCCGCCCGCGCAACATACTCCCATTCCGCTTCGGTCGGAAGGCGGTAGGTCCTGCCTTCCTTTTTGCTCAGCCAGTCGCAGAACGCCATCGCCTCGTCCCAACTGACTCCGCTGACATAGGGCGCCGTAGAGGGATTGCCGACAAAGTTCGGGTGAAACTGACGGAATTGCTCCACGGTCACCTCCGTTTCGCTCATCGCGAAACCCCGCGTCAATGTCACGGCATGCACCGGCCGCTCGTCCCAATCCCCACGCAACAAATAGGCCGGGGTCTCAAAACGAGAAGGCAGCGTATCGGCTGATGCCCCCATAAAAAACGTCCCCGCGCGAATTCCTATCAGCCGCATTCCAATCGAATTCGTCTCAGGGACCTCGCCGACGGAAGTCAGCGCGAAAAAGACAAGAGATCCCGCCAACCCAATCAGCTTCCTTTTTGCAGGGGGCATGGACCACACCGTGACCTGATGCCAGGCGTTTATCTAGCATGAAATAAGAGAAAATAAGCGCCATAATACCTCATATCCTGGCAAGAATCAGATAAAAACCTCAATCCACGGAACCCTTACTAAGGGTATGTGCGCGACGACTTGGCCATTGTTATAACAATGAAATACACTTTTATGCTATCTATTTCATGTTTTTTCTTGCACCAACAATTTTCATCCGCCACAGCCAGAGCGTGAACCGCTCCTCCCCGGCCGCCCTGGAAAAACCCACCATTCTCGACGTCGCTGCCGTCGCCAAGGTCGCCGTGGGCACCGTTTCCAGAGTGATCAATACTCCCGATGCCGTCGGTCCCGGCATTCGCCAGCGTGTGCTCGAGGCGATCGCCAGCACGAATTACAAACCGCTTCGGCGTCGGCGCAAAGCGAACCCAATCGACGGCGGTGCACCGCGCCGCAATCGCGGCAACTTCGGCGTTCTCCTCATAGGCATGGACGACTCCCTTGCCCACCTGCCTGTCATCGCCGAGGCCCTCCACGGCGTGGAACTCGCGATGGCCGTCGAGGGGATGAACCTCATGCTCGCCAACGTACCAAACGCTGACCGCATCCCGGCTTTTCTCGCAAAGAACCAGGTGGACGGACTCATCCTCAAGAGCCCGCTGCTCGGAGATCTCAGCACCTGCGCCAGCCCCGCACTTGTCGACGCCATCAGGCGCCTGCCACATGTCTGGCTGCTCGGCAAACCTGAGTCGGCCGACGGTGACATGTGCGGCACCGACGCCGACACCGGCGCGCGCATCGCGGCAGAATACCTGCGAGCGCGTGGTCACAGGAACATCAGCTACCTGCATCCACGCCCGGGCCAGACCCGCGCCGAGGGGCTCAAGCGCTCCATCTCGCTGCATCTGCAACGACTCGGCATGCAACTGACATTCCTCGAGAATCCCACCGTCGAGAACGTTCGCTGGCCCTTGCCCGCAATCACACATCCCAGGGATATCGCCCCGCTGCTCGAGCGATGGGAATCAATGCCAGCCGCCGAGCGCCCGACCGCGCTTGTTGTCAGCGCAGACAGCATCGCCGTCCAGCTCTACCACGCGTTGCACGAAAAGGGACTCCGCGTCGGACGCGATGTCAGCCTGCTTTCATTCAACCATGAGCGACCGCTGGTGATGGGACTCACCCCGGCACTCACCACGATCGATATCCGCGCGGAAGCGATCGGTCGGCGCGCAGTCGAACAACTGCTGTGGCGCATCAGGAACCGCACCGAGAACACTCCGACCAAGATCCTCGTGGAGCCACGCCTCGTCGAGGGCGATTCTGTCGCAACGCTTGCACCATCCGTCTGAAATGCTCCGCCCTTCCGGCTCAACTCCAAAACCCATGCGCCACGCAGCCGCGGCCTTGCTCTTTTCCCTCGCGATTCTCTCCGCTCGCGCAGTGGCCACCCCCGGTCCCGACGCCCGCGCTGTCGTTGATACCGCCCAGTATGCCACAGTGCTGTACGTCGACCAGGCGCGCGGCGACGACATCAAGGGAGACGGATCCGCAGCCAAACCGCTGGCTAGCGTGATTGCCGCACTCGAAGCGGCGGGCGCCCCAGTCGCTCCCCGTCGCGTCGCCGTGCTCGTCGCCGCCGGGCGCTACCTCCAGCCAACCTTCACGCTCAAGCCCCAGGTGGATCTTTTTGGCGGCTTCGCCGCCGCCGGTGGCGCACGCGACATCCTCGCGCACCCCACCTACCTCGATGGTGGAGAGCAAAACCGGATTGTCATCGGAGCCAATGATTGCCGGCTCGACGGATTCTTCCTCGTCAACGGCCGCGTGCGCGGCAAGGGCGCTGCCCTGTTCTGCGACGGAGTTTCACCAGTCATCGTCAACTGCATCTTCCTCAACAACCGCACCCTCATTCCCACCGGCTGGAACCCGTCGCTGCTCCATGAAACCGCCCACGACGGCGGAGCAATCATGTGCCTGAACGGCTCCGCCGTACGCATTGAGAAATGCCTTTTCTACGGCAACACCACGGAATGCGGTCGCGGAGCAGCCGTCGCCGCAGACCGTGCCGCCGCGCCGCGCATCTTGGGAAGCGTTTTCGCCAACAACCGCGCCGGTCTGGACGACCCAATGCGTAGTTCCGACGGCGGGGCACTCTCGTTCTTCGACGGATCTCGGGGTGAATTGACCGGCAACGTCGTCGTCGCCAACGAGGCGCTCAGCAAGAACGACGCCGGCGGCATCTTCGTCGCGCTCTGGTCCGCCCCACGTATCACCGACAACGTCATTGTCGCCAACGAGGCAGGTGATGATGCCGGCGGCCTGTTCCTCGGCGGACAGGAGCATCGCTACGACGCCCCGCTTGATGCGTACCCACCCGCGGACCAATTCAACATCGTCGTCGCACGCAATCTCTTCGTTGGGAATGTCAATGGCAGCCGCAACTCAGGTGCCATGCGCGTGACGATGGAGACGCGTGCCCGGTTCTCGCATAACATCATCGCAGAGAATGCAGGCGGATTTTACCTTCAACGCTCGGAAATCAGCGCCGACCACAACACAGTCTGGCAGGAATGGCGATTCCTCGAGGACAAGCCGTCGCTCGGACCGAGCAGATTCACCGCCAACATCTTCAAGTCGACCGACAAGGTCGAAAGCCCCCGCGTCACTTTCGATCGCAACATGGCCGACGCCTCCACACCGGGCGGCCCACATATTGCCGTCTCCGACATCTTTATCGACGATGCGGTGGAGGGCGAACTCACCGAGCTCCATTTCGACACCGTAAGCTGCACCACGATTCTCACCACGCGCGAGCCGCTCGCAGCCGGTGACTACGCCGGCCGTCCCGTCCGCATGGGCGACAGTCGAACGGGCGGCCAGTGGCGTGTCATTGCACGCGCTTCAGGCAGCCAAGTCGTCCTCTGGGGGCGCCTCGACGCGGTCACCAAGGCCCCAAAGTACTTCGAAATTCTCCGCACATTCACCCCGAAACCGGACGCTCCCGCCGATCTCGGCGCCCGACGCAACTGATCCCCCGTCATCCGTTTCCTGCCCCATGAATCGTCTCGCCATTCTCTTCCTCGCGACGTTCTGCACGATTGCCTCCTACGCGGCAGATGTCGCGTACAACGGGCCAAAGCGGCTCAACAAGGCCATCGAACTGCTCGAAGCCGGTCAGCCCGTATACTATGACTATGGTCGTGGCGGCTATACCGAGGGCAGGGCGGCCGCACAGACCTGGGCCGACCTGCTCATGTACGACATGGAGGGCGCGGCGCTCGATTTCACGCAGTTGCGCGAGTTCATGCGCGGTCTCGCCGACGGAGGTCCTACGAAATCCGGCCATCGAACGCCTGCAGTCATCGTCACGCTTCCGCTCTACGGCCTCGATGCGTCCACGGTGAAGTCAAACCACTGGATGATCCAGCAGGCCCTTGCAGCCGGCGTCCATGGACTCCACATCTGTCACGCCCGCAACCCGGAGGCGGTGGCGATGTTCGTTCGCGCGGCCCGGTACGAAGTGAACCGCCAGGCCGTCGGCGCCGGACTCGAAGAGGGCCTTCGCATGTTCGGCGCGCACGAATTCGCCTCGAAGATCTGGGGCATCAGCCCGCGCGAGTACTACAAGGTCGCCGACGTCTGGCCGCTCAATCCGAAGGGAGAAATCATGATCGGCGTGAAGATCGAGGACCGCACGGGCCTGCCACATGCGAAGGCGATCGCCCGCGTGCCAGGGTTGTCCTTCGCCGAATGGGGACCGCGCGACACGAGTTACGCGAATGGCTATCTCGACGTGGCGTTCGACTACGGCCGCAAACCGGGCGTGGTACAGCCGCCCGAACTGCTGGCCGCCGCAAAGCGGGTGATCGCCGCTGCAAAGGCCGCACAGCTTCACATCCTCGACAACGCCCGGACCGAGGACATCGTCTCACAACTCGACGCCGGTATCGACATCATCGCCGGCGGTGCGAAGGAGGTTGCGGAGATCGGCCGCAGGCACACCGGCCGCACGATGCCCTGGTAAGCCCTCAATCTCTCTACCGTGAGCCTCGCTCCCCTCGATCTCGCTGTCATCGCGCTGTACTTCGTCCTCATCGGCACGATTGGCTTCTACGTCTCCCGCGGCAGGAAGACCGCGGAGAAATTTTTTGTCGCCGGACGCAGCATCCCCATGTGGGCGGTCGCGTTTACGATCATGGCGACTATCATCGGCACCGGCACGATCGTCGGCCACCCGGGCACCGCTTACCAGATAGGGCTCGTGCTGCTGATTCCCCACATGACCGTGCCCATCGTGCTCCTCGTGGTTGCGCGGATCGTGGTGCCCTTCTACCGCCGCGTCGTGCGCATGAGCGCCTATGAATACATTGGCGAACGCTTTGGACTCGGCGGCCGTTTCTACACCTCGTTCGGTTTCCTTGCCGACCGCATCTTCGATCTCGGCGTCACGCTGCTCACGACAGCGCTCGCCGTAAATGTGCTCACGGGATGGGACCTCCAATCCGTCATTCTCGGTGTCGGGCTCTTCACGATCTTCTACACGATGATCGGAGGTGTCGTGGCCGTGGTCTGGACCGACGTCGTTCAGGGCATCATCCTGATTGCCGGCGGCGTCTTCATTCTCTTCCGCATCCTTCTGGCCCCGGAGGCAGGAGCACCGTTTGCAGTCGTCGCAGAGACCTACCGCCAGGGAAAACTCACCCTCGGCATCAGCGGTTTTTCCTGGGACGTGCTTTTTTCGACCCACAACAATACGATGTGGCTTTTTATCCTCGCCTACGCGGTGCAATGGACACGGCGCTACTCGACCGATCAGCACATCGTTCAACGCTACCTTGTGGCAAAGGACGACCGCTCCGCCAGCCGAGCGGCGTTTGTCAGCGCTGTCATCTGCCTGCCCATCTTTGCCATGTTCATGTTCGCAGGCGCATGTCTCAACGGATTCTTCACCCTCGGCCACCTGCCTCCGCCGCCTATGCCCGACAGCGCGATGCCGTTTTTTCTGGCGAACTACATGCCCGTCGGCCTGCTCGGACTCGTGGTCGCCGCAGTTCTCGCCGCTGCCATGTCCACGGTCAGCGCTGACCTGAGCAGCGTGGCCACGGTGTTGACAACCGACTATTTCCTGTTCCTCAAACCCGGGGCTGCGGACAAGGCGCAGGTGCTCTGCGGGCGCATCATGGTCGTGATCGGCGGCTCGCTGACAATCCTCGTCGCCTGGTTGCTGCTGCCGAAGGAGGGATCGGCGCCGTTGATGGAACGTGTGGTCACCATCGGCTCGATTCTCGCCGGTGGAACGCTGGGACTTTTCTGCCTGGGCTTCTTTACCCGCACGGCAACACGTCGCGGCTGCTACATCGGCGTGGCTGTGTGCCTGCTGTACACGATCTGGGCGATCCTCACCGAACCGGGCGGCCGCGTGATCGACGCGGGTCGCTTCAATTTTCCGCTGAATCCATTGCTCATAGGCGTCATCGGCCACCTGATCCTTTTCGGAACAGGCTGGATAGCGAGCAGGCTGCTCGGCGGCTACGTCCCCGCCGACGTCGAACGCCTCACCTACTGGAGCATGCGCCCCGCGAAAGCCCCACCGGCCGTCGCAGCATGAATTCACCTCTCAACATCCTGGTCGTCATAGCGGATGACATGGGCGTCCATCAGTTGGGCTGCTACGGCAGTTCCTTCTACGAAACTCCCCACCTTGACCTCCTCGCCGCCGGTGGCGCGCGTTTCGCCACCGCCTACAGCACGAGTCCCGTTTGCTCGCCGGCGCGCGCTTCACTCTACACCGGCCTTCACCCGGCGCGCCTGCACCTCACGAATTACATCCCGGGCACGGAACCGGCCAATCCCCGGCTCATCACGCCCGCCTGGCGGCCCTATCTGCCCGTCGAGGTGCCCACGCTCGGCGATGTCTTCAAGAAGAACGGCTATGCCACAGGCCATTTCGGCAAATGGCATTTCGCGCACGACTACAACTATCATCCCGGCAGACCGACCGACCCTGAATCGCAGGGATTCGACAGCGTGCTCGTCACGCGCAAACCCTCTTCGCGTGCCGATGCCGAGCACGACGCGCACCACGTCGAGCGGTTGACCGACGCGGCGATCGATTTCATCGGCACGCCCCGGACGAAGCCGTTTCTGTGCATCGTTGCGCATAACACCCTCCATCGTCCGGAACTCGCCCCTGCCGACCTGATTGCACGCTATGCCTCAAAACCCGGCGCCGACCACGCCCACGAACGCCCCGTCGTTGCAGCCATGGTCGAGCAGCTCGACCGCAGCATAGGACGCCTGCTCGCTGCGCTCAGAAGCCATGGACTCGAACGCAACACGCTCGTGGTCTTCACCTCCGACCACGGAGCTTTCGGACGCAGCCAAGACTGCAAGCCGCTCCGCGGAGCCAAGGCCGATCTCTATGAAGGCGGCGTGCGTGTCCCTCTCATCTACTCGCTGCCGCCCCGGATCGCGCCTCAGGTACGCAACGAACCAGTCGCAGGAACCGACTTTTTCTCCACCGCACTCGATTTGGCTGGACTCGCCGCACCCGAGAATGTCGACGGCCGCAGCGTCGCCCCGGCCCTGCTCGACCCAGCCGCCAAGCTCGCGCCTGCCGCGGAGTTGTGCTGGCACTTTCCCCACTACCACCACCTCGGACTCGCACCTTCCGGCGCCATCCGCGTCGGTCGGTACAAACTCATCGAATGGTTCGATCGATCGATCGGCGGAGCGCAGGACGGTCCGGCTTTTGAACTTTACGATCTCGAGTCCGATCCATCCGAGCAGCACAACCTTGCCGCACAGGAGCCCGCCAGGACCTCCGAACTTGCGGCACGCCTCCGAAACTGGCGACGCGAGGTCGGCGCGCAGGAGATGACGCGAAACCCCGCCTTTGATCCCGCGCTTGGCGCTGACATGGCGCCTCCGCCGCCCGGCGATCCCGGCAATCCCTACTCCTCCCATTGAATACGGTCATTCTCCAACAACCCAAGCGCCTGCTGCTCGGCAGCGGTTGCATCCAGCAAAGTCCTGCCGAGTTCCAGCTTTCCGGCTGGAAACGGCTCTTTGTCGTTTCAAGTCCGCAGGTGGCAGCCGCACAGGACGGCCTCTTTGAGACCTGGAGGTCCGCCGGGCTTCACGTGGACCTTTTTGAAGGCATCGACCGCGAACCCGAGGTCGCGCTCTTTAACCAGGTGCTCACGGCCGCGCGTGACGCCCGGCCCGATGTCATCATCGGCCTCGGCGGCGGCAGTCCGATCGATGTGGCAAAACTCGTGGCTGCCATCCTCGACGGCGCACAGTCGATCCGCGAGATTTTCGGCATCGGCCTGCTCAAGCGGCGCGCCGCTCCACTGGTGTGCATCCCGACCACAGCCGGCACCGGCGCAGATGTTTCGCCCAATGCCATTCTCCTGGTCGAAGAGGAACGACTCAAGAAGGGCATCGTCAGCCCGCACCTTGTGGCGGACCTGGCCATCTGCGACCCGGACCTGACGATGTCGATGCCGCCGGCCGTCACTGCCGCCACGGGCATCGACGCGCTCGTCCATTGCATGGAGGCGTACGCGAACAGGTTCGCCCATCCGGCAGTCGACGTCTATGCGCTCGAAGGCATCCGACGCATCGGTCGCAGCATCGAGACCGCCGTGCGAAACGGCTCCGATCGCAACGCACGCGCGGACGTCATGCTCGGCGCTCTCTATGGAGGACTTTGCCTCGGCCCGGTTAACACCGCCGCTGTGCACGCGCTCTCCTATCCCCTCGGTGGCGAGTACCGGATCGCCCACGGCGTGGCCAACTCGCTGCTCATGCCTCATGTCTTCCGATTCAACCTGCCCGCGATGCCGGAGCGCTACGCGGAAATCGCCCTTGCACTTGGATGCAGCGCCCACGGGTCTCCGGGTGCGACCGCTGAGGCGGGCCTGCAGCGCCTTGTGGCAATGTCGCTCGCCTGCGGCATTCCCCAGCGCCTCCGCGACGTCGGCATTCCGGAGACAGACCTGCCGCGCCTCGCGCAGGAGGCGATGAAAGTCACACGCCTTCTGAAAAACAATCCACGAGAACTCACCCCTTCCGACGCCGAACAGATCTACCGCGCCGCGTACTGATTGATCTCAGAATGACGAAGAAACTGACAACCCACGGACTGTCCCGCGCCCAACTTCGAGGCCACGTCATCGTGCCGCTGCTCACCCCCTTCACCCGGGCGGGCGAAATCGACGAACCTGCGGTTGCGCGCATGCTCAACCACGTCATGGCAGGCGGCTGCCAGGGCATCATGGTCGCAGGAACCACCGGCGAATTTGCATCGATGCCCATTCGGATGCGATTGCGCCTGATGGAACTCGCAGTCCGCGCCGCAAGCGGGCGCATGTTGATCTTCGGTGGCATCGGCGACACAAGCCCGGCACATTCGATCGAACTGGGCCGCGAGTTCGTTCGCCTCGGCGCGCATGCCGTTGTAGGCAACCTGCCGTCGTACTATCCACTCACCCCGGAGATGATGGAGCGCTACTTCGTGCATGTCGCCGAAGCTGTTGGAGCACCGATGTACCTCTACAACATCCCACAGACCACCAAACAAACCATCCCTCTTGAGGTGGTCGAACGCCTCTCACACCACCCTCTCGTCGCGGGCATCAAGGATTCCGAACCCGACGCCACACGTCAGGAAACTCTCGCGCGCCAGTACGGCGGACGCCCGGATTTCGCGGTGTTCTGTGGATCGATCGCCTTCACGAGCAAGTCCGTGCGCGCCGGTGCAGACGGCTGTGTTCCAGGCGCGGGCAACTTTGCGCCCTCCGACCTTCGCAATCTGATGATCCAGCTCTTCTCAGGCGACACCGCCCGAGGCGATGCCGCCCAGCAACGCGTCGATTCCATCAACGCCACCTACCAGAAGGGCCGAACGCTCTCACAGGTTTTCATCGCCCTGAAGGCAATCATGGAAATTTACGGCCTCTGCTCGCGCGAGGTGCTCTCCCCCCTGATTCCCGCCAGCGACGCCGAGGTTTCCCAGATCCGTCTGGCCCTGCGCGATGCAGGGCTCATCCCGTGAACACCATCCCCAAACCCATTCTCGCCGTCACCCTAGGCGACCCCGCAGGCACCGGACCGGAGCTTCTGACAAAGGTCTTCTTGCTGCCCGAGGTCCGTAACGTCTGCCGGCCAGTGGTCATCGGCGATGCCTCGGTGGTTTGCGCGGCGATCGCCATTACCCAGGCACCCGCGCAGGTTCGCGTGATCGCAAGTCCCTCCGACGCCACAGATTCCCCCTCCTTGATCGAGGTCGTCGATCTCGCAAACCTCGACGCCGCGAAACTGGTCCGCGGCAGGATCAATCCCGCGTGCGGCCAGGCAGCTTTCGAGTACATCAAGCGTGCGGTGGAACTCACGCTTGCGGAAAAGGCTCATGCCGTTGTCACGTCCGCGATCAACAAGGCGGCGCTGCATGCCGCGGGACATCACTACGACGGACATACCGAATTGCTCTCCGAACTCTGCGGCCAGCCGAAAGTCACGATGATGCTCGTGGCCGACAATTTGCGCATCTGCCATGTCAGCACTCACGTCTCGCTACGCGAGGCAATCGAGCGCGCACGACCCGAACGCATCCTCTCCGTGATCGAGATCGCGCGAACTGGTGTGCAGGAACTCGGCATCGCCAATCCCCACATCGCCGTCGCCGGCCTCAATCCGCATGCGGGTGAAGGCGGCCTCTTTGGCGACGAGGAAATCAAGTACATCTCGCCTGCCATCGAACAGGCGCGCGCACGCGGATGGAACGTCAGCGGGCCCTATGCAGGCGACACGGTTTTTTTCCGCACCCTGCAGGGTCAATTCGATTGCGCCATTGCGATGTACCACGACCAGGGCCACGTCGCGGCCAAGATGCTCGGCATCTGGCGTGGGGTCAATGTGACCCTCGGGCTGCCCATCATCCGCACCTCCGTCGAGCATGGCACCGACTTCGACAACGCTGGCACCGGCCGAGGTGACGCCCGGTCGCTCGTCCAGGCCCTCCTGCTCGCCGCAACCGTCGCCTCCAACCGTCTGCGCGCCACCGGATCCGCCGTCAAAAAAGTTGCCTCCTGATGACGCCGGCTGCCCCAGCCCCGCTCTCCATTTTCCGCTGCGTTCGCTCCCTCATCGCAGCCGTGCTGCTCCTTGCGGTCGCCGCCCGCGGAGAGACCATAGCACTCTGGCTTTTCGACGAACAGGTGGGCGTTTATCCAAGCTCAATACTGAACGACGCTGGACCAAACGCCTATTTCCTCGTGCTCGGGCGCGGAGGCGAAATCACGAAGGGCAGATTCGGCAACGCCCTCCACCCGATCACACCGGGACCGTTCTCGCCGGTGTTCAAAGCCGGGCTTTCCAGCGCGGTCCGCGACGGCCTCGAAGCTCCTCCGAAAGCCGAAGGCCGCACAGTCGAGCCACTGAGTTGGCGGACTGCGACGTTTGCCGCCGGCTTCCTGAATGGCGACAAGCACCTGCGTCGCCAGGCATTCCCCTCACCCACGGATTCGCCTCTCAATATCGGCGCGACGGACTTCACGATCGAATTCTGGCTCAAGGCCGACACCACCGCATCCGGCGATGGTGTTGTTTTCGAACTCGGCTCAGGTCCGCGCGGTGAGAACGACGTCGTCACACGCCTCTCATTCTCTCCCGCCAAAGCCGCCTTCGAGTTTTCCAACCAGCCATCACGAACACACGTCACGCTTGCCAGCGATGCTGCCGCTCTGCGTTCAGGCACGTGGGTCCACTGCGCGGTGGTCTATGATTCCAGGAAGGGACTGCTTCGCCATTTCGCCAACGGCAGATCGCAGTCCGTGACCGCAGTGAGGCTCAAGGCGCTGCCCAAGGGCGACGAGGACTACTGGTCGATCGCCCGCGATGGCACCTGGCAGCAGCCGTTGCCGGGAGCAATCGATGAATTGCGACTGAGCGATCACCAGGCGTACGTCGCGGACTTCAAGCCGCCCGCAAGTTTTTCTCGCCTCCTGAATGGCGAACGTCAGGCGCATCCTCTGCTCGCAGGTCCGCCCCTGCTCTTTCCCGGCAACCACTCCCGGGCAGCCGTCATCGATCTCGGTTCGCGCCGCCATCTGTTTCTCGACGATGTGCTCCTCTCGGAAAGTCGCAATGTGACCTTTACTCCTCACCCAGCCCGCATCGCCGAGCGAGTGCTCGAGGCATCCGGCTGGATCTCCGTGGTCGACGCGGGACCCGAGGACATCCGACTCTACGTGAACGGGCCGAGGGATTCCGTCGCGGTATTCACTTCGAAGGATGGAGTGAAATTCGTCGCACCGGATCTCGGACGCGAATTCGGCGGGAAGAGGAACATCGCGATCAAGGATCCCGCGACGGTCGGAAATGTGTTTATCGATCCCAACGGCCATGGCGATGAACGATGGAAACTCGTGAGCGGCCTCCGCCAGCGCGGCGGCATTTTCACCTACTCCTCCGCCGACGGATACACCTGGCTCCGCAACAATGCCGCCTCACTCCCGTTCTGGGCGGGCTCCGCGGAGAATGTCTTCTACGACGACCAGCGCCAGTGCTATGTCCTCCATCATCGCACCGATTACTACAGCCTGGCGAACGGCAGCACGGATCGGAAAATGCTGCTGATGGAGGCAACGGACCTGCTTCAACCCTGGCCCTTCCAACCCGTCACACCCGCCGACACCCGGGCCGCACTGGAGAAAGGCATTCGTATCCAGGCGAAGGAACTCGATCCCTGGTGGCTCGACAACGGCCCGCTCGCTCCCGGCGGTTTCGGCCTCGAATATCCAATCGCTTTCGAGGCAGACCCCCGGCTCGATCCCGAGGGCACCGATGTCTACAACACCCGCGCACAGAAATATGCATGGGCCGAGGACGCCTACGTCGCGTTCCCATTGCTCTTCTTCCACTACCACACCGACGGTCCGCCGCAGCGACGCATCCTCGCGCGCGCGGATGAACAACGCGGAACCGGACTGGTGGAGACACAACTCGCCGTCAGCCGCGACGGCCTGAATTGGAAGCGTTACCCGCGCCCGGCCTACGTCGGTGTGGGGGAAGTCGACGGATACGTGATGCGCCGTCCCTACACGGGCTACGGCATGGTCCGACGCGGTCGCGAAATCTGGCAGTATGCCTATACCCGATCGACTTACCACGATCCCTACCAAAGGGCCGCACAGCCGGATGTGATTCACCGGCTCGTGCAGCGCACCGATGGCTTCGTGTCGCTTGATGGCGCGTATACCGGTGGAGAGTTTGTCACCAAACCGTTCCGCTTCACCGGCAACCGCCTCGTGCTGAACGTGGACACAGAAGCCACCGGTTACCTCCAGCTTGGATTTGTCGACGAAAGGAACCAGCCGATTCCTGGGTTCAGCGTCGACGAAGGCATCTACGTCAACGGCGATGAAATCGACTATGAAGTCGAATGGCTGGCCAGGGACTTGAGACATCGCACAAAGGATCTCTCCGCACTTTCCGGGCAAACCGTGCGCCTCGTGGGGCGCATTCGTGGTGCATCACTTTATGCACTGCAGTTTGTCCGACGCTGATCGGTTAAAATTCATGCGATTCCTACTTCCCGCCGCCCTTCTCCTCACAGGCTCCGCCCTGACCGCGGCGGATACTGTCGCCCTATGGTTGTTCGACGAACCCGTCGGTCTCTATCCCAGTACCCCGCTGGAGTCTTCAGCCGGCATTGACGCACCACTCGTCCTCGGGCTCGGTGGAAGCGTCGTGCCGGGCCGTTTCGGACAGGCGTTGAGCACGACGCCGTTTCCCTCCGTGACCATACCCTCGGAGGGTGAGCGCACCGCGGCGCTTCACCGTTTTCCTGTCCCGCCTGGACGCACAATGGAACCGCTGAGCTGGCACAACGCACAGTTCACCGCGCTCATGACCAGCGGTGAGCGGCAGATTCGACGCGAGGTGACGTTTGCCCGGGTCACTCACAGCGATCTGAATCTCGGAGCCTTTGACTGGACGGTGGAGTTCTGGCTTCGCTCTCAGCCTGGACACGCCCAAGGTGTCGTGCTCGAACTCGGCACGGGGCCGCGGGGAGAAAATGACATCGTCACGCGCCTTTCCATCGACAGGAACGCCTCGCGCCTCATTTGGGAGAATCCCGGCAGCAGACGCATCAGCGTATCATCCCTTGCGGCAGCGATCAACGATACACAGGGATGGCATCACTACGCCTTCGTCCATGACGCCGCCCGCGGACGCCTCTTTCATTTTGTCGACGGACGCCCAATCGCGGAAACGTCCGCTGTCGGTTTCCATGCACTGCCCAAGGGTGATGAAGACTACCTCACGCTCGGTCGCGACGGCCACTGGACACGGCCGCTTGCAGGCGCTCTGGATGAGTTTCGAATTTCGCGCGGCGCCGTGTACACGGGAGCATTTGCCCCAACAAGTTTCGCGCCCGCCTGGCCGGAACCCAATTTCACTCCAGGTCCTCCCCTCCTCTTCGCGCCCAACAGCCCACGTCAGGAAGTGGTTGAACTTGGTACGAGACGGCACCTTTTTCTCGACGACAGCTTTATGGAGAGGCGAGAGAACATCGCCTTCACCGTGCATCCGCCGCAGCGCATCGAACCCGTGTTCGCGGCGGGTCCAGGTCCTTTCCGCAAACACCTCACCGTGGTTGAGGATGAGAAGGGTCTCATTCGCATCTACAACGGCGGCCCCGACGACTACCTCATGGTGCATACCTCCACCGACGGCGTACACTTCACCGCGCCGGATACCGGCATGCATCACAAGGGGCGACGGAATATTGTCATCGCAGAACCTGCCGCTCTGGGACGCCCAATCCTCGATCCTCAGGCACCGCCGGCTGAGCGCTGGAAATATGTGAGCGGCCTCGAGGGACGCGGCGTTTATTTGTACACGTCCGCCGACGGCTGGAAATGGACCCGGCAACGAACTGCCGTGCTGTCCTTCCGTTCCGGTTCGCAATCAGGTCTATTCTACGACGACCAGCGTGGCTGCTACGTCGGCTATCATCGCACGGGATTTCCGCGCAGTGCTGGCGGAGGCACGCGACGTGAGTTCGTGATGTCCGAAACCCGCGACATCCACCGCCCGTGGCCGGTCCCGCTGTTGTCGGCGGATCAGGTTCACGCCATTGCGGCAAAGAGACCTCTGCGAACCCCGCAGCCATGGTGGCTCGACAACGGCCCGCTCACGCCTGGCGACTTCGGAATCGAACTGCCGACAGTCTTTCAACCTGATGAACGCATTGATCCACCCGGAAGCGGCGTCTATGTGCCCAAGGCCGACAAATACCCGTGGGCCCCAGACGCCTATTTTGCGTTTCCGGTGATGTATTTCGATTACGAGGAGCCAGCGCAGCCCGCGACACGCCGCGTATTGTACGAAGACAAGTCGCGCGGCCTCGGGTCCGGCATGGTTGAAACACAGACTGCCGTGAGCCGCGACGGCATCCACTGGACCCGCTTCCCCTCGCCGACCTACCTCCAGGTTGGCGAGTACGCAGGTCGGAATCTGCATCAAATCTATATTGCCGAAGGCATGGTCCGGCGCGGCGATGAGATCTGGCAGTATTTCTTCGGCAACGAAGAGTATCATTCCCCCGCACGTCGCCTGACTGACGGCGGCATGGTCTATCGCGCGGTGCAGCGCCTCGACGGATTTGTCTCCGCCGATGCACCCTACGATCGCATGGGCCTGATCATCACGCGACCATTCACATTCACTGGGCAAAGCCTGGAATTGAACATCAACACTGGAGCGATGGGCTATGCCCAAGTCGGTTTCGAGGATCAGGAGGGGCGCCCGATTCCAGGTTTCGGCGTGGACGACTGCGTCTATATCAATGGCAACTTTGTCCACCACAGCGTCGAATGGCTCGGCCATGGAAAAGACGTGTCGTCCATCGCCGGCCGACCCGTGCGCCTCGTGGTCCGCCTGCGCGGCGCCTCCCTGTACGCGCTGCAATTTCTCCCGCGATGAGCGACTTCCTCCTCGCCGATGATCTCAGCGGAGGCCTGGAAGTCGGAGCGTCGTTCAGGCGACACGGGCATCCAGTCGTCGTTCCTCTCAGATCGGCCCAACTATCGCCTCAAGGCCTGACCGTGCTCACAACGGAAACGCGCAATCTCCCATCGGAAACCGCCCGCGAGATCGTGACAAGCCTGCTGAAGGAGCAACTCTCGACCGGCGGACGTCTGCTGCTGAAAAAAATTGATTCGACGCTGCGCGGTCCACTCGGCGCCGAACTGCGCGCAGTCAACGAGACGCTGCGCCCGCCGCGCATGATCCTGTGCCCGGCAAATCCCGCCACGGGTCGCACCGTTCGAGATGGCATCCTTCTCGTCGATGGAGTTCCGCTAAGTGAAACGCCGTTTCGCGACGATCCCATCTGGCCCGCCCGCGACAGTCGCATCGCGCCGCTGCTGGACGACTCCGGACTTAAGTGCGACCACCTCTCGCTCGACACGGTGCGCCGCGGTGGTGCCCAGCAGCAACTCGCACAGGATCCATCCCGATCTCGGATTGTTGTCTGTGATGCCGAAACGCCCGCCGATATCGACAAGATCGTCACGGCGACCCGCGCTGCCGAGCCGGACGCTGTCTTTGTCGGCGCCAATGGACTCGCAGTCAGCCTGGCTGCGATCTTGCCGACACCTCGTTCGACGATAGCGCCATCCCCCATCCGCGTCGATACGCTGCTGATTGTGTGCGGGACCCGGCATCCGGCATCCCATCGCCAGATCGAGCGTCTCGCCGATGCAGGCCTTGCCACGGTCGTTACGGTCAGGTCCGGCAAATTCACGCCGACAGCTGCCGCAGCAGAAATCCGACAGGCTTTCATCCAGAAGCGCATTGTGGCGCTTCGTTTCGATCCCTCGGTACTCGAGCCGTCTCACACCCTTCAAGCCTTCATCGCCCAAAGCGTGGCGACATTTGCATCCTCACGTGTTCCCGGAGCCTACTTTTTTACTGGCGGAGAAACCGCATGGAACGCCTGCAAGAGCCTCGGGGGAGGACAGCTTCTAATTCACGGGCCATGGGAGACTGCGGTCGTCGAGGCCGAACTCGACTGCCTCAACCATACTCTCGCCGTATTTACGAAGCCAGGCGGCTACGGAGATCCAGATCTTCTCGTGCGGTTCGTAATATCAATGATGAAATAGGTATTATTTCATCTATCGGCGCCCCCTCCGATCGAAAACTCAATTCACGCCTACTTCACTGGTAAAACCGAACAGACAGTCGCTATCATCATCATTTGATTTCTCTCTTTTTTTATTTCAATCGTTGACAATACTTCTATTTCACTATCCCTAATTCACGGCCACCTCACGGAATGAACGTGGCCGCTATCGCCTCGTCGCACCCCTCGCACCTCCCCAACCCATGAGATTCTATCTACTCCCGCTCCATCGCGGCCTTGGTGCCGCTTTGCTCATTGCTGCTGGCGCGCTCAGCGCGCGTGCCACCGAAATCGTCGGAGTCGTTTCCGATGCCAAATCGCAGACCCTCCTTCCTGGAGCATCCATCGTTATCGTGGAAAATGGTCGCACTGCCGTCGCCGATGAGCAGGGGCGTTTCCGTTTCGCGAACATTGAAGGCGGCAACTACACGCTGCGCACCTCCTTCCTGGGTTACGAGAGCACCTCGGAGGCGATCACCGTGCCTGGCTCGGGTGTGCTCAACATTCCGGTGAAGATGGGCGAACAAGTGCTGCAGCTCGAAAAGCTCGTCGTTGAAGGATATCGCGAAGGCCGCGCCAAGGCTCTCCAGCAAAAGCGTTCTTCCCAAAGCCTGGTCGACATTGTGTCCGCCGATTCGGTCGGAAACCTTCCCGATCGCAACGTCGCGGATGCGCTCTCCCGGTTGCCCGGCATCTCGATCGTCGCCGACAACGGCGAAGGCCGCTTCGTCACAATCCGCGGCGCGGAGGCCAATCTCAACGCAGTGACGCTCAACGGCGCCACGATCGCCGCCCCTGGCGTCGACGGCCGCTCGGGTCGCTCAATGCCGCTCGACGTCATCAGTTCCTCACAGATTTCCCAGATCGAGGTCGTGAAAACGATCACGCCAGACATGGACGGAACCGGCATCGGCGGCGCGATCAACATCCGCAGCGCGAGCGCCTTCGACCGCCCTTCGCGCTTCCTGAGCGGATCACTCGCGATGGGTTACAGCGATTTGGCCAACGACAAGATCTACGAGGGCGACGTCACATACTCAGACCGCTTCGGTGCCAACAAGACCATCGGCGTGGCACTCGCCGGCAGCTTCTCGCGCCGCCCTTTCCGCACCGAAGCCATCCAATCCGATTGGAGGGTGGGAACGGTCAACAATGTCTCGGTCATTGCGCCCGACTCCATCCAAATTCTCCCTGAGGACGCCGTGCGCAAACGCACCGGCCTCAATGCGAACTTCGAATATCGTCCTTCGACCAACCTTCAGCTCTACCTCCATACGATCTTCAATGAGTTCGACGAGGAGAACTATCGTCAGGAAGTCTCCAACGGCCAGAACGGCAACCTCACGATCCTCAACGACCACAGCGTGGTCTGGGGCCGGGCCCGCTCGGAACGCCGCGCATTCTACAATCCGCGCAATCAGAAACTCTTCAACGTCACGGGTGGTGCTGTCATCCACAGCGGCAACCTCACCATCACCCCCGAACTCACCTACTCCTTCGCGCAGGAGGAGCAGAACTCCGGCTTCAACACCGGCCAGTTCCGCGGCGGCAATTCCTCTGCCGGCCCGATGACCCTCGACTGGAGCGAATTCCGCATCGGTTTCTCCACGACCTCAACCGACTACGCGAACCCTGCCCAGTACCCGCTTCGTCGCTTCAACTTTGAAACCTCAACCGTGGAGGAGAACACCTATACGCCGAAGGTCGACTTCAAGTGGGACCTCGATCAATTCCTCGGAGGCACGGGATCCATCAAGGTCGGCGCCAAGGCCAACACGCGCAAGCGGTTCGTCCACGACAACTCCGCACGCTACGTCGCAGGCACCATCAATCCGACAATCGCAACCATCGGTGCCGCCAAATCTCCCGGGCAGACCGTGCTCGGAAAATACAACACGGTCTTTGACCTCGATTACTTCGTGATGAGGGACTGGGTAAGTGCGAATCTGGCCGGTCTCAACTACGACGCCGACGGCTCTGCCCAGAACAATTCAGAGGACACGTACGACCTGACAGAGGATATCTACGCCGGCTATGCAATGGGCACTGCAACCTGGGGAAAATTCACCCTTCTCGGCGGCGCGCGCTACGAATACACGGACGCAACGATCTCGGGCAAGGAATACCGGAGCTTCGGCGGCGCCTTCCAAGGGCTCTTCGATAACAAAGGGAGTTTCAACTACGACAACCTCCTGCCGAATCTCCAAGGACGCTACGAGTTCGCGAAAAACCTCATAGCCCGTGCATCCTTCACCAGCACGGTGGGCCGCCCGCGCTATGAGTACATGTCACCCAAATCGAGCCTCGTCTATCAGACCGATACCGTCTCTCCAACTCCCGGCTATCCAAACACCGGTGTCCTCACCATCGGCAACCCCGATCTGCAGGCTTTCGAGTCGAATAATTTCGATGTCTCGCTCGACTACTACCTGGAATCTGGCGGCATCCTCTCCATTGCTGGCTTTTACAAGGACATCAAGAATCCGATCTACCGCTTCAGCGAAACCCAACGCAGTGTCACCTACAACGGCCTGAACTTCGAGCAGCTCGATTCGCAGATCTACCGGAATGCTGACAGCGGCAAGGTGAAGGGCATCGAGCTGAACGTGCAGCTTCCGCTCACGTTCCTCCCGGGTTTCCTCGACGGGCTAGGCATCGACGCAAACTACACCCTCGTCGATTCCGAGGTCACTGTCCCAAACCGCACCGGTCTGCCGTTCTTCGAGCAGCCCGACAAGTCAGCAAACCTTGCCCTCTACTACCAGAAATACCGCTTCCAGGCGCGCGTTGCATGGAACTTCCAATCAGAAAGCCTTCGTGAAATCCGTCCGCTTTTCTCGATCAATGGCACAACCCAGCCAGGAGACTATTATCGCGCCGACCACTACTCCATCGACGCACAGGCAAGCTACAAACTGACCGAAGACTTCCGCCTGTTCGTCAATGGCCAGAACCTCACCAACCAGGCTCAGGACACCTACACCGGCGCCAAGTATCGGCTGCGCTACTCGCGCGAGTTCGGCTACAACATCCGCGGAGGCATCCAGTTCATTTTCTAGTTCAAGCTACCTCCCGCCTGTCCAGGCCTGACCTCAACCGCGGGGCCTGCCCTTACCGCCGATGCGCCGCCTCCTGCCCACGCTAACCGTGCTCTCTGTCGGCATTGCATTTTCCGCTACCGCAGCGGAAAAATACTGTCGCTTCGCTGACCACGCAGGTGCCACCCATTATGCCCGCGTCGACGGCGACACGTTGCTGTCCCTCGACGCAGCCCCCTGGTCCGGAGGAAAAGAAACAGGCGTCCGCATTGCACTCGCCGACGCGAAACTCCTGCCGCCTTCCGAGCCGCGAAATATTCTCTGCCTCGCCAATTCCTACGCTGGCAAGGACCCGAACCCACCGGCATTCATACGGTGGTTTGCCAAATCGAACGGCGCCGCCGCCACGGACGGCGATCCGGTCGCAATCCCACCGATCGTCGACCAGTTGAAAACCGAGGCGGAGGTCGTCCTCATCGTCGGCCGCCGATTGCGCAACGCGACCGAGGACGAGGCCCGGGCGGCAATCTTCGGCTACGCGGTCGGCAATGAACTCTTCGGATTTCCCGAATCCTTCCAGCGCCTGCACGGCGACGCCCCCGGGCGCACAGAGGTCATGCTCGCTGCAGGGTTGAAGCTCGGCGACCACTTCGCCCCCTTCGGTCCCTTTATCGAACGGGGCAGCGAATGGAAGGATCGACGACGCGTCCTCAGCATCACGAACTCCTCGACCGGAAAATCCATCGAGCACGCATCGGATACAAAAGGCCTGCTTTACCCACCTGCAAAGATTCTCACCGAACTCTCCCGCGTACTCACCCTTGAACCCGGTGATATTGTTTTCACGGGCTCCGACCGTTCATTCATCGTCGACGCCGGCGACACCATCACCATCGAGATCGAAGGTCTCGGCAAGCTCACCAACCGCATCGTCAAGCCATGACCGCGCGCCCGACCCCCAGCCTCGGCCTCATCTGCGACTGCGATCCGACCGAACAAATGCCCCTGTGCGCCCAAGTAACCCTTTGCTCCGCTCCCCATGCTTGATAGACGATCCTTTCTCACCGCAGGCCTCGCCGGTGCCGCATCGGCACTGACCCCGCACCTCCTCGCGCAGGCTCCTACACTCAGTGAAACCCAGGAGAAGGGAAACCTCTCAGCACTGCGCATCACGGGCCTGAAGACATTCCTGGTCGATGCCGGGAACGACGAGAACTTCGTCTTCGTCAAGATCCACACCGATCAGGGCATCACAGGCCTCGGTGAAGGGACGCTTGCCACCAAATGCCGGACGGTCGCGACGGCAATCGAGGAGCACAAGCGCTTCCTCGTGGGAAAGAATCCCGCGGAAATCGAACGACTCTGGCAGACAATGTTCCGCGGACCGCGCTATCGGGGCGGCCCGGTTCTGATGTCCGCCCTCAGTGCCGTGGAGATCGCACTCTGGGACATCCTCGGCAAGGCGCTCGGCGTGCCGATCTACCAGCTCCTTGGCGGCAAGGCGCGCGACAAGGTTCGGCTCTATTGCCATGAGGGCTACCTCGAACGGATCAGCCATCGCAAACGCCGGCGCCCCAAGAACCGCGAAGAGGAAATCGCCCTCTGGAAGCAAAAACAGGCCGATGGCTGGACCTGCATCAAGGGGAGTTTCTTCCCCGCCGAAAAACGCGTCATCGATTTTCCCCGGGCTCTGCATGAAGGCATAGCGATGCTCACAGACATCCGCGCTGCGGTCGGTCCCGACTTTGACATCATAGCCGAACTGCACGCAAAGGCCCCGCCTTCCTGGGCATCCGAGTTCTGCCGACTGGCCGAGCCCCTGCGTCCGCTCTGGGTCGAGGAAGCCACTCAACTCGAAAACGAGGACCTTGGAGAACTTCGCCTCCTGCGCAACCGCACGCGAGTGCCGCTGGCGACAGGCGAACGGCTGACGAGCCGCTACCATTTCGGCCCGCTTTGCGCTGAACACCTTGTCGATGTCATCATGCCGGATGTTGTCCACGTCGGCGGCATCCTGGAGATGAAAAAGATCGCCGCTCTCGCCGAGTGCTTCCGGGTCGATGTCTCACCCCATACACCGCAAAGCGAGGTCAGCAACATGGCGTCCCTCCACGTCTGCATGTGCACGCCGAACGCCACACTTCTCGAACTGGGCAGCGGCCACGACCCATTCTGGAGCGACCTCTTCCGAGGTGGCGGCATTCGGATTGAGCGCGGTTATGCACTGCCACCCGAAAAGCCAGGCCTCGGTCTCGAACTCGACGAAGCCGTCGCAGCAAAATATCCCTACGAGGAAAAGAACTACGATATCCTGCGCACTCCTGACGGCGCCCCAGCCGATCGCTGATGCTCCCACGCTTCCTCCATGATGCTTCGTAACGCCCATTCCGGACAGAAACTCGACGTCGCTGGTCTCAATGAGATCACGGTTCTCATCGACCGCTCCGAAACCGAACGCTCCGAGGTCGCGATCAACCGCTGGCATCCTGGTCTTGATGGCCCGCCACACCAGCATGAGCACAAGGAGCAGATTTTCCTCGTCCTCGCCGGTGAGGGCGACGTCATTGTCGGCGACCAGAAGTTTTCCGCCAGTGTGGGTTCGCTGTTCTATCTGCCCGCGGGCGTGGTTCATCAGACAATCAACCGCGGAGATTCTCCACTGGAATACTTTCTCTTCAACGCCTTCCTCGATGCCGAGAAGGAAGGGCATGCGTCCTTCGCAGAACACATCGCCAAGGTGAAGCACATCCGCCGTCGGCAGGCGGACACCCAGCGCGCAGAGTCCGGCGACAACGGATCGCTCTCAACCACCTCCTCGCGGATCGGCCTACAGGCCCAGGTTTCGTCCGAAAAAACTGGTCGCGCGGTTCTGCTGTCTCCGGCCGACACTGAATCCTGCAACGCCATCCTCATTGCGCTCCCCGACCACGGCACTGCCCAGATCGCCGCAAGCACGCCTTGGGAGCAGACGCTCCACGTGCTCGCCGGTTCTGGCTCCGTCCGAATTGCTGACGAGACCGCCTCGTTTGGCATCGGACAGACCCTTTTTATTCCACGCGGATGCACCGCGACACTGCGCGCCGGTCACGGCGGACTACGCGTCGTTTCCTTCGGCGCCGCGGTGAGGTGAATCATCATCTACTTCGGAGAAAACCTTCTGATGATCCATGGGCCTCCGCGGTCAAAATGGTGACCGGCGCTGAGGTCCGACCGAAGTTTGCGATAGCGAACGTGAACGCCACCTGCCTATTCATGAAAAATGACCTCGAAAGGATATGGGGACAATCCCGACGGACTAGGCGACAGCATCCAACACGGCCTCTGGATGTCGCTCGGCTACTCGGAGCAATACCTTGGCAGGGCCGGTAGGCTGCCGACGCCCTTGTTCCCAGTTTTGCAGCGTATCGAGGCTGATGCCGAAAGCTCGGGCGAACTGGGCCTGGCTGAGCTTCAGTTTGGCACGGATAGCGGCGACTGATTGAGGAGAGATACGGTCGGTGCGGGCGACGGCTTTGCGGTTACCTTTGAGGTACGCACCGGCGTCGCGGACGCTTTCGAGCAGTTCTTGGAAGGCAGCGGCTTTCATGGAAATTCCTCTCGGACAATTTGAGTGAGTTGTTTGATCTGAGCAGGCGTCAGGTCGCCGGCCACCGGATCGGCCATCAGCACCAGCTCGAGTTCGAACACGTCATGTTCGCCAAGTAGTCCAGCACAGGACCTATCAAAGAGGCGGAGGCGTTTGAATTCCACAGCAGACTAATACGCCATTGGCGGACAAATGCAAGGCGCAAGGAGTTTCACTCCTGCGACCTTTCATGGGCCCATTAGCCGCATGCGCCGAAGAGTCCACGTCCTCGCCGGTTCTGGCTCCGTCCGAATTGCTGGCGAGACCGCCTCGTTTGGCATCGGACAGACCCTGTTTATTCCACGCGGATGCACCGCGACACTCCGCGTCGGCCACGGCGGACTACGCGTCGTTTCCTTCGGCGCCGCGGTGAGGTGAAGCCATCGATAGCAAACGGAGCCTTCCGAGAATCCGACGAGACGCCATGTGCCACCCCGCTCGATCGCATGCATGGATACACATACGCAAAAACTTGAAGGACCTTCGGGAATGTTCCCGAAGGTCCTTCAAAATTGCGAAACGCTGAATGTTGAGAATTCAGCGGCGAACCATGAATCGACGGAAAGCTGCAAATGCTCCGATCAAACCGAGATAGACAACCACAAAGCTACCCGCATCGGGCACGCCGCGTACGGTGATGCTTCCACTGCCCGATCCACCCAACACGACCGCTCGGCTTGAACGTGAAGGGTCCGTTGCCAAAATCGGGAGCCCCGCCGTATCCGAAAAGTAGTTGTGATACGGCCCCGTGCTCAGGTCGGAATCTGTCAACCCAGGGAACGCTGCCGTTCCGGCGGCAGTAAGGCTTAGGACCGCGGAAACTCCACCACCTCCCAGATCCACCGCACTCAAAGTCGGCACCAAAGATGTCACCCAAGAAAAATCGTTGGCTTGGCTGAACAAACCACCACCGGATCCCACAAACGCGTTGATGATCGCAGCATAGGGATCAAAGGACGAACCACTGACGCCACCGACGACATTTGACCCGGAGTCCATGAGCAAAAGACCGGCCGAGCTGATCTTTTTGGCTCCGGTATTGTCAAAAAACGACGCGAAGTCGGCAACACTTACAGTTTCGAGCGTCCATCCGGCGAGCCCGGCACCGTCAAAAGCGGAGGTAGCCGCAGTGAGTGCCGTTGACGACGATCCCAAGACATACGCGGTCGTGTTTCCGTTTGTCACCGCACTACCAAGATTGGTGATCGCTTTCTGCATAAAAAGCCATCCGCCGGAATTGCCGACACCGCTGGTGCCCGAGTTGCTGCCGTGATCGTCAGAATCCGTGCCAGATAGAATAAAGGGGCCGCCAAAGGACGACGATGCCGCCGCGAGAATGGCCATGCCCAAGGCAAGAAGCCTGGGTACACGCCGTGAAGGATACCTAGCTGGAATTTTCGTTTTCATGAGTAACTTAGAGGGGAATCTACCTAGGGGACAAATACCGTAGGAGTAACCAGCATACGGCAGGCCACTCTCAGCCGATGTGCACATGCATTTGTTAATACTTAATAGAAAACAGAATGCCACTTTCATATTTTCTTATACGAAAAATCCCCAACCTGAATGTGTAACGTCTTCCGACACTTTGGCGTGCTTTTTACAGGATTCGCAGGGCTCTGACATACCGAACGAACGAGGCAGAATCTTTGGGTCCCCAACAGCCAAGATTCAACCGTCCGGACCGAGGAGCCCCTGCGCGCTGAACAAGGCAATGTTCCCCCTGCCAACCCACGCAATGCTCGCTACCCGATAATACGTGGGTTGGCGATTCGTGGCGAATACCGTAGACTTCAGGCAATCCGCGCCCTCCCACCCTCCTGCATTGTACCGGCACCATCCGGATGCGTCACACTCCGCCGCCTGCACGTCTTACCCCCTTCATGGATGGTTTCCCCAATGCTTTTCACAACGGTTTGAATCATCGAGGGACAACCTCCACGTCGGTCGGCCCGAATCAACTGCGCATCCCGTCTCCAAAGGGGCGCGCCTCCCTTCTCGTCGCGGTGTTTGTGATCCTGATCCTCTTGGTGGTTCCCGCACATGCGCAGTCGGACTACCTGCTCATCCCGGGTCACGGGCTCACCAATCGGACCGATGGAAGGGCCTCCAACGCGGTCACGATCAGCGAACTCATCCGGGAATGCCAGGCCACGGGACCTTGGATGCGTTTCATCGAACGCGAATACGACTGGGCGGAATTGCAGGACAGTGGGGTTGGAAACACTCCCGGTGAATTCAAGCTGGGCAATCCGGGGATAGGCCGGATCGTCGCCGAAGCAGTGGCATGCAACTCTGCTGGCCTGAAATTGCGCGTCATGCTCACGCACAAATTCTCGTCACTGCCCCAGTTCCTGACTCGCGGATGGAAATATGCAACCGGCGACCAGACCACGGATCCCAAGGAAACTTCGAACATCAAACTGGATAAGCCCGAAGTCCTCGGGTTTCTGGAGGACCTGTACCGGACGGTCATTTCTGAACTCAGGAAATCGCCCGACGCAAGCGAGGCATTTTACGGTTTTGTGATCCAGGAGCATGAGGTCGGGACCAGCAACTACTGGACGACAGAGAGGCGGGCCGCCTGGATCGAAAACCTGAAGGCCTTTCACGTCTGGCTGGCGGGCCGGGATTGGAATCCCCAATCGAACACGTGGGTCTGGGCGGAGGGGCGCCTGCGCAATTTCTCCCCCGGCAGCAGTCGGCCGCACCGGCTCTTCTGGCAGATGGTCAACTCTCCCACAACCGAGGTGAAGACCATCATCGCCCACCTGCTTGACACCTCAACAATCCGCATGGGCGGCGGCATCTGCGGGCCGGATACCTTTCCACGCGAGCCGGGCCCGACTCCGTTGCATGGCGGCGCACGGGGCGCACTTTACCGATGCTACGAGGAAATGAGGGCCGTACGCAATGTCCTCCCCATGTCGCTGCATGTCTACCACCTCAATTATTGGAATCCCTATGTTCACGCCGCGAAGAACGATGTGAACATGAATGCGTCTCCAAAGGACATGGATCCGCTGATCGCACCGCAGCCCTTCTGGGGTAGGCAACCGGAACTTCCCTCCGTCAACGGCGCCCCAAATGGAAACGCCGGCATTGGGATCGCCAATTTCCTGGGCTGCGTGCCCGAGGATCAGCAGGATCCCGACAACCTGCGCGTCAACAATGTCGTCTGGAGCTACGTGAAAAGCATCCCACCGGAGGCGAGGTATCAGAATCCGGCGGTGCAGGAATATGGATGGCCGGATGTCCGGGACTGGATGAAGGCCAACGGCAGGTACGCCTCCCGACAACCGCAGGACAGCACGGCGCAATTTGTGCGGGTGCCGGGCAACGACGGATCCTTCGCAGGCGGATGCAATCCCATCACTCCCTCGTCGATTCGCAATTTACCACAGTCCCCTTCCCGGCTGATCAACCTGTCCACGCGCGGATCCGTCCGGACGGGCGACAACGTCATGATCCTTGGTTTTGTCATTCAAGGCTCTGTCGGAAAGCGGCTGCTGATTCGTGCCGTCGGTCCGGGGCTCGGAAGTTTCGGTGTGGCCAATGTTCTCCCCGACCCCGTCCTGACCCTCACGCACCAGACATCAACGGGAGTGAGCGACATCGCCTTCAACGACAATTGGAGCACCAGCGCCAGTGCCGTGGACATCAAGTCAACCGCCGAAGCTGTCGGAGCATTCCCGCTGATCAATGGCAGCGCGGATGCCGCGATCCTCGCCGATCTCCAGCCCGGTCTCTACACGGCCATCGCGCGGGGAGCAGGAGCGCTCACCGGCATTGCGATCGTGGAGCTTTACGAGGCCGATGCCACCCCGGGCGAGTCCCGGCTCATCAATATTTCCACCCGCGGATACTGCGGCACGGGCGAGGAGATCATCATCCCTGGATTCATCATTTCGCCCGGCGCGCCAAAAAAACTCCTGATCCGGGTCGTGGGACCGACGCTCAGCGGCGCTCCCTTCAATCTCCCTGGAACCATGCGCGACCCCATGCTCGTGCTGCATCGGAGTGAAACGAATGGTTCAAGCACGGTTCTCCAGACACAGAACGACTGGGGCGATGCGCCCGACCCGACCGCGATCGCGCAGGCGGCAGCGCTCGTCGGCGCGTTCCCCCTCGCCCCCGGCAGTGGCGATGCTGCCATCGTCGCCACTCTCGATCCCGGCGTCTACACGGTCCACGGTTCATCCGAAGATAGCTCAGGAACAGGCATCGTACTCGTCGAGGTCTACGCCCTGCCCTGAGCGCGACTCCGCATTGCCAGGCCTGGTCCCGGGAGCTAACGGCGCGATGGCCTCCACTTTACTTCCAACCCCGGCGCATTGACCGTGCCGGTCCTTGACGGGATCAACGGAAAATGCATTTTCAATGTATGCCCTACACGACTCTCACTGTCCGGCAAGAGGTAGCCCGGCGCCTCCGCGGAGCTCGGCAATCTGGTGAAAGCTACAGCGACGTGATCACCCGCCTCCTCGACAACCAACCCTGCAAGACCGTGGGCGAATGGCTCAATTCACTTGAGCCATTGGAAGGTCGTACTCTCTTTTCGGTTGAGGAACGCGCCCGCTTGATCCAAGACCAACGGTCACCCCGTGCCTCTCTCGCCCGGCGAAAGTCCCATGCTCGTGCTTGATACCAGCGCCTTGATCGGCCTCGAACACGAACTGGCGGAGAGCAGAGTCGGTCCGCTGCGAGACTATTTGGGCCGCCACAAGAGTGAAGACCTGGCCTGCAGTACCGTCACGGTGGGTGAACTGGCCTGCGGCGCTTCCGAGACTGCCACCCGCGTACTCCTCCGGCATCTTCGAAAGCTTCCCGTCTCGGAGGCACTGGCCTATCGGGCCGGAGAGTTGGATAGGCAGCTGATGCAGATCGGCGCCCGCTTGGGGGAAAACGACAATTGGATCGCAGCCACCGCACTTCACTATTCAGCCACGCTTCTCTACACGGACGGAGATTTTGATCGGGTCCCCGGCCTGAAACGAACCAAGGTCATCCAGCCGACGACCGAGAGATAGGACCCAATGCTTATCGGGTCGAAGAAGGGTCAATTCGTGGTCATCGTGTGGTGCGGAGCACTTCTCTGGATGGACAAATAGGCACTCACTCGGTCGGCGATCTCAGGGGCACTCCGGTCGTGCGCCCTGCCAGCCTTTGCGCCATTGCTTCATCAGGCGGGAGAGGATCTCGGCCTGGCTGGGGTCGGCGGCGAGGTTGGTATTCTCCTGCGGATCCCCGACGGAATCATAGAGCTCGACGGCGTCTATGGTGGAATGATCATCGCGATGGACCCAGACGGTCAGGCGGTGATGGTCCGTGCGCATCGAGTAGCCCATGAGCTGAAACGCCTTCCCGTTTCCTTCGCGCTTTACCTCGCGTGGGTACTGACTGAAGGCCGCGCGTTTAATGGAGCGATCCGGCTGTACGAGCACGGGTTTCAGGCTGCTGCCTTCGAGGTGTGACGGCAACGGCAGGCCTGCGAGGTCACAAAGCGTCGGGTAAATGTCGACAAGCTCCGCCAGCGCCCGGGTGTGGGATCCCGCTGACTTGAGCCCCGGCGCAGAGATGATCAGTGGCACCCGTGTGTCGTTCTCGACATTCGAGTGTTTGCTCCACGCATGGTGCTCGCCGAGTTTCCATCCATGATCGCCCCACAGCACTACGATCGTGTTTTTCCTGAGACCCGTGCGCTCCAGTTCATCCAGCACAAGGCCGATCTGCGCGTCTACATAACTGGTCGCCGCGTAATAGGCGTGTTTCAACCGGCGCGCCACGTCCGCGGGAATCTGCCCATTCGGCATACCGTGATAGCGGCGCAATTCCCCTCCCGGCACAAGAATGGCATAATCCGGCGCGCCCTTTGGATAGAAAGGATTGGGCGCAAGCTGAATGCGTGCCGGATCATACAGGTCCCAATAACGTTTCGGCGAAACAAAGGGCAGGTGAGGTTTTGAAAAGCCGACCGCCAGGAAAAACGGCTCCTGCTTGCCCGCAAGTTCACCAAGCGTTGCGACCGCCAGGCGTGCCGTCTTTCCATCGGTGAAGGTGTCATCGGGCACATCCTCGCCTTCGTAGGCGGGACCCCGGGAGCCTGGCGGTATGGCAGGCCTTCCTCCCTTGGTACCGCGGCGAGGAGCAACGCCCTCCGTCCGGCGATGCAGCCGCAGGTTTTCCTCATTGGCATATGTCGGCGCCGAAGGTGTGCCCCACGGCACGCTCCACGTCGCGGCATCATTGAAGCCGCCATGATAAATCTTGCCCATGCCCTGGGAAAAATAGCCGTGATTCTTGAAATGCTGTCCGAGCGTGACCACATCGGGCATCGCCTTTCGAAAATCCGTCTCAAGGTCCCAGACCTTGGTGGTGTCCGGTCGCGCACCGGTCATCACACTCGAGCGCGACGGCGAACAAACCGCCTGTTGCGCATAAGCGCGTTCAAAGAGCACACCTTGCTTTGCCAGACGATCAATGTTCGGGCTCACAACCGGCATGCCATAGCATCCGAGTTCGGGACGAAGATCGTCGACCGCGATGAACAGTACATTCGGATGCGATGGGCCTCCAGCGGCAACAAGCGAACCGCCGAGCGAAATCAATCCCAGCACATACCAGACAGGCGTAAGACATTTCATGGTGAATTTTATTTTCTCACTTCTGGATTCCTGCCGACTTCCTTCTTCGAAGCCGGGTCGCGGCCGGAATCCGCGCAATTCCCTTTTTACCCGAATACGGAAAGGAATCAAGCCGTGCTCATCCATCGAATCATTTTACGCCCTCAAACACAGCGTCCTAGACACCCACGTCCCAAATTCATTCGCGCATTCGCCGACGGAAGGCCTGGGGCGATTCTCCCACGCAACGCCCGAATACTTCATAAAATGCACTCAGCGACCCGAAGCCGCAGGCGAGTGCGACGTCCACAACCTTGTCATCATTCAGAAGCAGCAACCGCTGCGCATTGGTCACACGGCATTGCCGCAGGTAGTCGCCAATCGTGATGCCTGACAGACGTTGAAACAACGGCATGGCGTAATTGGGATGCAGGCCGGCCGAACCGGCGACATCGGCGATGGACAGTTTCTCATGATAACGCTCCGCCATGCACCGGGCCATTGCTTCGACGTGCCTCAGATTGTTGGGCACGGATTTCACGCGCGCGTTTCGTTTCGGATTTTCTTCAACATCCGCCTTCTCAGCCATCCAGAGCAGGCACGCCTGGAGTTCGTACAACAATCGCCGCTGCTGCTGGTGATTCGCATTGGCGAGTTCCTTGACCCAGTCGAGCACAGCAAACCGCCCGGCGTTGTCCGCGGGAGCAACCCACCAGTTGCCTTCCATCAGTCCGCTGACAAAGCGCGCCGGCAGCGTCCAGCTCCACACCCACGCGAGCGGCACCGTGATCCACGCCATCCGACTCCGGCGGTCCGCCGCAACCAGGGTATGCGGCGTCGATCCCCAGAACATCGTCAACCGCCGCGGAATCAACCGCCTCATCACCCCGCGATGCAGGTAGGTGACCTCTCCCTTCAGCAGATAGTTGATTTCAATCTCACTGTGATGATGGATCCGCTCCATCGCACGAGGCGGCGAAAGCAGCCTGGCAGCCAGCCCAAAGGTCTCGAATCGAACATCCGGCATGTATCCTATTTTTCCGGAAAGAATGGGCGTAGTACCCCGATGCTTCCAGCCGCAAAATGGCAGGGCCTCCCCCTCCACGAGGAAGTCGAGACCTGCAGGAAACGCTCTGCGAATGGCGCGGATGGAGTTGGCTCAATGAGCCTTCGTGGATTCAGGCTGAAGGGTCCACGCGAGCACCTGTCCATCCTCTGTCAATCGCTGCCGCAGCCTTTCAAAGTCGATATCCTGCACAGCCTTTTTCTCATCCATCGCCTGGACCGCCGCCGTTGCCGCAGATTGTCCCAACACCATAAACACCGGCTCCATCCGGATCGACCCAAAGGCGATGTGACTCGCCGAGAGGCAGACCGGCACAAGCAGATTGGCGCACTCCCTGGCGGACGGCACAATCGACTTGTAGCTGATGGGATACGGAGGGAATCCCTTGATCTGCACGTCACCTTCGTTTCGCACGTGACCTTGAGCGTCCACATAGCGCTGCTGGTTGTGCGAATCCATCGTGTACGCAGCCAGCGCAACCGGATCTTTAGCCACGGCTTTCCCCTGGCAATTGTCCTGTGTCATCACGTAGTCGCTCACCATCCTTCGCGCCTCTCGCACATAGATCTGCTCCTGCCAGCCATGGCCTTCCACAAACTCATCCTTCGTCATCCCCCAACGCGCGACTTCATTTCGCACCGCTTCAGGCACGCGCGGATGATTTGCCAGCGTCCACATCAACCCCTGCTGGTATAGGCGGTGCTGCGCCACGATCCTTTCGCGTTCGGCATAAGAAGCTTCAGGATAGTCGTAGTTCTGACCGATAAAATCTGTGGATACACCATGCTTGTTGTTTGTGTCCGACTTGCGGTTGGGCATCGCGGAATTGATCCACGGCACCCTTCGCTCGCCGGATTCAAAATTGCGCAGCAGCAGTTCATACCACAGCGGATCGTAGCCTTCCGGCTTGGCAAAAGGGATCCGGTTGTCGGGGTGATCCGTCAGGCACATCCGGAAACAATAGGCCTGCACGCGTTTGTCCGCGCCACCCTCCTCGCCCGGTCCCGTCGGGTCGATGTGCGGCAGAAGACCGCTGCTGGGATCGCCGGGCTTGATGTAGGGATCGATGCCCGGAAAAAGCTGATGCGACTTCGCAAGTTGCGTCTGCACGCCGTTCGCTGTTTCTCCATACTGCGCGTTCGCCTCGCGACCCACCGTATAGGAAACCTTCGCCGCAGCCATGAGGTCACCTTCATAGGTCGCATCGATAAACATGCGACCGCGAAACACCTTCCCCGATTCCATCGCGATTGCCATGATGCGCCACGGAATGGAACGCGTCAGCGACACCCCAGTCTCGCGATTGAGCCTCTCGCCATATGCCACTTCGATGCCGTACTCACCCACCCAGTCATTGAAGATCTTGAGCGCCGCGCTCGGCTCGAATGTCCACATCGCCGTCTCGCCCGCACCCGTGCGTGTCTGCCCATCATCCTTATATTCGCGGCGGTCCTGCCACTTCCATGCGGATGGCTGATCGTAGTATCGGCGCACGGCCTGATAGAACTCGCGCGCAATGCCACCGATTGCCGCCTTGTTGCCAATGTCCGTCTGGCCAAGGCCTCCACTGCTCAACCCGCCCAACCGCTGCGTGGGCTCGATCACCACAACGGTCCTGCCAAGTCGTTTTGCCTGAACCGCCGCCGCAAGCCCAGCTGATGTTCCCCCATAAATCACGACATCATACTCTTTCACCGCACGCAGATCGCCCGCAAAACATAGCATCAGGAGCAAGAAGAGCAGGGCCTTGGATTTTTTGATGGCGCTATCAACCATTGTGATGAGGAAATTGAAGAAGAAACAGATGTGAAGGCGTGCGTACTGACCGGTTCAGACCCTTGGACACTGGCATCGAGCGTCAAGTGCAGAACCCAAGCCAATCTCATCTCCATCGCACGAGGCGGCGAAAGCAGCCTGGCAGCCAGCCCAAAGGTCTCGAATCGAACATCCGGCATGCATCCTATTTTTCCGGAAAGAATGGGCGCAATTTCTGGATGCTTCCAGCCGCAAAATGGCATAGACTCGACGGCATGTCTCCTTCCGCAGTCCTGCCGGAGCTCTCCTTCCCCGATCAGCTTGAGCGCGTACGGCTCTCTCTTCGCGCCCAACATGCAGCCTTGACGGGCGTCGCCCGTCTCTTCGCCGATGCCCTCGGAGAAGGTGGCGTCGTCCATGTCTACGCCAACGGACACTCCCGCCTAGCGGTCGAGGAGCTTTGCATCCGCATCGGCGCGCTCACCGGTTTTCATCCGCTCCTTCAGACCGGGCTCGTCACGTTCGTCGACGTCGTTGGACCGAACGGCATCCGGCTCAACCAGACCATAGAAAAGGTCGAGGGACTCGGACGCCAGCTCCTTGCCGAGGTGGATGTTGGTCCAAACGAACCCATGCTCGCCATCTCCGCCACGGGGCAGACCGCCGCCGCGGTGGACGCTGCGCTCGCCTGGCGTCAGATGCATCCCAACAACCCGCTCGTGCTGCTCTGCTGCCGCGAGCAGGCGCGTCAGGGTGCGCCCAAACACAGTTCGGGCAAAACCTTCTGGCACATCGCGGAGGAAGGTCCCGGCGTAGTCCATCTACTCGACAATGCCATGCCGATGGGTGACACCACCGTCATGGTTTCCGGAGGCACGGGCAACTATCCGCTTTGTCCGCTTTCCTCCATCGGTGCGTTGAGTGTCATCCAATGCCTGAATGAACTCACCTTGCGCGAACTTGATTCCCGCGGAATTCGCCATCCGGTGCTCCGCAACATGCATGTCGCCGACACGCGCGACACCTACGATGCCTGGATCCGCGACCAGCGTCGGCGCTATGCCCGGGCGCTGCATCGCCCGACATCCTGATTCTCCCTGCCGAGATGTTCACCTATTCAAAATCCATTCCGGTCTACGGAGACTTTGACGTTGTCATTGTCGGCTCCGGCTCGGCAGGCGCGACTGCCACAATTGCTGCCGCCCGCGCGGGAGTGCGCACGCTGCTGATCGAAAAACTGCCTTTTCTCGGAGGCACCTCCACCGCAGTCCTCGATACCTTTTACGGCTTCTATACTCCCGGGAAAACCAATCGCAAAGTTGTTGGCGGCGTGCCCGACGATCTTGTGGCAGAAATGCGGTCCATCGGCCCCGTGGTTGAGCGACCGAATACTTTCGGCGCAGGTACCGGCATTACGTATCATCCCGACGAACTCAAGGTAGCATGGGAACGACTCGTCCGTCGCGCGGGAGCGCATGTGCTGCTGCACACGACCGTCCAGGATGTGATCCGCGGCGGAGACCGCTTCGAGGCCCTTGTGATTGCAACCAAGACCGGCCTGCAACTCGTCCGCGGTCGCGCGTTCATTGACGCCTCCGGCGACGCCGATCTCTGCGCGTACGGCGGAGTGCCCTTCGAACTCGCCGGCGCCGAGGCTCCCGCGCAAACGCTCACCACCTCCTTCCGCGTTGCCAATGTTGACATGGCTCAGCGCAAAACCGTGACCAAGGACCGGCTGCATGCGCTCATGGCTGAGGCCGCCACGACGCTCGGTTACCGGCTGCCACGACGGGAGGGTTCCGACCACATTACTCCTGTGGAAAACATGACGGCCACGATCATGACGCGCCTCAATTCCTTTGAGCGCAACGCTGCCGGCGCGGTCATCAATGCGACAGACCCGGACCTCCTCACCCGCGCAGAAATGGACGGACGCGAACAGGCGCTTGAATACATCCGTTTCCTGCACGATCGGGTGCCAGGCTACGGGAAGGCCCGCCTCGCCACCTTCGGTCCGCAGATCGGTGTCCGCGAAACGCGACGCGTCCATGGCCTGTACCGCCTCACAAAGGAGGATGTGCTCGAAGCGAGGCAGTTCGATGACCAGATCGGATTGTGCGGTGCACCCATCGAGGACCATCACGATGGCGATGGCACACGCTGGCACTACCTGCCCGACGACCAATGTGTCGGCATTCCCTATCGCACGCTCGTGCCCCGTGGAATCGACAATGTGGCAGTCGCCGGACGTTGTTTTTCAGCCACCCATGACGCGCATGCCAGCGTGAGGTCAATGGGACAATGCATGGTCATGGGACACGCGGCGGGTGTCGCCGCATCCATGATCGCGAGCCGGGGCGGTCGGTTCACCGACGTGGATGCCGCGCGCCTGCGTTCCACGCTCCGGTCCCAGGGAGCCATTCTCGAATGAACTGGATCGGCCTCGACATCGGTGGAACTCGCATCAAGGGCGGAGTCCTCGATGACGCCGGCCGGGTACTTACGCGGGCTGTCGAGGACACTCAGGTCCGGCAATCCTTGCGTGCCTTTGAGCGACAACTCGACAATCTCGTTTCCCGGCTGATGCGGCAGGCTCCCGGCATACTCGGCGGCATTGGCGCTGCCATCACAGGCCCGGTCGATCCGGCGATTGGATGCGTCTACCTGCCAGGCAAGATCCGCGGACTCGATCGCCATCGCACGGTACCCTACCTTCGCAAACGCTGGAAGGTGCCCGTGACGGCCGACAACGATGGACGCCTTGCATGCCTCGCCGAGTGGCGCGCTGGCGCTGGCCGCGGCTGCGCGAATCTCGTCGTCTTCACGCTCGGCACGGGAATCGGGTCTGGAGTCGTGCTGGATGGGCGCCTGCTCACCGATCGTCATTGGCAGCGCGGCACGCAGTGCGGCCACATGATCATCGACGTGAACGGCCCCCGCTGCCTTACAGGCCCGCGCGGCACCGGGGAGAGCCTCGCCTCCGTCACCGCCCTCGTGCAGTCCGTGCGCGATCACCTTGCGCGCGGACTTCCTTCGGTGCTTGGGAAAAAGGCACCGCACGAAATTGCGTTCACGGACATCGCGCTCGCGGTGCGACGCAAGGATCCGGTGATCACCGACATTTTCGAACGATGGCTCAATCGTTTCGCGGCCGTTGTATTGAATACCTACTACGCCTACACCCCCGACCTGATCGTGCTGGCTGGCGGCCCCATGCACGCCGCGAGCATCATTCTTCCACGCCTCGAAGCCGCGCTCAACACGGCCGCCTTTCGTGTGCCCCCTGATTACCCGATACCCGTGCGTGCCGCACGCTTCGTTGATGACGCCGGATGGATCGGCGCCGCCCTGAGCGGCAGCGATTTCGCGGCCAAAGAAAAGGACAGCGCATGAGCGACGCATCGCAGTCCCTCGTGAATGTTTTCCCTTCGACCATGGCAGTTCGTTCTGCACACCCCTGAGCCCTTCCCATGAACAAGCCCGCCCCGTTGCCCATTCTCCCGACCCACGTCATCGGCTCCTATGCATGGCCCGGTTGGTACCATTGCTGTCATGCCTGTGTGCGACGCGGTGAATTCGGTCCCATCGACCTCGAGGAACTGCAGAACGACGCGGTCGATCTTGCGATCCGCGACCAGGAGGAGGCGGGACTCGACGTGATCTCCGACGGCGAAATGCGCCGCGCGGGTTTCTTCACGGCGGCCTTCTACGGTTTCATTCCCGGACTCGAATCCCTTCCGCCCACGCGTCTGCTCGGCGTGACGAGCCACGACCAGCAGCACCGGTTTCGCGCCACACGGCCATTCACCGTTCCGACAGGTTTCGGGACCACCCAGGAATTCGGATACGCGAGGAAACGCACCTCCAAGCCACTCATGGTTCCATTGCCGGGTCCCTACACGCTCGCCGGTCGCATCCTCACCGGCGAGGGCCAGCCGTATCGTTCGCGCGAAGAGGCGGCGTGGGCACTCGTGCCGTTCCTGCAGGAGGAAATCCGGCAGCTCTTTGCCGCCGGCGCACGTTACGTGCAGATCGACGAACCGACGCCTGCAATCCACAAGGTGCAGGACGTGGACATCGCGAAACTTTTCAATGCGGTGGTCGACGGTGTGCGGAAGCCGGCTGACGCCGAGATCTGGTGTCACCTGTGTTTCGGAAACTTCGCAGGAAGACCGTATGCGCGGCGGGACTACGCGCCGGTCATCGACACCATCGCAAAGTTCAAGGTCGACCAGGTGCACCTGGAGTTCGCCGGAGTGGAGATGAACGGCATCGGGATCGTCGCTCCGCTTGCCAATGTCTTCAAACGCGTGTCCATCGGTGTGGTGGACGTGAAGCTACACCAGGTGGAGACTCCCGCGGATATCGCGGCGCGCATCCGCCTCGCTCTCCGCCATCTGCCCGCGGACAAACTCGCGCTCGCACCTGATTGCGGCTTCAGCCAGACTCCCCGAGCGGGCGCACGAGGCAAGGCCACCGCTCTCACCACCGCTGCAGGCCTGGTCCGCGCCGAGATCAACGGCTCATCCCGGTAGTCCACCTTCTTTTACTTCTCATGAGCCTCACCATCGAAACCACACTGGGCGCGCTCCCGAAGGAGCGACTCGGACGCATCAACTCCCACGAGCACCTCTTCATCGACTCCAGTCAGGGCATCGTCAAGGACCCGGATTTTCGCCTCGATAGTGTCGAGTGCGCCATCAAGGACGTCGTGGAATGGCGCGATGCGGGCGGCGGCGCAATGGTCGACACCATGCCCGTTTCCGCCGGACGCAATGTCGGCAAACTCATCAAGGTTTCCGAGGCCACCGGCATCCCCATCATCGTGCCCACGGGATTTCACAAGAGCTACTACTACTGGCCAGACCACTGGCGCAACCGGTACAGCGAAGATGAGATGACGGAACTGATCGTCGCCGAGATCGAACAAGGCTGCGATCTCAACGAATACCAGGGGCCCATCGTCAAGCGCTGCGCCGTGAAGGCGGGAGCCATGAAGGTCGCCGGGCAATACAACTACGTGGACGACGTCATGAAACGACTCATCCGTGTCGTCGGACGCGCACACCAGCGCACGAGCTGCCCGGTCTTCGTCCACACCGAACGCGGACTGGAGTGTTTTGAACTCGTCCAGCGCCTCAACGACGCCGGCGTTCCCTCCCGAAGCATCCTCGTCTGCCACATGGACCGCAATGCCGACCTGTGGCTCCATCGCAAGCTCGCCCAGACCGGTGTCTTTCTCGAGTACGACACACCGAGTCGCTTCAAGTACCAGCCGGAGTCCGTTCTCACCCGGCTCATGCGAGAGATGATTGAGGCGGGATTCCTCGACCGGCTCATGCTCGGTGGGGACATGGCTCGCCGCTCGTACCTCAAGTCCTACGGCGGCGGCCCCGGCTACGCCTATCTTCTTACCCATTTCACGGCGCGGCTCCGCGAGGAAGGATTTGGCGATGACGAACTCACCGCCATCTGGATCGACAATCCTTTCCGCTGGCTCGCCGGAAAATCCACATGACTACCCCGCCCTCCTCCGTCCTGCTTGAACTCGCCTGGGTCGATTACCTGATCCTGGGCCTCTACTTCGTCTTCGTCCTGGGAATCGGCTGGACGTTGAAGAAGCACCTCCGCACGAGCTCCGATTTTTTTGAATCGGGGCGCTCCCTGCCCGCCTGGATCTGCGCCCTCGGTTTTGTCGGTGCCAATCTCGGCGCGCAGGAAGTCATCGGCATGGCGGCCAGCGGGGCGAAATACGGCCTGCTCTCGGCCCACTTCTACTGGGTGGGCGCCATCCCTGCGATGGTTTTCCTCGGGCTGTTCATGATGCCGTTCTACTACGGCTCGAAGGTGCGCTCGGTGCCGGAGTACCTCAAGCTGCGCTTCGACGAAAAAACCCGCGCACTGAACGCGCTCTCCTTCGCGGTCATGACGGTTTTCTCGTCAGGCATTTCGATGTTCGCCCTCGCGAAGCTCCTCAACGCCATCCTCGGCTGGAACTTCGATGTCTGCCTCGTCGCTTCAAGTCTCGTGGTGCTCGTCTACATCTACGCCGGAGGACTCACCTCCGCGATCTACAACGAGGTTCTCCAGTTTTTCCTCATCGTGCTCGGCCTTCTTCCGCTGGTGCTTCTCGGACTCCAGGACATAGGAGGCTGGAGCGGGCTGGAGAAACAGCTCGCCTCGTACTCTGCGGGACGCGGCATGCCCGGCGCGTGGACATCCACCTTTGCCCACACCGCAAATCCCGCGGACAACCCGATCGGCATCGAGTGGTTCGGCATCGTTGCCGGACTCGGATTTGTCCTCTCCTTCGGTTACTGGTGCACGGACTTCCTTGTCATTCAGCGCGCCATGGCGGCCAAGGACATGAGCGCCGCCCGGCGGACTCCGCTTATTGCCACGGTGCCAAAGATGCTCATGCCATTCCTGGTCATCGTTCCGGGCCTGATCGCCATCGCCCTGTTTCATCGCGGCGGATCCGCCGACCTTCCGATCCCTGTCACCGCGGACGGCCAGCCCGATTTCAACATGGTGATGCCCTCGTTGCTCGCAAAATACCTGCCGAATGGTCTGCTCGGTGTCGGCATCACTGCACTGGTCGCTTCGTTCATGTCAGGCATGGCGGGCAACGTCACCGCATTCAACACGGTGTGGACCTACGATCTCTACCAGCGCTGGTTCAAGCCGGATGCGAGTGATGCTCATCTCGTCCGTGTCGGACGCCTTACCACGGTTGTGGGGCTCCTGATCAGCGCCGCGTGCGCCTACGCCGCCGCGCAATTCAACAATATCATGGATGCCGTTCAGCTCGTGTTCGGTTTCGTCAACGCGCCACTCTTCGCCGTCTTCCTCCTCGGCATGTTCTGGCGACGCGCAACCGGTCACGGCGCCTTCTTCGGACTCGTGCTCGGCACACTGTCCGCCGCGATTTTCCAGGGCTGCACCGTTCCTGTCAGCGAAACCCCCGGCCTTCTCAAAGGCGGATGGATCTCCGTGCAGCACACCTTCGCAAGTTCCATGGCCCAGAATTTCTGGATGGCCATCTTTGCGTTCACGGGCTGCTTCCTCGGATGCATTTTTGTTTCCTTGGCGACGCGTCCCAACCGCAAGGAGGAGGAACTGAAGGGGCTTGTTTACTCTCTCACTCCCAGGCTCCCCACCGACATGTCCGTCGCGTGGTACGCGCGGCCCGTTCCGTTGGGCATCGCCGCTCTCGCCGCTTCCATCCTTCTCAACCTCATCTTCTGGTAACCCCAAATTCCCATGAGCCTCGATATTCGCTTGCCCGTCGGACTTTTTTTCCTCGCCTCCGGTCTACTGCTCGCCGGCTACGGCCTGCTCGTCGATCCGGAGGTTTATGCGCGCCACTCACTCGGACAAAACGTCAATTCAATCTGGGGTCTGATCTTCGCCGTGTTCGGGATCATCATGCTCCTGCTGGTTCGCCGCACGCGCATCCGCGAATCCCGTCAATCACCCAAGGAAAAGTCATGAGTCACCGTCGATTGTTACTGGCTGCGGCACTGCTGTTCGCGCCCTTTGCAGCTGTTCTGCCTGCAGCAACTCCCTCACGCCCGAACATTGTCATCATCATCGCGGATGACCTTGGATATGGCGACATCGGCTGCTACGGCGCAACGGACATCCCGACTCCCCGCCTTGATCGTCTCGCACAACAGGGCCGACGTTTCACCCGCGCGTATGCGCCCGCCTCCACCTGCACCCCCAGTCGCTATGCGCTTCTCTCCGGGGAGTATGGCTGGCGACAGCCCGAGAAGAAGACCGCAATCCTCGATGGTGACGCCCCACTCGCGCTAGATCCCACGCGACCCACACTTGCCAGCCAGCTTCAGAAGGCGGGGTATTTCACCGGGCTGATCGGGAAATGGCACCTGGGGCTTGGAGACGGCTCTCATCCCATTGACTTCAATGGCGACATCAAACCGGGCCCCCTGGAAGTCGGTTTTGATTCTGCCTTCTTTCTTCCCGCCACGGTCGATCGTGTTCCCACTGTTTTCATCGAGAACCACCGCGTGTCCGGACTGGATCCTTCCGATCCAATCCGCGTCAGTTACCAGAAGCGGGTGAATCCGGAACCCACCGGCGCAGAGCGCCCCGATCTCCTCAAGATGGGAGCCGAGGCCATTCACTCCAACGTCATCGTCAATGGCATCAGCCGCATCGGTTCCATGGCCGGCGGTCGGACAGCACGCTGGGTTGACGAAGACATCGCCGATCTCCTGGCACAGCGCTCCGCGGCTTTTATCGAATCACACAAGAACGGTCCCTTCTTTCTCCTCCTCGGACTCCACGATCCTCATGTACCCCACGCACCGAATGCACGTTTTGTCGGCAAGACAAAGCTCGGGCGGCGCGGTGATGCGATTGCCCAACTCGACTGGACCGTTGGCGCGGTCATCGACGCACTCGAGCGCTCGGGAGTTGCGGACAACACCCTGATCATCTTCACGTCCGACAACGGACCCGTGCTCTATGATGGCTATTACGACCAGTCCGCCGAATTGAATGGCAGCCATCGCCCTGCCGGAGGACTTCGCGGCTGGAAGTACCTGCCTTACGAAGGAGGGCTGCGCATTCCCTTCATCGTCCGCTGGCCGGGCCACGTGAAGTCCGGCGTCGATGATCGTCTTCTTGGCCTGAATGATCTCTTTGCCACGCTGAGCACCATCACAGGACAGTCCATCGCGAAAGGCGTTGCCCAGGACAGTCTCGATCAATCGAAGGTGCTTCTTGGTAAACGAGGACCAGCCATTCGCACCGAGCTTGTGGAGCAAGCCATCTCCAACACACTCGCCCTGCGCTCGGGCGACTGGAAACTCATCCCGGCCAGCCCCCAACAGCAGGTTTCCGGTATGGGCGCCGGTGCCGATCCCAACGACAACCGCTGGACGCATTCAATCATTCGTCAGGATGAACTCTATGACCTGGCCAAGGATCCGTCGGAATCCACCAATCTCGCGTCCCGTTTTCCTGAACGCGTCGCTGCCATGAAGGCACGTCTCCAGGCGATCAGACGCGGCAAATGATTTCCGATGCCAACCTGAGCGCCGCACCTGCGGCGTTCGTGAAGGTGGAAACTCTTGTAAGACCCTTCATCACCCGATAGAGATGCTCGGTCGTTCTCACCCTCCGCCATTGTCTCCCATGCATCTCCGACTGCCCTTTCTCGCTTTTCTTCTATGCGTCACTGCCTTCGCCGCCGATCGTCCCAACATTCTTTTCATTTTTTCTGACGATCATGCGCAGCATGCGATTTCCGCGTATGGATCGAAGGTCAACCAGACGCCTCACATTGACCGCCTGGCGACAGAGGGTGCGCGATTCACAAACTCATTCGTCACAAACTCCATCTGCACGCCGAGCCGCGCCACATTGCTGACGGGACAGTATTCCCATCTCAACGGGGTGCCCGTTTTCAACCGCTTCGACAGCTCGCGTGACACCGTCGCCAAACACCTCCAGGCCGCCGGCTATTACACGGGAGTCATCGGCAAGTGGCATCTGGGCTCGAATCCAGTAGGCTTTGACCGCTGGATCATCCTTGTTGGTCAGGGCAAGTACCACGATCCGACCTTTATCGTTCCTGGCGGTCAGCTCAGGATAAACGGACACTGCACCGACATCACAACCGACCTGGGACTCGAGTGGCTCCGGACCAGGCCCAAGGACAAACCCTTCTTCCTGATGTTGCACCAGAAGGCGCCTCACCGTCCGTGGGAGCCCGACGAACGCAACAAGGCGCTGTTCAAAAACCGTCTCATCCCTGAGCCGGAGACCCTGTGGGATGACTATTCCACGCGTCCGGCTGCGCTCCCCGTGAATCAGCAGACGGTAGCCCGCGACCTCACCCGCCTCGATCTGAAGTTGGATCCGCCCGCAGGGCTCACAGGTGAGAAACTCCGTGCGTGGCTCCAGACCAAGCCGACGGAGGTCAAAGTGGATGGAAAGACGCTCACCGGCCACGAGCTCGTCAAATGGAAATACCAGCGCTACATGCAGGACTACCTGGCCTGCGTGCAAGGCGTGGATGACGGAGTCGGCCGGGTGCTCGACTACCTCGATCAGACCGGTCTCTCAAAAAACACGATCGTCATGTACGCCGCCGACAACGGCTGGTATCTCGGCGACCTGGGGCTCTACGACAAGCGCTTCATGTACGAGCCCGGCCTGCGAGTCCCTCTGCTGGTTCGTGGACCCGGGATCAAGGCAGGCACCCTCCTTCCCGAGTTCATTGCCAACATCGATCTCGCACCCACTTTCCTCGACCTCGCCGGGCTGCCAATCCCCGGATTCATGCAAGGTCGCTCGTTGGTACCGCTTCTCCATGGGGAAAGGCCTGCCGACTGGCGCACGTCGATCTACTATCGCTACTATCACGATCCCGGCCACCACAACACCCACGCCCACCTCGGCGTCCGCACCGCGACGCACAAGCTCGTCTATTACTGGAAACAGAATGCGTATGAGATGTTCGACCTGACGAAGGATCCGAACGAACAGCACAATCTCCTGTTTTCACCTGCGGAAGCAAGACAGCCGGCCATTGCCGCCAAGTTCGCCGAACTGAAAGCCGAGATCGCGCGCCTTCAAAAGGAGTTCAAGGATGACGGTCAATACGCCGACAGCGCCGACTGGCCCAAAGGGGGCGTCGACGGTCCCGAGGGCATGGCGGACCGACACATGCTCGGTCAGAAGACCGTTGCCGAGGCGATCTCCGCGGCAGGTTCCAACTGAGTCCATTCCAGAAACTGCACTGTAACGCTCCACCCACGAAATCCCTACGAACTGACCCACCAACCCATGCCTCTGTACCGCCTGCTCACTGTACTCTTCCTTCTTCTCGGATCCGCCGTCTCCGCCGCTACCCGGCCCAATATCATCCTGATCGTTTCCGATGATGTCGGCTACGGCGACATCGGTTGTTACGGTGCCACCCATGTGCGCACGCCGAACCTCGACCGGCTCGCCCGCGAGGGAACACGTTTCACCGACGCACATGCCACCGCCTCGGTCTGCACGCCGACGCGCTTCGCCCTGCTCACCGGAAAATACGCCTGGCGGGTTCCGGGCACGGGCATTGCACCCGGTGATTCGACGCTGCTCATTCCCCAAGGCACGCCCACAATTGCGTCCGAGCTGAAATCCGCAGGCTACTCCACGGGCCTGATCGGGAAATGGCATCTGGGGCTCGGAACCACGACTCCCGATTTCAACAGCGACCTCAAGCCCGGTCCCGTCGAACTGGGTTTTGACTACGCCTTCTTCATCCCCGCCACAGGCGACCGCGTGCCCTGCGTCTTCGTCCAGAACCATCGCGTCGTCGACCTCGAGCCGACGGACCCAATCACCGTCAGTTACAAAGGACGCATCGGCAATGAGCCGATTGGCAGCGAGCATCAGGACTGGCTCAAGATCAAGGGCGACCGTTCACATTCGGATGCCATCGTAAACGGCATCAGCCGCATCGGTTTCATGACCGGCGGCCACCGCGCGCAATGGGTGGACGAAACCATCGCGGACACGTTGGCCCGCCAGGCTGTCACATTCATCGAACGCCAGAAAGAGGATCAGCCCTTTTTTCTCCTCCTCACTCCGCACGACATTCATGAGCCCATGGTTCCCAACCCGCGTTTCCGTGGCACAAGCGATTGCGGCTGGCGCGGAGATGTCATCCACCAACTCGACTGGACCGTCGGCGAGGTACTTGGAACCCTCGATCGCCTGGGCATCGCGAAAAACACGCTCGTGATCTTCTCCTCGGACAACGGCGGTGCCATCAAGAGCACCTACGACGACGGCACCAATCCGCTGCACGGCCGCCAGAGTTCCAACGGGATTCTTCGCGGACAAAAGGGCAGCCTCTACGAAGGCGGTCACCGTGTGCCTTTCCTCGCACGCTGGCCTGGACACATTCCCGCCGGTCGCGAATCTCCCGCGCTACTGGCCTTGGTGGACCTGCTTCCCACCTTTGCGGATCTCGCAGGCAGGACGATCTCTACCGGAGCCTCCCCCGATGGAGTCAACCTCAAGTCGACCCTCCTTCTTGACGCCAAGGCGAAGCAGCGGCCCGCACTCGTGCTACAAAGCAACCGGACGACCTATCTCGCAATCCGCGACGGTGACTGGAAGCTGGTTGAGACGGCTGCAGGCCCGCAGCTCTACAATCTCGCCGCGGATCTTGTCGAAGCCCACGATCTCGCAAAATCCGAACCGGCCCGCGTCAAATCGCTGGCCGCCAAGCTCGCAGCCGAACGCGCTCGCACACAATGAATCCGCTCATGCCTCACGGCCGCAGCACCTGCAGCAGGTTCGTGCCATTTGCAGCGCCTCGCTTCATTCGCGCGCGTGCAGGCTTTTCCTGCGCAATCACGCCAATCGCCCTCATTGGGGTCCTGCTGATTGGATCTCAGGCGCAGGCTGCCGACGATTCCGCTCCAACCAACAGCCTGAGAAATCAGCTTGTTTTCTCGGATGATTTCGAGCGGGCCGGCCTCGGACCGGCACTGAAATCCCCCATCCCTGCATTCACCGTCGCCGACGGCCTGCTCATCGGGCGCCAGGAACGCGCGGACCACGGTGGCACACTCGCAGCACTCCTTCCGCTGCCGGATGGCAATGCCATCGTTGAAATCAAGTTCCGCTTTGCTGGCGCCCGCTCCTTCAACCTCGCCTGCGACGACATCAGTTACCGTGGCACCCATGCGGGCCACATCAGCCGCGTCACGATCCGTCCCAATCAAATCACGCTTTACGACGACAAGGAAGGCGTCATGCGCAATGACATCTACGCCCTGCGCCGATCGGGCGATCCGCAGAAGAAAGCGGAGGGGGACAGGCTCGCGAAAGACGCCGTTGTCAACTTCCCGCTCAAACTTGAGCAACACCGCTGGTATTCTCTCAGTGTAGCGATCATCGGTGACCGCCTGACCGTAAGCATCGACGGCAGGCAGGTCGGTGATCTCAAGAGTCCCGGCATCGCTCACCCCACCAAGCCCAATCTTCGCCTCAGCGTCTGGGGCGCAAAGCCCGCCCAGGTGGTGCAGTTCGATGCCTTGCGCGTTTGGTCCGTCAAGCCAGCGACAGGTTCCTGACAACACGCGGCAACACCTCGCCGCACATCCTGCCTTGTATTTCAAGTCCGCCTGATCCTGTCGGTGCGAGGCGTCGTTCCCAACGATGCTCTGCCGAGTTCTTCCTTTCCCTACCAATTTATCACCCATGCGCGCGATCCCTCGTTTCCTGTTCGTGTTGATGTCGGTAATCGCCTGCGCGCAGGTCACAGCGGCAGACCGGCCCAATATCATTCTCATCCTCACCGACGATCTCGGTTATGGAGATCTCAGTTGTTTCGGTCAGGAGCGCTTCAGGACGCCCGCCCTGGACCGCATGTCAGCCGAAGGGGCGCGGCTCACCAACCATTATGCGGCCGCTCCCGTCTGCGCGCCGTCACGAGCTTCGCTGCTCCTCGGTGTCCATCAGGGTCACGCCAATGTTCGGGACAACCAGTTCGACAAGGCGCTTGAGGACAACCACACCCTCGCTACGGTGCTCCGGCGCGCGGGATATTCCACCGCTGCCATAGGCAAATGGGGACTCCATGGCCAGCCGGTTGGAGGTGGTCCCACCGGTGCGGACCCCAATACTCCGGCTCATCCGCTCAACCGAGGCTTCGATCATTTCTACGGGGTGCTCCGTCACATCGACGGACACGAACACTACCCCAAGGAGGGGCTCTATTTTGCGGCAAAGGCTAAAGCCCGCGGTCCGGTTTTTGTTTGGGATGATCGGAACAATGTCACCTCGGGATTGGATCGCTGCTACACGACGGACCTCTTCACCGCCCGCGCGAAGAAATTCATCCGCGAACACAACGCGACGACGCCCGCGCAACCGTTCTTTCTCTACCTCGCGTACGATACACCCCACGCCGTTCTCGAACTGCCGACGCAGGCCTACCCGAAAGGCGGCGGACTCAAGGGGGGGCTGCAATGGCTCGGCCAGCCCGGCCACATGATCAACACGGCCAGCGGCGTCATCGACTCCTGGACCGATCCGGAGCTTCTCTCCTCCAATAACGGCAAGGCATGGGGAGAGGTCTATCGACGCCAGGCGACCAGTGTACGCCGGATCGACGATGCGGTCGGCGACATTCTGAAGCTCCTCGCCGACCTCAAGATCGATTCAAAGACCCTCGTTGTTTTCACGTCCGACAACGGACCTGAAACGGAATCCATGCTGCCCGAGCCTTACACTCCCGAATTTTTCCGCAGCTACGGTCCCTTCGACGGCATCAAACGCGACCTCTGGGAAGGCGGCACCCGCGTGCCAACACTCGTGCGCTGGCCCGCTCACATTCCCGCGGGACAGGTCATCGCTGAGCCAAGCGCACAGTGGGACTGGCTGCCCACCTTCGCAACGCTCGCGGGACTGCCCCCGCCCGCGCGGGCCGACGGCATTTCCCTCCTTCCCGTGCTTACCGGCGGACGCACCTCACCTTCGCCCCGGACGCTTTATTTCGAGTATTTCGTCAATGGCACAACTCCCTCTTATGCCGATTTTGAAGCGGCGCACCGCGGTCGACGGCGCAATCAGATGCAGGCAGTTCGATACGGCGACTTTGTTGGAGTTCGATACGATGTGAAGGCACCCGATGCTCCCTTTGAAATCTACAACGTGGTGAAGGATCCGAAGGAGACTACAAACCTCGCCAATGAATCGAACATGGCCGACCTGCAGACCCGCCTTCACGCCATCTCGCTCCGATCACGCCGCCCGGATTCGACCGCTCCCCGGCCCTACGATCGCGAACTCGTGCCGGCCGTTGAGATCAAGACACCATCAGCCGGACTCAATTGGAAGGCCTGTGTCGGCAGCTTCCCGTGGGTGCCCGATTTCGCCGCGCTCGCACCCACGGCCACCGGGCAAATAGCCCAACCCAACCTGAATGTTGCGGAGATGACCGACGCCTCGGGTGTGCTCTTCACCGGTTACCTCGAAGTCCCCGCTGACGGCGACTATGTCTTTCAACTCAACACCAGCACTCGTGCGTCCCTGCGACTGCACGACGCCCTCGTGATCGACTGCGACTACGGCTATCGTTCCGGCACCACAGTCACGGGCAGCGTCCACCTTGCTGCCGGACTGCATCCCGTCCGGCTGTCCTGCCTGCGCAATACCTCCGGGACATCACGGCTTGATCTCGAATGGAGCGGCCCGGGATTTGCGATGAGGAAGATTCCAAATTCGGCCTGGCGCGCGCCTTGAGCGTGCTCCTTCTCCCTTGTTGCGCATGACCGCGACATCCGGACTTCAGCCATTCGGGATGTCCGGCTCTACGACGTTGGCGAGTTGGACGAGGGAATCCTGCCATCCGAGGTAACACATCTCAGCGGGAATGACAGCGGGCACTCCCGCCTGTTCAATGCTCACCTCGGTGCCGCATGAAACCTTTTTCAATGTCACGGTGACAGCCATCTCGCCCGGCAAATTCGCGTCATCAAATTTGTCGCTGTAGCGCACCTTTTCGCCCGGCACGAGTTCATGGTAATGACCGCCAAAGGAATGGCTCTGGCCGGTGCCGAAATTGGTGAACGACATGCGGAAGCCGCCGCCTACGCGGGGATCGAGCGAATGGACCTTGCAGGTGAAGCCGTAAGGTGGAAGCCATTTGGCAAGAGCATCGGCGTCGAGGAAGGCCTTGTAGATTTTTTCGGGGGTCGAACGGAACACACGGTGCAGTCGGATGGTATGGGACTTCGATGACATGGTGGGGGAAGGTTATGTAAGGGTTTATTTGTGTTTTCTCACTCTCTCAACGATCGAGATCCCGTGTCTTGGACAGGGCATCCCACAGCGAAACTAAAGGCGCGGGCCGACACGGAGCCTGGACGGCAATTGCGCACCGCCCGGCTCAGGCTTCAACCATCACCTTGAAGCCTCCGTAGAGCATGCGCTTGCAGTCAAAGGGCATCTTCTTGGGGTCACACATCGCCGAGATGCGCGGGTCCTTCATGACAGCCGCGTTCACCTTGTCGCGATGCGCACGCGACTTGTACACGATGTAGGAAAAGACGACCGTTTCACCGGACTTCGTCCGGATGCCCTTTGGAAAAGGCAGCGCAAAGTCAGCGGCGGAAGACAGGTCTTCTCCAACACATTCCTTGTAATCGAGCGCACCATGATCGCGCCAGACCTTGCTGGCCACTTTCGCGATCGCGAAATACTGTTTCAGTTTCTGCTTGCGGACTGGAATCACGAATCCATCGACGTATTTGGGCATGGGACAGGGGAGTTGAGGTTTTTGGGATTGGAAAGTCAGCTACTTGGATTCGACGGCGGATTTGAGGTTGGCCAGGCCCTTCTCGAAATCGCTACCGATCATCTTGTCCATGCTCGTGAACACATTGATGAGCTTGGCCATAAAACTGTTCGGACCTGACATTGTCCAAGTGACGAGTGTGCCGCTCCCTTCACGCCCAAACGTGAACTCGGTCACACAAGTCGACTCCCAGGGTTTGAGAAATTCGAGCCGGATCCGGATGAGTTCCGAAGGAAGGCTCGCGGCAATGGTCATGCGCCCGGACCCGACCTTCTTGTTGCCTTCCCAACTATAAATGGAGCCCATGCCCGAGGCCGGCCCCTCAAAAGTGCGCTTGAGATTGGGATCCATCTTTTCCCAGGGAGACCAAGCCTGCCATCGGTGAAAATCATTGATCTCCGAAAATACGGCCGAAGCCGGGGCAGCAAGTGTTGCGCTGCGGGTCACGCGAAACTCAGCAGGCTGAAAGGTGGCGAGCACCAGAATGAGGACGACGGTCGCAGCGAGGACGAGGAGGATAATCTTGATCATGGGGAATGTGGGGGGGGGTGTTATCGTGGGAGTGTCTGGACCTGCAAAGCCCGGGCGGCAAGCGCCACTAGCCGGAGCATTGATCGATGCATGGTCATACGGTACATGGATTCAACGAAGGAGGATTCCCGTTTCGGACACGGAAATTGAAAAGGGTGATGTGACGTGGTTGACTGGGCATACGCTCTCGCCGCGACTACCTCACCCAAACGATACATCCTTCCCCAGAACGGTTACCCAACAACGCACCCCAAACCTCACATGTCCGTGTCCAGAACCCCGGCCGCCGTTCGTTGAAGGTATGGCAAAACAACACAATTCATCCGATCCTCCCATGTCCTCCAAACCACTCCCCCAACCCTACATGCTTTTTTTCCGCAATTCCGGTCCGGATACGCACGCGCACCTTTCAGCGGACCAGCGCCAGCAGTTGATCATCCGATGGAACGCCTGGTTCGAAGGGCTCGTTGCCGAGGGCAAGGCGACCGAAGGTCAGCCGCTCGAACTCGAAACGCGTGTCGTCTCGGGCGCAGGCGGCACCCGCGTGGTCGACGGTCCTTTTCCCGAGGCAAAGGAAGCCATAGGCGGGTACGTGAAATTGATGGTCAGCGGATTGGACGAAGCCACGGAGATCGCCCGGCGTCATCCGGGCCTCATCTACGGACTGATCATCGAAGTCCGCCAGATGATGCCCGCCTGCCATCTCGGCGTGAATGCCATGCCAAGCGGCTCGGACAGGGTAATCGCCCACTGAGCCCCAGAGATTGGGCCCGGTTGCTCATTGCCGCGATCAGCTCTGCGCGAATCCAAATTCGAACTCAACCATGTCCGCACCGTCAGACGTTTCGGACCAGCGTCCCCCGCAGATTGTCGAGCATTTCTTCCGGCACGAAACCGGTCGCCTGCACGGCGCCTTGATCCGCATACTCGGTGTGCACAACCTGCCCCTTGCAGAGGATATCGCTCAGGAAGCGATGCTGAGGGCGCTCCGGAGCTGGTCGATGGGAGGCATCCCACCCAATCCCTCCGCGTGGATCACGCAGGTGGCGATGAATCTGGCCCGGGACAATCTGCGACGCCATCGCATGGCCTCGGGAAAGGAACAGGCCATCATCACTCACCACGAGCAGACGATCGCCCCGCCTGCGGCATTCCCGGCGCATGCGGATCACGGGATCCAGGACGATGCGCTGCGACTCATGTTCGTCTGCTGTCACCCCTCGATCGCCCCGGACGCCCAGGTCATCCTTGCGCTCAAGGTGCTCTCCGGATTCGGCTCCGCGGAAATCGCCCGAGCCTTCCTTAGCACCGAGGCGGCAATTGAGAAACAATTGACCCGTGCCAAGGCACGCATCCACGACGCCAAAATCGGATTCGAAATTCCGGAGGGCGAGAATCTCGCGCCGCGCGTGAACGGCGTACTCGCAGCCCTCTATCTGCTCTTCAACGAGGGCCACAGCGCGACCTCAGGCGATCACCTGTTGAGGGATGACCTCTGCCGCGAGGCGGTCCGACTCCTTTCCCTGCTTCTTGCGCATCCCGTCGGCCGAACGCCCCGTGCCCATGCCTTGATGGCGCTGATGCTGCTGACCGCAGCACGATTTCCATCGCGCCTCGACGATCAGGGTGCACTGCTCCTCCTTCACGATCAGAATCGTTCGAAATGGGATCGCACCATGATTGAGCAGGGCCTGATGCACCTGGTCCTCGCGGCAGAAGGCACGGATCTCAGCGAATTTCACCTTCAAGCCGGCATCGCCGCCATTCATTGCACCGCATCGGATTTCGCATCCACCGACTGGGCGCGCATTCTCCGTCACTACGACGCACTCCAGCGCATCAGGCCCTCACCCATCGTCGAATTGAACCGCGCCGTCGCAGTCGCCCATCTCCACGGCCCTGAAGCCGGACTCGACGCCCTCGCCCACATCGCGGATCGAAGGAAGATCGAGTCCTATCATCTCTACCACGCGACACAGGGTGAACTGCACTGGCGCCTTGGAAACGCGCATGAGGCCGCGATCTGTTTCCGACGCGCCCTCGCGTTGGCCCAGGTAGGACCCGAGCAGGCCTACCTCACACGCAGGCTTCAGCGCACCGCGGAGAATTCGACACTGTCCGCGTGAATCAACTCACGACAGAGCGGGACTTGACCTGCACGAACAAAAATTTCAAAGCGAGTGGCCGCCCGACCAGAGAATGGACTCCGCAGATTTCCAAGATTCACGCAGATGGGTTGTTTGGTGGATTGGTGGATTGGTGGATTGGTGTTTGAACCGGCGTGCCTCTGGGCAATCTGCGGACGACCTTCCAATCAGAGACAAAGCGGATTTGAAAAAAAGCACAGTTGCGGGGCTGCCCAATGGCATCTCAGCCGACCTGACGATTGACATCTCAATCACCCTGGAGGGGCACGCATCGTCGTGCCCGGTTTGAAAGCCACCGCACAGAACGCACAAGTGTTGTCAAACCAAGGAGCCCAGACCCGCCCAGAATCCAAAGCTCCCGCAAACATACTCGTGTCAAGAATCAAGACTCGACGTCATTTGCGGGAATGATCCGGATCTGCGTTTCCGCAAATCCTCATTTGTTTGAAGGTTTATCGCGAAATTGCATTGGTCTGAGCTTGGCTGGATGCGTAGCAGGCTTAGGCTCAAATGGGTTTTGTAGTGGATCGAAATCCATTCGAACCCGTCCTCCTGGCTTACCTTCAACTCGAGAAAGTTCCCATCCGTGAGCCCGGTAGAAGTTTAGAAAGTCGGTTCTAAAATCCTCTCCGGAGGTTTCCCATGCGAGCACCGCCCATTCGGATGGAATTCTGGCGGCTTTACCACGCACTTTCCAGTGAGGCTCGGGACAGCCCGTAGGAACTATCAACTTTGGCAGGCCAATGCGTTTCATCCTTCACTCCGCTTCCGCCACCAAGCAATCCGCGAAATCTGCGGATCCCGATCTCCGGGATGCATAGTCCAATCGTTCGACCCGGGCACGACGAAGCGTGCCCCTCCCATTTGAAGGAACGATCGGTCTTTACGCCAGCAATCGCGCTCACCGCGGAACAGTTCATCCTTTTCGTGCGGCTTCGATCTTTGAGATATCGATCTTACCCATTTCCATCATTGCAGCAAAGGCACGTTTGGCTTCGGCACCTCCAGCGGCTATCGCCTGAAGGAGCACGCGCGGCGTGATCTGCCAGGACACTCCCCAGCGGTCCTTGCACCAGCCGCAGGCGCTTGCCTGCCCTCCATTGCCGACAATCGCGTTCCAGTACCGATCCGTTTCCTCCTGGGTGTCGGTGGCAATCATGAAGGAAAAGGCTTCGCTTTGAGTGAACGCCGGTCCGCCATTGAGTCCCACGCAGGGAATGCCGAGGACCGTGAATTCCACCGTGATGATATCCCCTTCCTTGCCCGACGGATAATCCGCGGGCGCCTTGTGGACCGCGGTCACCTGGCTGTCGGGAAAGGTCGCTGCATAGAAGCGCGCCGCTTCGAGGGCCTCCTTGTCGTACCAGAGGCAGATTGTATTCCTGGGGATCGATTTATTCATGGGAGTCGAATTTCGCAGGAACAATGGATGCGTTGCCTGCACATTCTCAACGAACAACCCCCTGCCAATCGGACACTTCACCCAGAGAATCCCTATCGGATCAATTGTCCCGTTCGCAATACCCCTGAGCGGGCACCGCCCCGACGCCGACGCTTGGACGCAGCAACCCATTCCCTGTGAGGGTCATCGCACAGCGATCACAATTCATGGATCTGCGAAGGCAGCGATGGACATGGGGTGAGGGTTTGGAGGTTCAGGAGAATTGCTTCCGAAGTCGCAGGTCATAGGCTGGCTGGAGTCGTGCATGGGTGGCCCAGAAGGGAGGTGTGCGGGAACCTTCAAGCAGCGCGATGAGCAGGGCGACATGGGTGTGCCAGCCCGAGGCGTAGTTGCTGAGATCCGGCAGGTCCTCCCCCTTGGCCCGGTGCGTGAGCACAAGTAGCACCTGCCTGCCCTGTGGCGTCAGTTCAAAGGTCACCTCGGAGTCGTCCCCGCCAAAGGTGAAGACAAGAACACGAGGCGGCTCACACCGAAGCACGCGGCCTTCAAAGGTCACTCCGGGATCGTGCACATGCCTGTATTTTTCCGGGGGCGTCTCCCCCGGTGCAAGGTTTGCATGGCGCATGGCAAACACGATCCTGCCCCCCTCGCGCAGCTCCGTCGTGCCGCCGCCAAACCAGCGCGCGCGCTTTTCGGGATCGGTCAGGTATTCCCAGACACGTTCGATGGGACCAGGCAGGATGCGGACAAGGCGCACTTCGCCGCGCGCGGTGAATTCGCCGTAGGAGTTGTTGTCGTTGGGGGAGTTCGATTTCATGGTTTGATTTTTCTTTTCGCGCGTTCGTCCTCGGCCCGCAGTTCGCGCTCAAGGGCATCGAGTCGGCGACTCCAGAAGGAGCGCGTCTTATCGAGCCAGGCACCGACCTGATCAAGTCCCTCGGGATTGAGGGACTGGATGCGCGTCTGTCCATCTGCCCTCGTCTTCACCAGTCCCGCCTCACGCAGCACATTCAGATGCTGGGAAATGGCCGGGGCACTGATGTCGAACGCCTTCACCAGTTCTCCGGCCGTGCGGTCGCCTCTGGCAAGCAATTCGACAATCCGGCGGCGAGTGGGATCGGCAAGGGCTTCAAGGCTGAGCATGCCGCATACATTTCATGTGTTACTTAATTAAGCAATAACTAAATTACAAGGATGCATGAACAACCGTCTGCCACTGTTTTGGGGAGAACGGTTCCGGTATCGATGCAGAATCTGGCCATTACCCGGATGGCTTGCCATGTCCCACTCCGGACTTTCTACTTTCCAGACCACAAACATCAGCTCCTTCCCCACGCCGTCATTCTCCATGAAAAACCCCGTCAACGTCGGCCTCATCGGCTCCCAATTCATCGCCTCGATCCACGCAGAGGCTCTCAAGGCCTGCGCTCACGCAAGACTCACGGCAGTCGCGTCGCCCACACCAGGGAACGCGGCGGCATTCGCCGCGCGGCACGGGATCCCTCACGCATTCACCGACTACCGTCAACTGCTCGCGCTTCCAGAAATCCAGATGGTGGTCATCGGTATTCCCAATCACCTGCACTGCCAGGTCGTTGTGGAGGCGGCGGAGGCCGGCAAACACATCGTCATTGAGAAACCGCTGTGCCTCAGCATCGCGGAAGCCGACCGCATGATCTCGGTCTGCCGCGCCCGCGGCGTGAAACTCATGTATGCGGAGGAGCTGTGCTTCGCGCCAAAATATGTGCGACTCAAGCAGCTCCTCGATTCGGGCGCACTGGGTCGACCGACGCTGATCAAGCAGGCAGAGAAGCACGATGGACCTCACGCCCCGCACTTCTGGGATGTCGAACGCTCCGGCGGCGGCGTCACGATGGACATGGGCTGCCATTCGATCGAATTTTTCCGATGGATGCTGGGACGGGGTCCGGTGAAATCCGTCTATGCCCAGATGAACACCTCGGTGCACAGCGCGAAAACGCGGGGCGACGACAATGCGATCATCCTGCTGGAATTCGCCAACGGCGTGGTGTGCATGGCGGAACAGAGCTGGACAAAACTCGGCGGCATGGATGACCGTGCGGAAGTTTACGGCACCGAGGGCGTGGCGTATGCCGATCTCCTGCGTGGCAATGCAATCGAGACCTACAGCGCGGGAGGTTACGAATATGCCGTCGAGAAGGCGGGCTCCACCAAGGGATGGAGTTTCACGATCTACGAGGAGGCATGGAACTACGGTTTCCACGGCGAAATGGCGCACTTCATCGATTGTGTGCAGAACGATCGTCAACCGCTTGTCACCGGGGAGGACGGCCGCGCCGTTCTCGAAATCATCTTCGCCGCCTACGAATCCGCCCGCACGGGTCGCAAGGTTGAACTCCCGTTTCACACCACAGCCAAACGCCCGATCGATCTTTGGCGGCCTGCAACGTGAGGCGACTTTTGCCGTGGCTGCGAAAAACTTCTCTCATGGGTCTCGAAGGTCGAAAACTCCACATCGTTCGGGGATCGAGACGGGACGTTAGAAGTTAGAAGTTTCCGCTATTGGCTTGAGCCTTACAGGGCACGACGAAGCGTGCCCCTCCTTTTCTCGGTCCGCGCCCGAAGAAACGTTTCCATCCTTTTTTCGGTCCGGACACGACGAAGGGTGAACGTGCTTTTCTCGAACCGGGCACAATGAGGAGTGCCCCTCCCGTTTTGATGGTGTCGGGTGCTCCGGATTCTGACTTTCGTCCTGCTTGACCGCTACGCCGGGCAAGGATTCCAATCTCGTTAGTTCCCATCGCGCCAATCCCATGTTTCGAATTGTACTCCTCCTCCTCACCGCGTGCAGCACCCTGTCGGCCCTCTCCGCATTCGCGGTGCACGCGCAGCCAAACGATCCGCATATCGAATGGACGGGAGCCCCATTCGCAAAAGTGGGTCCCAATCTCGTCGAGTTTCGCCGGTTCTCCGATGATTGCCTCGCAAATGCGACAGCATTTCTGCGGGAGAGCAAAGCCACAACGACCACGGGAGTCGTCATCCGTTTCACGACCACGAGCGCCCGGGTGACAGCCAGTTTCCGAGTGCTGCCCGGCGACAACCGTGGATCGTGGTTTGGCATTTATCAAAACGGCGTGCGCACCGCGGAAATGAAGGTCGACAAATCCAAAAGCACCTTCGGGCTCGATCTCGTATCTGTTGCCGCAGGCTCGCCGGTTACCTTCGAAATTGTGATGCCGATCTTTTCGAATTGCGGGCTCACGGGACTGGACCTTTCGGACGGCACCCTGCTCCGGAATCCGAAACTGAGCCGACCCGTCTATGCGGCCATGGGTGACTCCATCACCCACGGCACGGGACAGGATGCCACCTGGCAGACCTACGCATGGATCGTGGCTCAGGACAAGGGATGGACGCTCGAGAATCTCGCAGTCGGAGGCAGCCGGGTGACACCCCCGATCGGCGATGACCTCAAGGGCAGGAAGATTGACGTCATCAGCATCCTGATTGGCTACAACGACTGGAACATCGTCAATGACCCCGCCGTCTACCGCACAAACTACGAATTGCTCCTCGCAAAAATCCGCAAGCATCAGCCTCGGGCTGCCATCCTGTGTATCACGCCCCTCTACAGCAGCAAAAGCAAACCCTCGGGGCCAGGAATCACCGAGACCCTTGACCCCTATCGCGAACTTGTTCGATCGCTTGTGCGAACACGCTCGGCGCAGGGAGATGACCGTATTTTCCTGATCGAGGGATTGTCGCTGTCGGATGCGGCGGACGTCTCGAAGGATGGCGTTCACCTATCCATCCCCGGCGCCGGGCGCGTTGCCGGGAGGCTATCCCGAGCGATCGAAAAACTCGATTTCAAGATCAGTGGGATGCCTCGCACCGCCGCCACTTCGAACTGACCGGAAAGCCTGAGCAGGCAAGCGCCAGGAGGCGTCCTACCTGAAGCCTGTGCGTCCGGACTATTCGACAGAGAATTTGTAGATCGTCGTCGTCTGGTAGCGCGACCCCGGCCGCAGGATTGTCGACGGGAAATTCGGATGATTGGGCGAGTCGGGATAGTGCTGCGTTTCCAGACACAGGCCGCCGCGAATCACGTACGCCGTGCCCGACTTTCCGACATAGGAGTTGTTGAGATAATTTCCGGTGTAGAACTGGACACCGGGCTCTTCGGTCCAAACTTCCATGACACGCCCTGATCGCGGTTCGAAAACTTTCGCCGCGCGCCTCAATTCGCCCGGCTTCCCATCGATCACCCAATTGAGGTCGTAACCGTCGCCGTGGGCGAGTTGCGGATGCTTCGACTGGATGCGTTCACCGATTGCATGCGGTGTGGTAAAATCCATCGGAGTGCCGACAACGGGCTCGAGTTCGCCTGTCGGAATCTGCCCTGCATTCACCGGCGTGTAGCGCGACGCGCTCAAGGTGAGCACATGGTCGAGAATGTCACCCCGCCCTTCACCCTTGAGATTGAAATACGAATGCTGGGTGAGGTTGACCGTCGTGGCCTTGTCGGTCGTGGCGGAATACTCGATTTTCAGGGAGTTGTCGTTTCCCAGCCAATAGTGCACCGTGACATCGAGGTTGCCCGGGTACCCCTCCTCGCCATCCCGGCTGAGGTAGTGCAGCTTGAGACCGGGCGTGTTGTTGGTGAGCAGTGGCTCGGCGTGCCAGAGAACCTTGTCAAAGCCCCGCTTGCCACCGTGGAGATGACAGGGAATGCCACCGGGTTTGTTGTTGGTCGCCAGCGAATAGGTCTGCCCATCGAGAGTGAACTTTCCGTTGGCGATGCGGTTCCCATAGCGACCCACGATCGCTCCGAAGAAGGGCGAAGCCCGGAGATAGTCGCGCACCGAGTTGTATCCGAGCACCACGTCGTCGAGGTGACCCTTGCGATCCGGCACGAGCAGACGAACGATGATGCCGCCGTAATTGGTAATATCCGCACGCACACCGTTGGCATTGACCAGCGTGTACACGGTGCATTCCCGACCATCGTCAAGTTTGCCAAAGGAATTCATCGTGACCGATGATGCAGATTGTGAACGGGCGCCCATGGGGATGAGAGCAAAGATGACGGCAAGAAAGTGAAAGAGTTTTCGCATCGTAAATGGGGGAGCCTGAGCAGACTCGGGAGGCGGGATGCCCCGGCGTTCCCCTTTCCGGCAACTCATTTGGAATGCGAGAGGAACCAATCATAGAGATCACGGCCCGCGTAGACCCGTCTCCAGACATCGTGTCCCATGTCAGCCTCGATCGTGAAACGCACATCGGTGTGACCCAGCTTCTCGAGCGCGTTCAGCGCAGGATAGAAATAGGCAAGCCTTACGGTTGCATCCCTGCCACCCGCAAAGACCCACAGAGGCATCTTGACAAGGGACTCTACCCTATCGGCCATGCCAAAGCCGGCAACGGGAGCAATTGCTGCAAACCGATCGGGATGTTCGGCGGCCAGGATCCACGTGCCGAATCCCCCCATGCTGATCCCGGTGAGATAAATCCGGCGGGGATCGCCCTTATATTTGGAAATCACGTCGTCCAGGTTGCCCATTACCTCATCGGCCAGCAGGCTCCAGCCCTTGCGGACTGGTATCGCATTGCCGACCACCTTGAGAAAATCCTCAGACAACTGACCTTGCATCGGGTCCTTCCCAGAATAGTGGGGCGGGTAAGCGTGGCGGCCTGACGCGAGGCGCCTCGGGATATCAGCCAGCTTGCGGTTCTTGATATAACTGACTTCACCTTGGTCCTCCATCGGCATCTGAGGCGAGAGGATGATGAAAGGAAGATCGCGGCGCTGGCACCACGCCTCAAAGAGCGGCCCATGTTTCAGCACGTAGTCGAGTTCGCCCTTCCCGTCACCGCGCTCGCCATTGCCGTGGAGAAAGAGGATCACCGGCCAGGTGTCGCGCTCATCGAAGTGCGGCGGCAGGTACAGAAGATAGCCGCGTTCGGCATTGAGAACGCGGCTATGATACGTGGGACGCAGGAGCTGCGGCTCGGAAGATGCAGCAGCAGTGTTCAGAACGAGCAAGGCAGTCAGGAGCGAAATGGAGAGGGCTTTCATCGCGCAGGAACCAAGGTTTCAAAACTCGGAGGGCCGATTGAGTCTGGGGTGAGGAGTGAAACGTTTGAATGGGGACGGCGTGTTTGGAAGGCAATCGAAAGAATTTCTCCATCGCAGAAAAGCCTCATTCGGTTTGCGCTTCCGCGGGCCTTGCCTAAATCCCTTGTTCGCGTCGCATATCCACGCTCCTGAAGCTCAATCCATGTCCTCCCCAACCATCGAAAACGTCGTCATCATCGGCACCGGCTGCGCCGGTCTGACCGCCGCCATCTATACGGCGCGGGCGAATCTTAACCCGCTGGTGCTCGAAGGCACGGTCCCGGGCGGGCAATTGACGACCACCAGCGAGGTGGAGAATTTTCCAGGCTTTCCCGAGGGCGTTGATGGCTACCAGTTGATGGACAACCTCCGTCAGCAGGCTACCCGCTTTGGGACCCGTTTTGAGCAGGCGGTAGTGACCTCCGTCGACTTCAGTTCATCGCCACGCAGAATCATCTGCGGGGATCGCACTATCCTCGCGAAGGCGGTCATCGTTTCCACCGGCGCTTCGCCGCGCATGACCGGTGTTCCGGGTGAAAAGGAACTCTATGGTGGCAAGGGCGTCACCACGTGCGCGACCTGCGACGGCGCATTCTATCGCAACATGGACGTTGCCGTCATCGGCGGCGGCGACAGCGCGGCTGAGGAGGCTCTTTTCCTCACGCGGTTCGCCAGCAAAGTCTACCTCGTTCATCGTCGCGACACCTTGCGCGCCTCGAAGATCATGGCGGATCGTGCAACATCTCATCCGAAGATCCAGCCTGTCTGGGACAGCGTACCGGTCGCAGTGGAAGGTGTCGGCGAAGGCTCGGTTTCGGGCCTGAGGGTAAGGCATCTCAAGACCGGCGCGGAATCCGTGCTACCGGTCAAAGGCGTGTTTGTCGCGATCGGCCATGTGCCAAACACGGCGCCGTTCACTCCGGCACTGGAAACCGACGAGGGTGGCTATTTTGTGCCCCTGGCGGGATCTCAGGTCAAAACGCGCGTTCCAGGCGTCTACGTGGCAGGCGACTGCGCAGATCACGTCTATCGACAGGCGATCACGGCCGCGGGTATGGGTTGTCAGGCAGCCATTGAGGCCGAGCGCTGGCTGGCTGAACACGGGGCATAGGCGACGAGGGGACGGGCGATGCGATTCACACAACCCACTGCGAACGAGTCCGTTGCCTAAGGCATCAATCTGGTGCGGCGCGCGGAATTTCTGTGCGGGGCAAGCAATAATTAGAATAATTCTAATTATTGCTTGCAACTTAGACCCAGTCTCATCCATTGCTGGGTCACCCTATGATTCCATTGGCGCAAGTAACTTCAGACGCACTTTCCCAGAGGCTTGGGGAAAGTGGTCTTCGCAGCACGCCGCAGCGGGAAATTGTCTACGACATCCTGATCAAGCGTCGTGATCACCCCACGGCCGATGAGGTTTTCGCCCGGGTAAAAGCCGAACTGCCGACAATTTCGCTGGCGACCGTTTACAACTGCCTGGAAGCCTTGGTGCAGTGCAACCTGATCCGGCAGGTCAACTTCGACCGCGGTCCCACGCGGTACTGCCCAAACCTTCATCCGCACGCTCACTTTCACGACGAAGTCACTGGATCCACTTACGACATCGACCTTCCTCCGGGGATCGTCGAGCAACTGAAGGCCCAACTGCCCGAGGGCTATGCGGTATCGGACGTCGAAATCATGTTCAGGGGAAAAACCCGCGAACGCCGGCCCGCAACCGTCGAGCACACCGCACGCTGAGCTGCCAGGATCCACACACCTACACTTTTTCACATGTCCTCCCTCGAAATCCGCGACCTCCATGTAGCCATCGGTGAAAAGCCCATCGTCAAGAGCCTTTCGCTGACCATCAATCCCGGCGAAGTCCATGCGATCATGGGCCCCAATGGCACCGGCAAGTCGACCCTTGCGAAGGCGATTGCGGGTCACCCTGACTACACGATCACACAGGGCGACGTCCTTCTCGGCGGCAAATCGATCCTCGAACAGGAGCCGGATGAACGCGCGCGTGCAGGCATCTTCCTCGCCTTTCAATACCCTTCCGAAATTCCTGGCGTTTCCATCGCCAACTTCCTCCGCGCTGCCGTCCAGGCCCGCATGGGCGAGGGCGAGGAACTCGATGCCACGGCGTACTACAAGCGGCTCTACCAGAAGATGGACCTTCTCAAGATCGACCGGAAATTCACTTCGCGCTCCGTCAACGAAGGGTTTTCCGGCGGAGAAAAGAAGCGCTGTGAGATCCTGCAGATGGCCATGCTCGAGCCCCGGTTCGCTTTGATGGACGAAACCGATTCCGGTCTCGACATCGACGCCCTGCGCATCGTGGCCGAGGGCGTCAATACGCTCCGTGGTCCCGGACTCGGGGTCATGCTCATCACCCATTATCAGCGGCTGCTCGAGTACATCGTCCCGGACTTCGTGCACGTCATGTACGACGGGCGCATCGTGAAGAGCGGCGACAAGTCGCTCGCACTCGAACTCGAATCCCGCGGCTACGACTGGGTCAAGCAGGAGCTGGCGGTGGCCTGAGCCTCGGGCGCCGACAAGCGGACCCGCCACACTTGCGAACACTGAAACCTATTTGTTTGGACTGCCATGAAAACTCCCACCGACCTGGAAACCGAGCCCGCCGTTGACGTCGCCGAGAACCCGGCCCTCGGCATCGATCAGGCCGCAGGCGACTTCAGCTACGACGTCTCCTACAAGTACGACGCCGGCGTCGGACTCAATGAGAACACCGTGCGCTACATCAGCGCCGTGAAGAAGGAGGCACCATGGATCCTCGATTTCCGCCTGAACGCACTCAAGACCTTCCTCGCGAAACCGCTGCCCACGCATTGGGCAACGCGGGACCTCGAAAACGTGGAATTCGACAAGATCCGCTATTACCTCTCGCAGGGACAAAAGCCGAAACGCACCTGGGAGGAAGTTCCCGACGACATCAAGAAGACCTTCGAGCGCCTCGGTGTGCCTGAGCAGGAGCGCAAGTTCCTCGCCGGCGTCGAGGCCCAGTTCGACAGCGAGGCGGCCTATTCGAACATCAAGGACATCGTCGCCAAACAGGGTGTCATTTTTCTCAACTCCACCGCCGCCCTGCGCGAACATCCCGAGATTTTCCGCAAGTTCTTCGGCAAGGTGATTCCGACGGGCGACAACAAATTCTCAGCGCTGAACAGCGCCGTGTTCTCCGGCGGCTCCTTCATCTACGTGCCCAAGGGCGTGAAGGTCGCCCAGCCGCTTCAGGCCTATTTCCGCATCAATGCGGAAAACTTCGGTCAATTCGAGCGCACCCTGATCATTGCCGATGAGGGAAGCGAAGTGACCTACATGGAAGGCTGCACCGCGCCGAAGTTCTCGACCTCGACCCTGCACAGCGCCGTGGTTGAGCTGGTTGCCCTCAAGGGAGCGAAGATCCAGTACATCACTGTCCAAAACTGGGCGCCCAATGTCTTCAACCTGGTGACCAAGCGCGGCGTCGCCCACGAGGACGCCGAGATCAAATGGATCGACTGCAACATCGGCAGCCGCCTGACCATGAAGTATCCCGGCGTCGTCCTCAAGGGTCGTCGGGCCCGCGGCGAAGTCATCTCCATCGCACTCGCCAACGACGGCCAGCACCAGGACACCGGCGCCAAGATGATCCACGCAGCGGACGAGACCACATCGACGATCATCTCAAAATCCATCTCCGTCGGCCAGGGCCGTGCCACCTACCGCGGCCAGGTCCACATGGGCAAGCATCTCAAGAACTGCAAGAACAACACCGAGTGCGATGCCCTGCTGATCAACACCAACAGTCGCACGGACACCTACCCGGCCATCACCGTCAGGGGCGACACTCACGCGGTGCAGCACGAGGCCAGTGTTTCCAAGGTAAACGAGGAACAGATTTTCTATATGCAGCAGCGCGGTTTGACAGAGGCGCAGGCGATGAGCCTCGCGGTGAACGGATTCGTGAACGACCTGGTCCGCCAGTTCCCGATGGAGTACAGCGTCGAGTTGAAGCGTCTCATCGACCTTGAAATGGAAGGTTCCGTCGGCTGAGGCACACCCATGAGCACATCCCTCTCACCCACTCCCGCTACCAATCCCATCGGCGATTTCACCGCCGAGCGGTTCAACGCCCACCTGGCGGGCATTCCGAACTCTGTTCCCGCATGGTGGATCGAGCGGAAACGCAGCGCCTATGCGGAGTTCGCTTCGCTTCCCATGCCTGCGCGCACTGATGAAACCTGGCGTTTCAGCAGCCGCGAGCATCTTTCCCTGTCCGGTCTCAGCTCAGCCACTGGAGAAACAAGAGCAGCCTCTCCTGCCACCGGAATCGAGATTGAAGACGCGGCCGCCCGCCTGACCTTCGTCGATGGAAAACTCTCAGGGCGCACACCATTGAGCCGCGAACTGACATCCTCTGGCATCGTCGTGGGCACGATCCTTGAGGGCCTTACGACCCATTCGGAACTCCTGCGCAAACATTTCATGGCGCAGCCGCAGAAGCTCGGTTCGGAGAAATTTGCCGCGCTTCACACGGCATTCATTCCGGACGGCGCATTCATTTACGTACCCAGGAACGTTGAGCTGAAATCTCCCATCGTCATCACCCACGCCTCCACAGGTGCTGGATCCGCGGTTTTTCCTCACACGCTCGTTGTCGCAGAGGAGAATTCCCGGGTGACGGTTGTCGACGTGTTCGTCACGCTCGACTCAGGCCGGACTGGAAGGTCACCCGAATCGAAGGTGACGATCGACGCCTTCGCCTGCGGCGCAAACGATCTCTACGCAGCGCACGGCGCCTCCATCACCTACGCCGCTGCGCAGCTCTGGTCGGACGCGACGCTGTCCTTCCAGTTGAACTCAACGCTCGTCCGCCGTGATGCCCGCGTGCAGTCGCTCAATCTCCATCTCGGCGGAAGCCAGGCGCGCCACGAGTCACTCTCGCAGCTCCAGGCGCCAGGTGCATTCTCCGAGATGCTCGCCGTCTCCCTCGCGTCCGCCGACCAGGAGTTTGACCAGCGCACGCTGCAGATCCACCAGGCTCCGAACACCAAGAGCGATCTTCTCTACAAAAACGCCCTCCTCGACAAGGCCAGGACCATTTTTTCAGGACTGATCATCGTCGATTCCGATGCGCAGAAGACCGACGCCTACCAGAGCAACCGCAACCTCATGCTTTCGGACAACGCCGATGCCAGCAGTCTTCCCGGCCTTGAGATCCAGGCGAATGATGTCCGCTGCACCCACGGTTCCACCACGAGCAGGATCGATCCCACGCAGCTCTTCTACCTCGAATCGCGCGGAATTTCGCCCGCAGTCGCGAGGGAACTGCTTGTCTTCGGTTTCTTCGAGGAGGTCCTCAATCGCCTCGAGAATGAATCCCTGCACGCGGTCCTGATCAGGCTGATCGAACATCATTTCCGCCGCGCCTGGCAGCCTCCCTCCAAATAATCCTCCCCGTCTCAACCGTTGCCGTATGTCCAAGGCCAAGGAACGAATCCTCTCCCGCGAAGTCGTCGCCACGCAGATTCCGAGCGGCGACAAGCAGATCCTCCCCGTCGATACACGCTTGTTCATCCATCAAACCCTGGGCGGAAGCTACACCATCCAGACTGATTTCGGCCTCTTCCGCATCGACGGCAAGGATGGCGATGCCATTGGGGAATCCGTTTCCAGCGATAAGGTTCTCGCCCCGACGATGAGCGACGGCGCCCCCGATCCCGCCGCCGTGTGGGATCAGCTGAAGAACGTATACGACCCGGAGATTCCCGTTAACATCGTCGATCTCGGCCTGATCTATTCGATGGACATCGAAAAGATCGAGGAGGGGGAAGGCGGTTACCGCGTGAATGTCGCCATGACACTCACCGCCCCGGGCTGCGGCATGGGACCCGCCATCGCCGAGGACGCGAAGACAAAGATTCTCCTCGTTCCCGGCGTGACAGCCGCAGCAGTCAATATCACCTGGGAACCGCCCTGGAACCAATCCATGATCAGCGAAGAGGGGAAAATGAAGCTTGGTCTCATCTGAACGCTCCCCGTTGCCTTTCATCTGCGGGTACCCGCAGGGAATTGCGCTCTAAAAAGTTCCGGGTTGCCCGAGGCCTGTCGAACCTTCACCCATGGGGTGAATGTCGCAGGCTCATCCGTCCATAGACCGCAGTTGGAACCACTGAATCCCCCGTGAACATCCTGTTCGTCAACTACGGCGACTTTACCTCCAACAGCATCAACCACATCTCGGGTTTTGCGCGCAAGCTGACCGAGTCCGGCCACGCCTGCATCGTCGCGGTGCCGGATCGCAAGGAAACCCTTTCGGTCGTGCCGGATCCCGGATTTGCGGCCGCTACATTCGAAGAGCTGCTCGAAAAACCCGCGCTGTTCCCCGACGGAAGATCCGCGGACATCCTTCACGCATGGACACCGCGCGAGGTCGTTCGCCGTTTTGTCCTCTCGTACAAGAAACGGGCTCCCTCGCGGCTTGTGGTTCACCTGGAGGACAACGAGGAATATCTCGTGGAGTCCTACATGGGCACGCCCATCGGGGAATTGCGCGAATCTCTGGAAGCCGACTATCCCAAGCCTCTCCTCTCCGGCCTTCCTCATCCCCTCCGCTACCGTACGCTGCTGCGGCTCGCCGACGGCGTTTCGGTCATCGTTGACACACTCCGGCAGTTTGTACCCGCGGGAACACCGGTGATGACGCTACCGCCGGGTGTCGACTTCACATTCTACCGCCCTTTTCCTCCACGCGCGGAGTTGAGGACGGAACTTGGACTCGCGGATCATGAAAAGGTCATCGCCTTCACGGGTAGCAACACCTTCGCCAATGAAAGGGAGATCCTTGATCTCTATCTCGCGGTCAAACTGCTCAACGAGCAGGGTGTGCCCACGCGTTTGATCCGCACCGGCTTCAACAGCCCCCAGTTCATCGAATCGCTCCCCTCCGACTGGCGCACATGGACCATCGACTTGGGTTTCGTTGAAAAATCGCGCCTGCCCGAATTGCTCGCCCTGAGCGATGTGCTCGTGCAGCCCGGACAGCCTGGACGCTTCAACGATTTTCGCCTCCCGTCCAAACTTCCGGAATACTTGGCGAGTGGACGACCCGTTGTGACGATCGCCTCCAATCTCGGCTTGGAGCTTCAGGACGGAAGAAACGCCATCGTCCTCCAGAAGACACAGCCACAGGATATTGCCGACGCTTGCAGGCGTGTCTTTGAAGATCCCGACGCGGCAGCCAGGATCGGCAGTTCAGGCGCCTTGTTTGCGCGCGAGCACTTCGATCTCTCACGCTCCTCTCGACGGCTCGCGACATTCTATTCGGAACTTGCCGCACGTCCATTGCGCTCCACCTGGTCGGCTTCGACCGACGGCGGCGATGTCACCCTCCTTTCGCGTCACCTGGAGGATCTACTCCAATCCCTCCCCGCCCCATCCACTCCGCTGTGGACCGAAATTCTCTCGATGGTAGGGGATTTCTCGCTGCTCTCGCGTCAACTGGAGACTTCCGCCGAACACGCGGAGCGCACACTGCGCAACGCCTGCGACAAGTTGGAGAAGGAACGCGACGAATGGAAACACGGCTGGATGCTGACAGACCAGCACGCCAAGAACATCACCGCCACACTCGACGCCACACGTTTCCATGCCGCCAATCTGGAGCGGACTCTCGCGGCGTTCGAAAAGGATCGCGATCGCGCGGAGGCTCACCGCGAACACGTAGAAACACTTCTCCGCTCCGCCCGGAATCAGGTTCAATCGTTTGAGACTGCACTTGTTGAAGCGGAATCCGCCCTGGCGCGGAAGGCTGAT
>CAUJJL010000046.1 GCA_963205455.1 Verrucomicrobiota bacterium
CGGAGCAATCCGCGAATTCCCGGTTCTTTCCAAAACTTCGTCGTATCTCGCTCCTGCAGTTCACGTTTCGCGTGTGCAAATGAATGGAGTGGATGGCTTTCAACTTGTTCTATGTTGTCACGGCGCTGCTTTGAAGAGAAACTGCAGTTCATGGGGGTCGATAGCTCAACGGTAGAGCAGCGTCCTTTTAAGTCGTTGGTTCTGGGTTCGAATCCCAGTCGACCCACCATCTCAGCTCCCTCTATTCAAGGGGCCCGGGCTTTGAATCAGCCTTTCCGTCCACTTGTCTCACGATTGAGGCGACCGTTGCGTCGAGTGAGGCATAGACGACTCCGAGGAGATTTCGGGCGGTTACACGTTCGCTGTCGATTCCTCCATTGTTGATTCCCCGGACCCGCCAACCATCTGGAGTGCGATCAACCAATTGGTGTACCACCTGCCGTCCGTCGCGGGACAGATAGGCCACCTTCATTCCAGGTTCAAGATCCTGAAATTGAGCCTTGGCGATCACGAGAATGGTGTCCTCGTCAAAAACGGGTGCCATGGATTCACCGGCACCCGCAACGGAAGTCCTGTCCGGCTCCGAAGCGGAAAGCTGCGTCGCGTCATGCCAGGCCTCGAGCTTGGCGGCTTGTCTCGGATTGATCCGCAAGCCATTCCGTTCACCTGCAGCAGTCGTGGAGGCTGAGACCGTGGCCACCGGGGTGCCTGGCGTAGAGCATCCGGTCGGCATTACCGAGCCTAGCACCGTCGCAAGCAGGGTTGCGGTGCCTCGGTGGAATCGGTATCTCGCATGCGGGCATCCCATTTGGCATGACGGTTCGACACGCAAAGGACCCTTTGAGATGTAAAAGAACGATGAAACCTGCCAGAGTTCATGCGCCCGGCCCGAACTACGTTCTAAGCACTTTCGTTTATTTACACCGGGCCTGTCCCCCTATTCCCCAAGAATTATCCACTGCATGAAACGTCTTGTCATCGTCGAAGATCAAACCGCCATCCGGGAGATGCTTGTTGAAATCCTGCGGACGGATGTGAACTACAAACTAGTGGGAGAGAGCGGAGACGGACAGAGTGCCTACGCCCTCTGCCTTGAGGCTTTGCCAGATGTGATCGTGCTCGATGCCAAACTTCCCGGCCTGAATGGTGTGGATCTGCTTCGCCGACTGACCAAGCAGCTGCGCAACCTGCGTGTCCTCGTCTTTTCCGGTCACGAGAACCCGATGCTTGTCCGCGAAATGCTGGAGGCGGGCGCGCACGGTTTCGTGGAGAAAACTGCAGGTCTTTTTGAATTCAAGAAGGGGCTCGAAACGGTCGCCAATGGCGGGACCTACTTTGGCCCAGCGGTTGCGGCGCTGCTGCGAAACGTGGTCGCCAATCCATCGGCGAGTGCTTCGAGCGATTTCCTGACGGATCGCGAGCGTGAAATCCTGCAGTTGGTTGCGGAAAGCCATAGCACGAAGGAAATCGCGTCAAAGCTGAACATCAGCGTGAAGACGGTGGACAACCATCGAACCAACCTCATGCGGAAACTCAATCTGCACGACGTTGCCAGCCTGACGCGGTACGCGTTGGAAATCGGACTGATCGAGCCGAAGAAGCCGATTTGAGGATCAGGCGTTCCCCGGAATGGCGGGGGCACCTCGCAATTCGCTGAAACGATCGGTCAGGACGTCGACAAGCGCGTCAGCGTGTCCGAGCGGCTCGGTGACGCGGATGCGGAGCGCGGGACAGCGTCGTCGGGCTTCGTTGCAGATTGCAGCAATATCCCCCGCAGTCCCTGCATGTCGGCCTGAAGAAAAGAACTGAAGCGCCAGAATGATGTCGCCGCGGTCGCACGGCGGGGTTGTGAGACGATCGATCAGCAAAGGCTCGTTGAACGCAAAACGAGGTCCGGGGCGGCGCTCCATGGATGCCACGTGCACACCCTCCACCTCACCCGCGAGCAGATCCGCCAATTGCTTTCCGAGGTGATCCCGCACGGCGGTTACCTCAGGCTGGGGGCTTCCATGGTCGACAAGAACCACCCTGGTTTTCGACTTTGTGGCAACCGGCTCGTAGGTGGCACGCACGCGTTGTGCGAGAAGTCCTGCAATGCGAACGTCGTCGTGTCGCGCCGCGTCCACCACCCATCGCGCCTGTCTGATGGTCGCGTCCGGAAAGGTGCTCGCAATAGTCCTCAGACGCTTGGGCAGATATTCGACGATTGCGTTGCTCGGACCGAAAAACAAGGGGAGAAGCGCCACCGACCTGATGCCATCAACGAGAGCCGCTTTGAGGGTGGGCTCAAGGAGTTGGGCAGGGCTGCCGTTGAGGCGGCTCGGTGAAACTGCATTCGAATGCAGCAATGAAACGGGGCTGACTGGGCATTTGATTCGCTCTTCAAGGCATTCACTCAACTTGCGGAGCGAGAGGGTGGCCTCCGGACGAAGCGATCCATTGTCGAATAGGAAGCTCCGTTCGGGCTGAAACATGGATGAATTCGTACTCTCGGGATAAATGGCTTGCCGAGCGAAAACCCTTGCTTGATAAGGTCAATCCGCCGCCCATCTCATGAATCTCTTCTCGAAGAAACTCACCTTCATCCTTGTCGGTGCCGCAATTGCATTTGCGGGCTGCAGCAAGAAGCCCAAGCGTCCCTCGCCCAACGATACCGTACTCGGCCAAGGAGCCGGGGGAGCGGGGTCAGACAGCCTGAACCCCTTGGACTCAAGCCTTTCTGGAGCTACCGACGCCTCTGCTGCCGGCCTCGAAGCGCGCAGGGGCACCGAAATCGGTGATCAGATTCGTGATCTTGTCGATCCCGTCTACTTCGATTTTGACAAGTCTGCCATCCGCGCTTCGGAGCGCTCCAAGCTCCAGGAAGCCCAGAAGCTGCTGAATGAGCATCCCGAACAGAGGATCCTCCTCGAGGGACATTGCGACTGGAAGGGAACGGCTGAGTACAATCTCGCGCTTGGCGATCGCCGGGCTGCCTCGGCAAAGCAGTATTTGCAGTCTCTTGGTGTCTCAGCCGATCGTATCGAGACCTTGTCCAAGGGGGACCTCGATGCGGTGGAGAATGCCTCAGCCGAACAGGCGGCCAAGGATCGCCGTGTGGATCTCGTTTTTCTGAAGAAGTAAGCTGCGAATTTTTTCCTGGCTTTCAAAAAACCCGCATCACTGGATGCGGGTTTTTTGTGTAGGCGAGGCGATGGGGTGCAATTTGGCCTTTCATCTTGCCGCTGCCTTTCTTGTCACCCGATCGGGCGCGGCGCTTCACAGTGCCAAATCATCGTTCGCGACCTTCGGGGCGCCGTCACAATTGGAATTCATTCTGTTGATCAAGTGCTCCTGCTGCTCGCGCCCCTGTCCAGTCCCGGAAGCGGAGGCTGCGGTGTCAGTCTCCCTGAGGCGTCTGGCCGTCCGTGAGCGGGGGACACGGACGACAGATCAATCAGTTTCCAAATGGTTTGAGCGCGCTCTTCGACGATCAGCCTGGCCTTGGCGACCTCTGCCTGGCGGGCCGCCCGGTTGCCCTCTGCGATGCGCGCGAGATCGTCGAGATTGTAGAGGTAGGCATTTTCTAGTTTGCCGACGCCGGGCTCGATGTCGCGAGGCATTGCCAGGTCAATAAAAAGGATCGGATGCACAGGACGGCGACGCAAAGCGGTCGTGGCCGTGAAAAGCGTGATGACCGCGCCCGGGGCGGAGGTTGAACACACTACGATGTCGAACTTGTGGAGATGAACGGGGATCGTTTCGAACGGCAGGGCGGCGCCACCGAAACGTGTGGCCAGTTCCATGGCCTTGGTCAGCGTGCGACTCGATACGGTCAGCGATTCGGCTCCACGGCTGCGCAGGGCGACGGCGGTTTTCTCGCCAATTTCGCCTGCGCCTAGGAGCAATACCTGGGCCGATTTGAGATCACCGAAAATGGTGGTCGCCAGATCGACCGCGACGTTTGCGACGCTGATCTGTCCGGTCGTGATCGCCGTGTGGGTGCGGATGTGTTTGGCACCCTGAAACGCTTTTTGGAAGATGCGGTTGAGCACGGGGCCCACCGTGTGCCGAACCTGCGCCGCCTGATAGGCCGATTTGACCTGACCGAAGATTTCGTTTTCGCCCAGCATTTGGGATTCGAGGCCCGAGGCCACGGCCATGAGATGGGCGACCGCTTCGCGGTCCTTCGCGAGATGCCGGATTGGCTCGAGTTGCGACAGGGAGAGGTTGCAGGCTGTGCAGAATTCCTCCTGAAGCCGATCAATCACGAGTGGGGAGTCGGCGACTCCGTAGATCTCCACGCGGTTACAGGTGTTGAGCACCGCCAGTTCGCGAAGTCCGCTCAATTTTTCGATCTGCTGCTGGAAACCGCACAGCCGGTCCGGGGAAAGCGCGAGCTTTTCACGCGTCTCGAGCGGTGCGGTATGGTGGTCGGCACCCAATACAAAGAAGGAGGGATCGGTATGCTCGCGTTCGCTCATATGGGCGAATGGTCTGCCGTTGATTGTGCCTTGGGCCCAATGTTTCTGCTCGCATCAATCGGCCAGAGCGAAACCAGTGCGGCCGCAAAGAGAAGGATGCATACCCAAGCCAGGCGTTTCGGGAGGAGAAGGCTGCCGAGGCGAAGGGCCAACGCGATGGCATAGGCCAGCCAGATCCCGGCCGTAATGAGCAATTTGGAGAGGTTGACGATGCTGGTATCCCGAAACCACCAGACTGAACCGACGGCAAGCGATGCGGCGAGCAGTCCAACACCGGTGATGAGCAGGCGAAGGCAGATGTGATCCAGATCGACAATCGGGGGAAGGAAGGCGAATGCACCGCTGAGGCGCTTGTTCTTGAGGGAGGAATGCCGGATCAAAAACAGCGCCGAAGTCAGTGAGAGCAGCGCGAAGACCCCGTAGCTGAAAAGTGCGAGCGCTGCGTGAAATTCGATCCAGGGATTGCCGCCGAATATGCCCACGCGGCGTGTTGCATCCAGGGAAGGGATGCTAAGGGAAACAATCGCAAGCGCCGCCGAAAGCAATGAGGTGGCGTAGCCCAGGAGGCTGAGACGGAAGGTGGCGCCTACCAGAAGATATAGGGTCGTGGCGGACCACCCTGTGAACTGAAGTATCTCGAACTGGTTGCCCAACGGGCAACCGCGCACGGCTGCACCACGCAAATACAATCCCATCGTCTGAAACAAATACCCGGCTCCAACGATGAAGTACATCACTGCCCGCGAATGCGGCTTCCTTCTGGCCATCGCAAGCGTGCCCAGGGCGAATCCCGCAAGGTAGCAGGCGGCTCCCAGCCATAGCCAAAGGCGGTCATTCGAGAAGGACATGAGCGTATAGGCTTAAGACATTCCGTTGGGTCGGCGCAAGATCGCCAGCGAGGCTTGACATGCGGTTCTTTACGCTAGGCAGTTGCGACCCAGAATCGGCACTCATCCGAAAAGTCGCGCACGGGTTTGCTCTCCTTTGCGAGCCGTCGCCGCATTTCGTCGAAAACATGCGTCCAGCCTGTTGCCTCAAGATCTTCAAGGATCTCGCTTCGAGTGGGAAGATGCATGAATGTTCGTCCTGCTTCATCCTCGAAATAGCGATCACCGAACTCGACAAGGCGCGGATCCTGCATGCCCATGGACCAACGGGTGGATTCGAGTCGCCACAGCGAGCGTTCGATCCTCGAATCCTCACGGTCGTGAGTCGTGAAAAGCAGCGGAGACCCTGCCTTGCAAACTCGCCGCGCCTCACGAAGCGCCATGCGGCGATTGTCGCGTCCCGGGATCTGCATCAATCCATTGAATAGAAACAGCACACCCTCGAACGGTTCTCGCGAGAGGTCGGCTGGCAGTGCAGTGGCGTCAGCATGACGGAAAGCGAGGCTGGTTGCGCCACGCTCTGAGGCAAGAGCCTTGGCCTGGTCGATCAACTGCCCGGCAAAATCGATTCCGGTGAGCCTCGAATAACCGAGGCCCCACATGGCGATCGAAACCCGTCCGGCACCGCATCCGAGTTCGAGCAGTCTTGCGCCGCGATCAAGGAAGTAACGATCGATCATCAGTCGCTCAGAGGCCCACAGGCCAAGTTCGTGCGCGGCCTTGGTATAATGCAGAACTGCGGTGAGATCGTTGAAATCCGCCTGAACGGTGGACGCGTCGATTTTTCCGCGCGATTTTTCCGATTTCCTGCCAGAGGGCGCTGTCATGCCTGGCGCCGCCAGGCGGCGATGAACATGCCGTTTGAGCGCAATTCATGCGGCCAAAGGAATACCTGAGCGGAAGGCGAGTGAGCGAACACGGGGTCAGGGATCATGTCCGGATGGTTCTGGGTGAAGGCATCGGCAATGGCGCTTGTTTCCGAGCGGGTGAGTGTGCAGACCGCGTAGATCAGGCGTCCCCCTGGCTTGAGTTGCGCAGACACTTGGTCGAGGAGCCGGGCCTGGACGGCCGCGAGTTCGGCAACATCGCGTGGTGTGGTTGTCCATCGGGCATGCGGATTCCGCTGCCACGTTCCCACACCGCTGCAAGGCGCATCGATGAGAATTCCGTCAAACAGGGTCTGTGTCGGTAGGGACTCCGCATTCTCCCACGGTGCGATGCGCGTGTTGAACAATTGCGCCCGCGCAAAGCGACGCTTGAGCTGCTCGAGTCGTCGCAAGGACCGGTCGCTCGCCCAGACGGTGCCACGGTTGGCCATCTGGTCTGCAAGGTGAAGGCTTTTCCCTCCTTCTCCCGCGCAGGCGTCCCACCAGGTTTCCCCAGGCCGTGGAGCGCAGGCATGGCCGACGAGTTGGGAGGCAATGTCCTGGATCTCAAAGGCTCCGCGCTGAAACGCTCCCGTCGTGAAGAGATCCCGCCTGCCGTTATAACGCAGGGCATGCTTTGCCTCGGCGGCGAGCGCTGCATCCTGGGACCATGCTGCGGGTAATTCACAGTCGTTCAATTCCTGGCCGAGTTGGGTTCGCATGCCCGGCCGGGTCCGGATCCAAAGTACCGGCTCAAGCTGCATCAGCCGCAGGGTTTCCGGCGGCAGGACGACCTCGCCCGAAAGCCAGTCCGGCACCGCCCGGCTTGCCAGGGCTTCAATCTTTGTTGTGAGTGGCTCACGTTCATAGCGTGCCTGCCGATCGAGAGCATCATTGACCTGGAGCTGGATCGACTCGTGTGTGCGCAGCCACTTCAGCCATCGGTAGTAGCTGAAAACTGCCCTTGCAACGGCACTGCGTGCGGCTGCGGAAAGATTCCGGTTTGCAGCCAGTTCCAGTCGCAACACGGCGTCTGCCGGCAACCGGGGGGTGACCCCGCGGATGATGTGAGCGGCGCGATTGAGCGTGGAGGGATCGAACATGGTTCGGGATGTGCCGGTTATTTTTTTGCGGGTCGATACGTCACCTTGATCTCGAGGGCGCGTGTCTCGATTTGCACGCCAACGACAGATGGGTGAGTGCGAAGCTTCTGAAAGTCCGGCCCTGAAATCTTCCATCCCAGTGCTCCGCTCGTTTCCGCAATCGGAGCAACACGATCCTCGAATAGGAAGCCGATGAGATTGCGCGTGGACCCTGGACACGCGTTGCAGGCCTCACGCAGGAGTTTGAGAAAAGCGGCTACCTCAGGATGGGCGGGACGAAGCAGCCAGGTAACCTGCGTGACATGATTTGCGGTGTAGATGTCCAGTGGATACACCTCCTTCACATTGATCCTGGTGCCGTCATCACCCTTGAGAATGGTACCCAGCACCGCGAGCGAGGCATTTTCCACAAGGTTGTGACCGTAGGTTTCAAATGCTCCGGAGAACATGTTGAATGGCAGCGCCCCATCTCTTGTGGCCAGCGTGAAGGCCATCCACGGGCTGTTGTCCTTCTTTGAAAGCTTCTTCGAAAGCCCGCTTGCGATTCCGCAGATTCTAAACTGAGTCCGGTTTTCCTGATCGAGGAGCTCGGCGATCGGGAAGGTGTCCAATGCCTCAGTAAGACCCGCGTAATCGTTCAGCGGATGACCGGAGACGTAGAAACCAAGAAGCTCCTTTTCGAACCTCAGTCGCTCCGACGGGGAAAACTCCGTCCCAGATGCTCCATCCGCGGTGGCTCCTCGCGCGGTTTGCCTGATGTTGGGTCCAGGCGGGGGCGTAGCCTCCGAAAGCATGTCGAGGAATGAGTCCTGGCCCTTGGCGAGATCACGCGCCAGTGAGGATGCCTCCGCGAGAATGGCGTCGATGTCGTCGAACAGGACTTTGCGTGCCTCTCCGGAGAAGTCGAAAGCGCCGGTTTTTACGAGATGTTCGAGCACGCGCTTGTTGAGCGCCTTCGTGTCCACCCGTCGGACAAAGTCCTGGAAGCTGGAGAAGGGGCCATTTTTCTCGCGTTCCTCTATGACTTTCCGTGCGGCGCCTTCCCCCACGCCCTTGATCCCTGCAAGACCGAACCGGATGGCGCCTCCTTTGTCTGCCGTCGACGCCCGCACCGGCGTGAAGTTCTCACGGCTTTCGTTGACGTCCGGCCCCAGCACCGTGAGACCCATGGCTTCGGCCTCGCTGATGAAGTGGGCGACTTTCTCCGAATTCCCCAGTTCGGTCGTCAGAACGGCGGCCATGAACTCCACGGGGTAATTTGCCTTTAGAAAGGCAGTCTGATAGCTGATGACGGCATAGGCTGCCGAGTGGGATTTGTTGAATCCGTAGCTGGCAAACTTGTTGAGGAGGTCGAAGATCTCGTTCGATTTCTTTTCGTCGATGCCGTGCAGCCGTTTTGCTCCCTCGACGAATTTCACACGTTCCTTTGCCATCGCCTCGGCGTCCTTCTTGCCCATTGCCCGGCGCAGCATGTCCGCTCCGCCCAGCGTATAGCCCGCGACGATCTTGGCGCATTCCATCACCTGTTCCTGATAAACGATGATGCCGTAGGTTTCCTTGAGGATCGGCTCAAGCAGGGGGTGGGGATAACTGACCGATGTGGGATCCTTTTTGCCCCGTGCGTAGTCGGGGATGAACGCCATCGGCCCGGGGCGGTAGAGGGCGCCGACCGCGTTGATGTCGTCGATGTTCGAAATGCCGACGAGTTTCGAGGCATTCTGCATGCCGCCGGATTCAAGCTGGAAGACCCCGACGGTTCTTCCCGAGTTGAGCAGTTCGTAGGTCCGGGGATCGTCGAGCGGAATGGCTTCAATGTCGAATTTCGGGTCCGCTGTTCGCCTGACGTTTGCAACCGCATCGGAAATGACCGTGAGGGTCTTGAGTCCGAGGAAATCCATCTTCAGCAGGCCCAGTTTGCCCACGGCATTCATGTCAAACTGCACGGTGACGTCGCCCTCCTGCAGGGTGAGCGGCACGAAATCATCGAGCCGCCTGTCGGTAATGATGATGCCCGCCGCGTGTTTGCCGGTGTTGCGGACCATGCCCTCGAGGACGCGGGCTGATTCAACGATCCGCTTTGCGGTCGGGTTCCGGCCGATTTCTGCCCGGAGCTCGGCGCTCTTGGCAATCGCGTTCTCTAGGGAAATGTTCAACTCGTCGGGAATCATCTTCGCCAGCCTGTCCGCCTCCGCATAGGGCAGGTTATTCACGCGTGCGACATCCCGGATCACCATTTTTGCGCCCAAGGTTCCGTAGGTGATGATGTTGGCCACGCAATCCTTGCCGTACTTTTCGCGGACATAGTCGATCACCTCGCCGCGGCGACGCATGCAGAAATCGATGTCGAAGTCGGGGGGAGAGACGCGCTCCGGGTTGAGGAAGCGTTCGAAGAGCAGACCGAAACGAATCGGATCAAGATTGGTGATGCCGAGAAGGTAGGCGACGAGGCATCCGGCCCCTGAGCCACGTCCCGGACCGACGGGAATCCCATGAGATTTTGCCCACGCAATGAAATCCCAGACTACGAGGAAATAGTCGACGAATCCCGTGACCGAGATGATGGTGAGCTCGAATTCCATGCGCAGAGCCAGCAACTCCTCGCGTTCAAGGCCGCTGTAGTCCGGTGCGGATGGTTTCACTCCCGGAGCCAGGTTGGTAAGGACGGCGAGTCGTTCCGCCACGGCGGGACGTTTCACCATTTCGGCATGTTCGATGGCGTAGCGCGATCGGAGACCGTCCACGCAAAGCTGATGGAGATAGGATCCGCGATCGTACCGGCGTGCGATTTCCACAGGCAGTGGATAGCGTGGGTACCGTTCCGAGCCCTTGGGGAAGGGGATCGTGAGATCGCACATTTCCGCAACGGCGACCGTGTTGGTGAGGGATTCCGGCACGTCCGAAAAGAGCGCCGCCATTTCATCGCGGCTTTTCAGATAGAATTGCACGCCATCGAGCTTCATCCGGTTTTCGTCGGCGATTTTTGTGCCGGTCTGGATGCAAAGCAGGGCATCGTGCGGGGCCGCGTCGTCCTTGTGGACATAGTGGACGTCGTTCGTGCAGATCACCTTTAGGTTGAACTTCTCGGCGATCTTCAGAAGCCCTGGAATTATTTGTCTCTGCTCGGGAATCCCATGATCCTGAAGTTCGACGAAGAAATTTTCCCGTCCAAAGATATCCACGAACCTGGCGGCCGCCTTGCAGGCCTCGTCAAAACGATCGTGGCGCAGATGGTAAGGGATGATCGCCGACATGCAGCCCGAGAATGCGATCAGTCCGTCGGCGTATTGTGAGAGCGTTTCATAATCGGCGCGCGGCTTGTAGTAGAAGCCTTTCAGGTGTGCATCGGAGACAAGCTTGAGCAGGTTCTGGTAGCCTTGTAGATTACGAGCGATCAGGCCGAGGTGATAGTAGTTCTTGCCGTCCTCCGCGCGCCCCAGTTTTTCGAGCCGGGAAGACTCCACCAGGTAGATTTCGCAACCCATCAGCGGTTTGATACCTTTGGCCTTGGCGGCGTTGTAGAACTCGATTGCTCCAAACAAGTTGCCGTGATCGGTGAGGGCGATAGCCTTCATCCCGAGCTCCTCCGCCCGGTTCATCAGGCGGTCCATGCGACAGGCGCCATCGAGGAGACTGTAGTCGGAGTGAACGTGGAGGTGGACAAAATCGGCGGCGGACGGCACAGGGAACTAAGCAACGGCAGCGGTTCAGCACCGCAAGCGTCGAGTGAGCAAGATCAACGCAAAATCGAACCGATGGCGTTGGGAAAAAAGCGGTTGACGCATGGCACCCCGTTTGCCCTAGTCATCGCTTTTTTCGCAAAACCGCCTACCGGCCATCCTTTCCGACGACATGTCCATTGAAATCAAAATCCGCAAGAACGAGCCCATTGACCGTGCGATCCGTCGCATGAAGAAGAAGCTCGATCGCGAGAACATCATCAAGGGTGTGCGCGCCAAGCGCTACTATGAAAAGCCCTGTGAAAAGCGCCGCCGCAAGAACAAGGTTCAGGCGTTTACGGCAATGCTCCGCCGCCGCTACGCGGACTGAGGCAAGACGAGGTGGGCTTTGGCTCGCCACTGCAAATTGACCGCGCCCAGTGAACGGGTGCGGTTTTTTTAGGCCTTCACACCGGGGCCTCGGTGTGATCCGTTTCTGGCTCTCCCCTTGATCCCGAAATTCGCCCTTTCGACTTCGTGGTGCTCACATCGGCACACGGATGGATATGCGATGGCGATGGAAATGGCGGACCTGGGATTCAGCCAGATTGAGCTCAGCCACGGGATTCGGATCATCCTTGTTCCGGGTCTACTTAAGGCAATCGAAGAGAAGGTGATCAGCGTGGTTTCCACGCATAATTTCTGTCCGCTTCCCGCAGGTATCAACCAGGCGGCACCCAATCTCTTCGAGCCGTCCTCCCGGTATGCGCGGGAACGGGAGCAATGGGTGAGACATTCCAAGCGATCGATCGAATTTGCTGCACAGGTTGGCGCCGGAGCGGTTGTCTGCCATCTGGGCGCAGTTGATTTTTTTTGGACAAACCCCGCTGAGAAGCTGCGGCGCTGGATCAATGCCCAGGGATCGACCCAGGCTTTCGCGCAGCCTCAATTTGGGAGCAGGCGGGATAGGGCCATGGAGCAAATTCGGAAGCGTCTGCCTCGTTTCTGGGATTCGCTGATTGAATCCATCAATCGCATCGAACCGCTTGCCCGCGAGAAACGCGTGCGACTGGGATTCGAAAATCGCGAGCGACTGGAGGAGTTGCCGATCGATTCTGACTTTGGACGGCTGTTCGAGGCTCTCGGGGCCGACTCATCCGGCGGGTATTGGCATGACACCGGTCACGCAGAGCTGAAGCACCGTAATGGGCTCATCGACCATAAGAAGCACCTCGAGACACTGGCGTCGCGTCTGATCGGATTCCATCTGCACGATGTGAATGCAGGTGGAGAGGATCATCAACCGATAGGATCCGGAAACGTGGATTTCAGAATGATCAGTTCTTTCTGGCAGCCTCACCACACGCTCGTGCTGGAACTTTCCCCCGGTGCGTCGCCCGGCGATGTCGTTGAATCCAGGCAGCGCATCGAGGCGCTGCTGGTCGCGCGTGGATTTACGTTTCGCTAGGCGACTTTATTCGACGCGAAATTCAGCGATCGACCATTTGCCCGGATCACGTGTCAACGTGTTCCTGATGACAATATAGCGCCCATGCGCGACAGCCGGGAGGCGGATGTCCATGGTCGTGCGCGATCCTTCGCCTGTAGCCAGAGGCGTACCTGGATACGACAGATCATTGGTCACATAGACTTCGTATGCGGGCGGATAATCGTTGCGTGCGCTGCCCCGATCCAGAATCAACCGCTGGATCGGCCGCTCGCGTTTAAGGTCGACCGTGAGCTGCTGGCCTGCGGTGGCAGCGACAGACCACGCGGTTGACAGCGAATTGTCAGCCAGCGCCTTCAACTGTCCTTCGCCAGCCGTTGCCTTGAAGTCCGGCGGCCACTCCTGATTGGCTCGGATCGCGAGGACCGCGTCCTTCGCGTAGCTCGCCAGATCCGGGACATTCGAATACATTTCCGCGAGCCGCAGTGCCTCCTCGGAGGCGGTCCGGCTGAGAAGGAACAGCAGAGTTCGGCTCGTCGGAGCGCCCGGACTGACTTTGAGCAGGCGCCCGGCGGTCTGCAGATTGATTTTCCCTGGACTGGCTTCGCACGCAGTCTTGAAGTGTGCGGCGGCAGCGGACGCAGCATCCCTTCCGGCACGTGAACCCGATCCAGCTCGTTCTGCGAACTCGAGAAGTGCATCTAGCGGGCCTGCATCAGGCCAGCGTGCGAGTGCCGCAACCGCCGCCTCCGCAACTTCGGGTTCTCTGGCACTCAGGAGGCGCGTTGCGGCGGATAAGGTCGTCGCATCAGCCAGGCGTGGCAGGGCTGGCAGAAGGAGAAGTTGAGCCGCGACCCCGCCGTGCTTGAGGCGCTCAATCAACTGAGCATTGCGATTGGAAAGATCCTGGTTGCGCAGTGTAGTCGCGATCACGGAGCGCACGGCGCGATTCCTCTCCTGAGCGTCCCTGGATTTCAAGGCCCAATCGAGCAGCGCGCCCTGCTGTTTTGGACCAGCCAGTATTTCAAGCGACTCAAGCGCTGCATTTCGGACGAGCGGATCCGTGTCCCTTTCCATGTCGAGGAGAGCGGGTATGGCCTCGAATAGTGCCCGGGATGCCAGCGCACGTATAAAAATCACCCGAACTGGCATGGAGGCCTTAACAGCGGCGTTCTGTATGGCCTGATCGATTCCGGCGCCATTCATTGCTGCGAGCGATTCGACCGCAGCTTTCCTCTCGGCAGGATTGTGGGTTTGCGCGGCATGGGCGGCGAGAGCGTTGGCGGCTTTCTCATTCCCCGGGAGCAGTGCCAGCGCGTCGATCGCTGCGAGGCGAACGGAGGCATCGGGGTTGCCAAGGGCGGCAAGCGCGATCGGGGTTGACTGCGGTTCGCGCCGACGAGCGAGCGCGTGCAGGACGTCCGCCTGGGTGGGAACATCGAGGGTTGGCATGGCCGCCCCAAGAGCGGTGGCTGTTCCTGGATATGCCAAGGTATGAATCGCTTCCAGCGCGATTTCGCGACGATCACGAGGACCGTTCTTCAGCGTTGTGATGATGAGCGAAAGCGCAGTGGAGGGATTCGATTTTATGACGCCGCGGAAGGCGGCAAGACGCACCGCAGGGTCTTGGGCGCTGGACGCCTCGATGCGGGAAAACGCGCTTCCTGCGACGTCTGTGGGCAGCCGATTTGCAGCCACCAGTATTGCGTTCGCGATGGCAGGCGAATTGACCTCGGTTGATGACTCGAGCGCGGCGAGCGATTCCTTTGTCGCGATCTCTCCCAGCGCTGCTGCGGCAGGGACGAGAGAAGTCGAATTGTTTTCATTCAGGAACTGACGAAGCTCAGGGACGGCCTTTGCGATGCGTCGTTTGCCGACCGAGTGGATGACTGCATTGCGCACGTCTCCCTTGGCTTTCGCCATAGCGTCGAGAAAGAGCTGATCAACCGCCTTGCCGGGGATGGGTTCGAGTGCGAGCCGCGCGTTGTTGACCTGGGAAGCATCGAGAAGGAGCCTCGACAGGACCTGCAATGATTCCCGCTCTGCTGGCGGATTGTTCGGGATCACCTCAGCAAGCCGCTGCGAGATTGCCTGACGTGCAGCGGCGGTTGTGGACGGCTCCGCGAGCAGGGCGGCGAGGCGGGTTTCGATCGTGGCAAGTTCCTTTGGATTGAGTCTTGCCTCGGCAATTGCGTGGTCGAGCCATTCGAACGGAGCCTGGTCCATATCATAGTCCGTTCGCGCAACGGCCTCGAAGAGGGCAGGGTCGGAGGCAAGTGGAGGCGGTGCAGGACGGGCGCGTGGAGTGGCGTCGGCCTTGAGATCACCCATTGCCCATTGAATCCCTGCCAGGTAGTGGGCGAGGATGGTGGGGTTCCAGTAGATGGCGTGATTGTGTCCGAGGGAGCAGTAGAAGACCCGGCCCTTGCCATAGGTGCGCAGTTGGCTGATGGCAAAGTCGTTGTCGGTACGGACAATCTTTGGAGCGATGTCGGGATGACGTTCACCGCTTCGGCGCAAATCGAGGCTGAGGATGACGCGGTGAGTCTTGCGCGAATAGGGAGCTTTGAGCTGATAGATCTCGTCCTGAATCGGAAAAGAGATCGCTCCCTTGAACGCTGCGTTGAGCGGATGTGTCGGGTCCTCGTTCCATAGGGTGACATGCCAGTCGTGAGTCCACGGATGGCTGAGAAAATACCCCCCCATCATTTCGCCGTATTCGGGCCATTTGTAACAACTGTCTGTCGCACCGTGAATGCCCACCACGCCTCCGCCGGCGAGCACGTAGTCCATGAGAGCCTTGCGGGTTTCGACGGTGTCGAAAATTTCCCCGGTCGAGCTCAGGAAGAGGAGCGCGTCGAAGCCGCGCAGGTTCTCGGCCGTGAAGACATCGGGTCTGTCGGCGACCGCGGTGCTGTAGGCGCCCGTGCGCTTGCCCATCATGTCGAATGCCTCGACGCCAGTTTCAATCGATGCGTGCCGATATCCCTTGGTTTGCGTGTAGATCAGGATCCGTCGTGGCTTTTCCGGCTTGGCCGGAGCGCTTGACGGCAGTGCTTCGGCGATGCGTGCGCGGTTTTCCGGTGTCACCGGATCAGAACGCAAGTGGGTCGTTGTTGAAGCAATGGCAAGGACGGTTGCCGCATGCACTGCGAGGCGTGTCGGCCTCATGAGGGAAAAAGAGAGCAATTGGGTGCGCATGGGAAGGGCCTCAAAGGGTGATGTAGGGTGCGCGTCGGGGGCGGTCGAGAAGCCGCGATGCCACGGGATCCCCCACAATTTCCTCCTTGTGGGGATCCCACTTGATGGGACGGCGCAGGAGTGCCGCGATATTGTTCAAGTGACAGACTGTTGCCGTTCGATTGCCGATCTCAACATCGCAGATCGGGCGCTGCCGCGAGCGCATGCAGTTAAAGAAGTCGGTATGATGGTCATCGCTGACATACAGATGAGGCTCCTCCGCCCGCATCGGCCGCGCGGCGAGGGGCGCAGGATCGGTGACAAGGACATCATCGCGGCCCACCCAGATCGTTCCCTTTGTTCCCTTGAATTCGATCATGCCGTGGTCCAGGCGTTCGACGCGCTCAACCTTGACTCCTGAGTCATAGCGATGCGTTTGGAATCGCACAGCCTCCCATCCCTTGGGAAGGAACTCGACGGGTCCGCTGTCATCCATACCAAGCGCCCATTGGATGATGTCGAAATGGTGGGCTCCCCAGTCGCCGTTCTTCCGTCCCCCGTATTCCGTGTAGACCCTCCACCCGCCGCCGTAATTGCCTTGAACCCGTAGAGCATTGTATGGCCGCCAAGGTGTGGGCCCGAGCCAGCGGTCGTAGTCAAAGCCCTTGGGGACCGGCTGCTCATTAAGAATTCGGGGCAGGGGAAAGTTGCCGAGCACCGTGCGTATTCCTGTGATATCGCCAATCCATTTGGCGCGGACCATGGCAGCGGCCTTGCGAAACGCGGCGTTGGAGCGCTGCTGGGTGCCCGTCTGCAATACCCGGCCGCAGCGTCGGGCCGTATCCACCAGGATGCGTCCCTCGCGCACCGTGAGCGTGAGGGGCTTCTCGCAGTAGACGTCCTTTCCCGCGATCATGGCGGCGTTCGCGATGGGTGCATGCCAATGATCAGGCACACACACGAAGACTGCATCGATGTCCCTACGTTTGAGGATCTCCTCGTGTGTGGAATAGATTGTCGGCGCCGAGCTGTCGCCGTAGGTTTGGGAGATCCGCGCCCTCGCGTGTTCCGCTGCAGTATGTGAAACATCGCACAGGGCGATGATCCGACAGTCGTCGCGTGCCAGGAGCCCGCCGATGTGCGAACTGGCGATCAATCCGTTTCCAATGACACCGAGTTGAATCCGGTTTGACGGGGCGGATTGTCCAAGCAAATGACTTCGGAAAAAGAGCGGTGCGGCGGCTGCGGCCAGGATGCCCGTGATGCCCTGGTGGAGAGCTTGGCGCCGTGAAAGCGCCGGTGAGGCAATGAGAGGTGGCGGTATGGGAGTGTGCTTCATAGGGTTTGTAAGCAGGGGCCGAAGGCACGAAATTGAAACGCATTCATGTACGAGCAACACCTGCGAGGCAAGTCACCACCAGAATCCCGCTTCCGAAGTGCCGTTTGGAATCCGTTGCGTTGACGCGCGTGCGATGGAACACGACTCTAGCGCCTGGGCGTTCTGCTGACCCCTTCGATGGTGCAACCCAACTCCTATTTTCGTCGCTTCATCCTGCTGTGTGTCTGGTTGACTTTCAACGGATTCGCAGTTGGACGTCTCGCGGCGACTGAGATCGAAATCCCGATTTTTGCGGGTGGATACGGCACGGCGTTTTATGAAGAGACGGCCCGGGAGTTTGAAAAGCTGAGGCCGGATGTGACGGTCAAGGTTCATGGGGACCCGCGGATCTCGGACAAGCTGCGCGTACGCATCATCGCGGGCACATTACCGGATGCCATGCTTCCACGCGATGTGTTGATTCCGGCTCTTGTGCGAGCCGGCAAGCTGCGTGATCTCACGCCACTTCTTGAGGGACCCAATTGGGAAGGGGATGCACGCTGGAGGGACACGTTTCTTCCGGGAGCCCTGGATTCTTGGACCGTCGATGGGGGGATCTATGGCGTGCCGGTCAGCTATGCGTGCTGGGCGATCTTCTACAATCGTGGCCTTTTCAGGAAGAATGGCTGGAGCGTTCCGAAGACCTGGGATGAGTTTTTTGCCCTGTGCGAGGAGATCCGCGCGGCGGGCATTGCTCCCGTCAGTTTGACCGGAATCTATGGCAACTATCCGGACTCCATCGTACGTTCCGCCTATTACAATCTTGCCGGTCCGGAGGGATGGGCCCGAATGAACAGAAGCGAGGAGGGCGCCTATTCGGATCCGCGCTATGCCCGGGCGGCGGGTGTGCTTCAGCGCATCGCGGAGAACTACCTTCTGGCGGGATGGGAGGGCGCGACACACACGGGCGCACAGACAGCCTTTGCCGAAGGTCGAGCAGCCATGTGTGTATCAGGATCTTGGATGCTTTATGAAATGGGGGACAAACTTCCGCCGGATCTCGATGTCGGAGCGATGAATTTCCCATTGTTCGCAGATGGCATTGCTGATCCCACCACGATCCAGTCGAGCACGGATAATCTTTTCTGTTTCATTACGGGGGATCCGCAGAGGGAGGCGGCCACGCTGGACTTTCTTCGCTATCTGACTTCACGGGAGCGCGCCCACGCCTTCGTGCGCCGTATTCAATCGCCCACGGCGATCAAAGGTATCCGTCCGGGAGAGTTCTCTCCGCGGATGAGAGACGTCGCAGAACTCATCCTGAACGCGCGCCATGCGTTCACGATGCCGCAGGTCATGCTGCAGCCTCCCGCAGTTCGTCAGGCGCTGGTTGATGAACGGCTGTTGTTGATGGCGGGTCGTATCTCTCCCGGAGAATACGCCGGGCGCATAGAGGCGGCAGCAGCGGTGTATCGGGCTGGAGTGGCGAACCCCGACCGTGTTGAATATCGCCACGGCTGGGCTGGGGGGCTCTTGCTCGGGGGGCTCCTCGCGATATTGGCGTGGCTGCTGCTCAAGCCGACAGGGATGCGTTGGTTCCGCGGACGGATTCGTTCTGGTGAATCCGTGCAGGGTGATTCTTTTGGTCCTCTGCGCATCCGGACGGCGGGCGTATTTGTGATGCCGGCCTTTCTGCTCTATGCCTCGTTGGTGCTGTTACCGGGTGCGGTGGCGGCGATGTGGGCTTTCACGCGCTGGGATGGCATGGGACAGCGAGAATGGATTGGGCTCTTCAATTTTCAGTGGCTGCTCTTCGAGAGCGACACGTTCTGGCTCGCTCTGCGCAACAACCTGTTCCTGATGGCCGTCCCTGCAGCGATTGTCCTGCCGATATCGCTTTCGCTCGCCTATCTGCTGCATCGCAGAATCCCAGGCTCGGGGTTCTTTCGATCGGTGTTTCTCTTTCCCAATCTCCTCGGTGGGATCGCCGCAACTCTCCTTTGGATGAGTGCCTACGAGCCACACGGCGGACTCGTAAATGCGGCGCTGTCTGGACTTGGGCGCTTGCTGGGCAGCGAAACGCTGATGGCGTTTGAGTCATATCCCTGGCTAGCGCCACGCAATCTCTACTGGTCGCTTGTTCCGATCTATGTTTGGATGGCGTGTGGATTCAATCTCGTGCTGTTTCTGGCCGCGATGGAAGGCATCGACCCAAATCTCTATGAAGCCGCGGAACTCGACGGTGCCTCGCGGCTCCGGCAGTTCTTCAGCATTACGATCCCATTGATCTGGCAGACCATCGTCGTGGCGCTCGTTTTTCTCGTCATCGCCGGTCTCAATGCATTCGAAATGATCTGGCTGCTGACTTCGCAGGATCCCGATTCACGCAGTCACACCCTGGGCACACTCATGGTGACCTCGATGTTCAAGGAGTTTCAGGTGGGGCGGGCGACTGCCATTGCGGTCGTGCTGCTTGTGCTGGTCCTTTCCGGAAGCGCGCTGTTGATGCGACTCCTGCGGCGTGAGCATCCTGACCTGTGATGCGGGTGACCTGTGGAGGAATCGCCCCGCGATCCGCCTGGCAGCCGATCCTGTTTGATGGTTGTCTGTTGACTTGGGCGCGCATCCTGACGGCCTTCGAACTGGGTAAACGGGAAGCAACCAACCTTTTTAGCGATGAGGATCTATTTCATGGGAGTGTGTGGCACGGCGATGGGCAACGCTGCATTGCTCGCACGCGCGGCGGGACACGAAGTCCTGGGGGCCGACACCGGTGTTTATCCACCGATGAGTCAGGTGCTGGCCGTTGCCGGCATTGAGGTTCACGAGGGCTATGATCCCGCACGCCTTGAACGGCTGGCGCCGGACTGCGTGGTTATCGGTAATGCGATGACTCGGGGAAATCCTGAGGTGGAATGGCTGCTCGACACAAGGACCCTGGCATTCACCTCGCTGCCGGCCCTGCTGCACGATCGCATCCTTTGCCGACGTCGGAACATTGTTGTCGCCGGCACGCACGGCAAGACGACGACCACGGCGTTGACTGCCTTTCTCCTGCGGGAGAATGGCGGCGATCCGGGATTTCTCATTGGAGGAGTGCCGCTGGATCCCCCAATGGGCAATCACCTGGGATCGGACGACGAACCTTTCGTCATTGAAGGGGACGAGTATGACAGCGCCTTCTTTGACAAACGGAGCAAGTTCATTCACTACGCGCCGTATATTGCTGTCCTTAATAACCTGGAGTTTGATCATGCCGACATCTTCAGGGACCTGGCCGATGTGCAGCGCAATTTCTCACATCTGACGCGTATCGTGCCGCGCTCCGGATGGATTGTGCTGAACGGGGACGATGAAAACCTTGCAGCGCTGGGATCCATGCCGTGGACGCGGATCGTCAGAGTGGGGACCGGTGAAGGGAACGATGTCCGGATTATCGGCTTCCACGAGACCGCCTCGGGCTCCAGTTTCGAGCTCACCTGGCACGACCGGCATTGGGATCGTGTTCACTGGCAGCTTCCCGGACTCTACAATGCCCGCAATGCTGCCATGGCAGCCACGGCTGCCCGGTTGTCGCGGGTAGGCCCGAATGCCGGAACGGCAACTCTGGAGATGGACCGCGACAGGCTGACAACGGGTCTTGATTTGCGTCCTCTGGAAAGGTTTCGCGGAGTCAGGCGTCGGCAGGAGACACTCGTGACGGCTCCGGGCCTTCTCGTCGTGGAGGACTTTGGGCATCATCCCACGGCAATCGCTGAGACCCTGCTGTCGTTTCGCAATCGTTATCCGATGGCGCGCCTGATTGCGGTATTCGAACCGCGAAGCAACACGGCGAGGACCAGGATTCTGCAGGCGGATTTCATGAGAGCGCTGGCGAAGGCGGATGATGTCTATCTCGGTGCCGTAAGTCGTGCGGAAAGGCTATCGCCTGACCAACGTTTCGACCGGGATGCGGTTGCGACTTTTCTTCAGGGGAAAAGCGTCGCTTGTCATCTGCCTGGAGACAATGCCAGGCTGCTGCAGGAACTGGAAGGCAACACGCTGAGAAATCGAAATGAATCCCTTGTGGTGATCTTCTTCTCAAATGGTAGCTTCGACGGCATCATTGCGAAGTATGCGGGGGCCGCGAAGGCCGCCCGGCTGACGTGACTGCAACGAGATCACGTGGAGATTTCCGCGGAGTATCTTCCATCCGATCGCCTCACCTTCATGGGCGTCTCAAATACGTCCGTCAGCACGCGACTGGTGATGATGTCGCGGATCCTGCCTGAATGGACGATCCTGCCACGCTTCAAGGCGATGGCGTGAGTGAACACCGGCCGGATTTCTTCGATGTGGTGAGTGACGAGCACGAGGGCGGGTGCACGGGGTGTGCGGGCCAGGCGCTCGACGAAACGCAGGAATACGGATCGCGCCACCGGATCCAGTCCGGCGCAGGGTTCGTCAAGAATGAGAACGCGGGGCCGAGCCATCAGTGCGCGCGCAATGAGAACCCGTTGGCGTTCCCCTTGTGATAGATACAGCCAGGGGCGGTTTGTGAGTCCCTCTGCGCCCATGAGGCTCAGGAATTTTCTCGCGGAGGTTCGGTCGGCTCGTGTGGTTGCCTTCCAGAGATCCAATTGCGCATATTTTCCGCTGATGACTGTTTCTTCCGCCTCCTCGGCCGGGGGAATGGATGCCTGGATTGCGCTGGTTACGATTCCGAGCCTGATGCGAACCTCGCGCCAGTCATCGGAGCCGTAGCGTTTTCCAAGCAGCTCGACGGAGCCCTTTGATGGAGAGAGGTATCCCAGCAGGGTCTTGAGCAGGGACGTCTTGCCGCACCCATTCGGTCCGAGCAGCACCCAATGTTCTCCGGGACGGATGCTCCAGTGGATATCATGGAGAATGGCGGTATCCCCGCGCTGCACATAGAGATTGCTGATTTGCAGAAGTGGCGGACGGACGGACGACATTGAAACCAGTTGGTCAAATGCCTTGGCGCTGGTCAATCGCGGTGGCGGGTGCAAGTCTGCCGCCATGCTTCTCTTTCGATTCGTGAAATTTGGAGTCCTCCTTTCTGCCGCCATGTTTGCCGCCGCCACGGCGGCAGCCCGAACGTTCAGCGTCATGGTCTACAATGTGGAAAACCTTTTTGATGATGATGGTGTTGCAGCGTACGATGATTATCAGCCGAACCTCTACACGTCAGCGCATTTCAAGACGAAGCTTGCGAACATCTCGCGCGTGGTGGGGAGCCTGGAGGAAGGGCGGGGACCCGACATCATTCTTTTCCAGGAAATCGAGGTGGATCAGACGCCTGATCGCGTCGACTCTGCCGAGAAACAGCTGCTCGCCGCCTTCCAGGCACGTGGCATGACCGGCTATACCGTTGTATCGGGCAGCGATTCAGCAGGAAATCGATATGAGGACGGAAATCCCCGCGCAGTAAAGTGTGTGATCTTTACGCGCTTTCCAGTCAGGAAGGTGAGAAATCACGCGACGTTGAATGCGAGGAACATCCTGGAGGTCGAACTTGAGATCGATGGAGCGAGGCTTCATGTGTTCGACAACCATTGGAAATCCGGTGCGGGTGATCCACAGTTGGAGAAAATCCGCATTGCAAATGCCCGCACGCTGCGATCTCGGCTGGATGAGATCCTCCGGAACGATCCGCATGCGGACATCATTCTGGGTGGAGATTTCAATTCCCAATACAACCAGAGCCGGGTGATGAAGGGCAGGATGCCGGTCACTGCGGTGAATGGTGTGCTTGGCTCGCAGGGCAATGAACTCGCCATTCGAGGGGACAAGCCTGATTTTTACAACCTGTGGTTTGAATTGCCGCCCGCGCAGCGCGGGAGCGACGTGTATCGCGGGGAATGGGGAACCCTGATACAGATGATCCTTTCTCGCGGGTTGTATGACTTCAAGGGCGTGCAGTATGTCGACAACTCCTTTGCCGTGCTTCGACTGAAGGGAATCAACGCAACCCCTGAGGGCACACCTTTGCGCTGGACCAGCGAAGGCAAGGCCGGCTCCGGATTCTCGGATCACTTCCCGGTCTATGCCCTGTTCCGGACCGTGACGGACAACCGCCCCGACAAGTGGATGGAACTGGAGAATCCCTCAACGAGTGATGACAGCCCCTCGCAGCCGCCCAAGGCTCCGGAGAAGACCTATGACCTAACAACCGCCATCAGGCTGTCGGATGTTGCTGATCAGGCGGCATTGCGAAGCGGAAAGTTCAACGGTAAACTGATGAGGGTGGAGGGGCGGATTGAAAAGGGCCGTCGCCTTTCGGTTGAAGTGAAGGGAAATACGTGGGAGGTCTGGGTGCCTGATCCAGCACTGCGTGAAAAGCTTCGTTCGCAGTGGCACGAAGGGGAGAGAGTTGGCTTCTTCGGAATTCTGGGGCAGTTCAAGGGCACGTGGCAGTTCACGGTGGAACGGGCGGAGTGGGTCCGCTGACCACGGCCTCCGATCCGTATTTCAGTTTCCTAAAAGAGAGCACAAGTCGGCCGGGGATCGGTGCTCATCCGGGCAGATCGGTAGTGTGGCAACACGTGCTGCTTGATGGGGTCTATTCCTGCACCGCCGTGCGACTGAACCATCGCCTCCATCGGTTTTTGGCAGGTCGCAGGATGCAAAAGTGGCCGGCGAAGGATTGCGGAAGGAAAAGGTCGTAGGTGCCCTGATGACGGAATACAAATTCGTCCACTGCGGTTTTGGCTCCGGTTGAGAAAAAATCGTAGTCGTCCACAACAATGCGGCCGCCGGGCGTGAGGTGACGATGAAGGTAATTGAGCGCATGGGTGATGCCTCCGTAGAAGTCGAAATCAACGTAGGCAAAACAGACCTGACTGGGCCCATTTTCTTCGGTGAGCGTTTCCTCCACCAGCCCGGGCCTCAAGCGCATGCGGTGTTCAGGAAACGAAATCTGCCTGAGCCTGAGCTGGACTTCCTCTGCATCGCAACGCATCTCGCCCTCGTAGCGCGCCATGCTGCCCAGATTGAATATATCATCCTTCAAGCCGTCCTTTGGGGATGGCTTGGGTAGTCCGGAGAAGCTGTCATAGAGCCAGAGGTTCTTGTCTGTATCGCGAATTTCATTCGCGAGAAGAGCGGAGGTCGCACCCTGTGCCACACCAAATTCACACACGTCGCCGGGTTGTTCCAAGGCGGACTGAAGTTCATTGAGCAGGTACATGGCTTGGCTGATGCCCGTGCCAAGCAGTCGTCCCATCAGACCTTTTCTTCCCGTTCGCTCACGGAGTCGTGGGAAAAGGGTGGCCCTCAAGGCATCGTGCAGTTCGTGGACGAGCGGCCCATATTTCAGCTGTGTGTTGGGTTCGAGCGGTGTCATCTTGTTTTCGGCTCAGGTGACCGCACCCATGCGTGCCCCGGAGGTCCATAGATCCTGAAGGGTTGATCCATGCGGCGCGATGTCGCGGTGGAAACGGGCCATGATGTCGTCGACGGATCGTGGCTTGACGGAGGTCATAAAAATCCGGTTGAGCGTGTTTAAGGCGGTTGCCCGGGCCTCACGTGCGTCGCTCGCCGCGCTCGCGTGGCGTCCCCAGCCGGCAGCGTTGATTGTCTTGATGAGATATTCCAGGGTGTAGTTCCGGATACAGGGACGGAGAAGCAGCGGGGGGCGGGGTGGTGGCGCCGCGGAGAGAACACTCATGATTTCGAGCCATCGTTTCAGACCTCCGGAGTTGGTCTTGGTATGAGGGTGATCACGATTTGCTGCGAGAAAGTAAGGCAGTCTTTTTCCGCGAAGACCCTTGGAGAAGAATCGGGTCAACCATTCATAGTCCAGGAACCATCTCAAATCCTGACGAAGGGGGCCCACTTTGGTGAGACATTCGCGCCTGACAAAGAGCGATGGCTGACAGATGTAGTCGTGGGAAAAGAAGAAGCGGTTTCGATCAGCCTCCTCGGTGAATGGATTTGGGGTCAGGATTCGACCGCCTTCATCGATCTCCAGGGCATCACCGTAGACAAAATCCAATGCGGGATCTTCGGAGAATGCGGCGTCGACGCGCGCGAAGGCGTGCGGCAGGTAACCATCATCGGAGTTGAGCCAGGCAATGATCTCCCCCGACGCCATGGCCAAACCGCGATTGATGGCATCAGCCTGACCTGCGTCCTTTTCGCGGTTCCAATGAACGCATCCGGTGTATCGTTCGAGCACCTCCGCGGTATTGTCCGTCGAGAGCGAATCCATGACGCGGATTTCGATCCGATGGGGCGCCTGATCAAGGATGCTTCGCAGCGCCTGCTCGATCCAGCGGCCGTGATTGAAGGTCGGCATGATAATGCTGAAACGAGGCGCCGTCATGTGTCGATGGATGCAGCACCCGAGGGGATGCGTTTCGATTGGATCAGCAATCGCGCTGCCAGGCGCCTCTCCGATTCGCTCAGGCTGGTCCGGGAAACAAGGGATCGCGGAAGGCGGACATTCCGATTGAGCCAGGCTTGGGCCGCGTTGTGGTGTTGGATCGCACTTCGGAAGGCCTGAAGATGGCCATCGATGAAGGATTGGATCGAGTAGCGGCGGATGCGATCTGCGCCAGCCTTTTTAAGGCGTTCGCGCAGCACCTCATCACGGCTGATGCGCTCGATGGCGGAAGCGATCGATGTTTCGCTTTCTGCGTCAAAATAGAGTGCCGCGTCGCCCGCAACCTCCGGCTGACTTGTGTTGCGAGCGCAGGTGATCGGACAGCCGACCTGCATCGCTTCGATGAGGGGGATGCCAAACCCCTCGAAAAGCGACGGGAACACCAATGCACGCGCATTCCGGTAGAGCCAGGAGATTTCAGGACGAGTCAGGCGACCAAGGTGCGCAATGCGATCCCTGCAATGGGAATCTTCGATCCACCGCTGCCATTGTGTCCCATGATCGAGAAGGCTCCCTGTACAGACGAGCCTGAGATCCGGATCCCCCGCGCAGGCCCTTGCCATCGCATCGATGAGTCTGGCATGGTTCTTGTGTTTCCAGAGGTTCGCCGGATAGAGGAGGTAGGGACGGTCGCCAAAGGGAAACTGCGCCGGCCTCTGGGGGAGCGGCAACTCGTCAGGCACATGGTGGACGACATGACACTTGCTCGCGCTTATCCTCGCGAGCGAGACTGCCATGGCTTTGGTGAATTGCGACACGGTGATGACACCGTCCGCCATGCGGAGCGACCAGTCATAGTGGAAGAATCGCTCGGCCTTTTCCGCTTCAGTAAAATGCTCCGGAAAGAACCGCTCCTGCATGTCGTGAAACGTCAGGACGGAGGGTTTGGGAAACGGGCGGGGCCAGAGGGTGCCGAACGGACAGAAATAGACGTCGATGTCCTGGCTATGCGCAAGGGCATCCTCCTGGGTGCGCATCCTGATCTCGTGACGCCGGGTTGCTGGAGGAAGCGTACCGAGAAGTGCGTCATTGTGATCAAAGGAGAAGAGCACCATGGGGTGCTCAGGGGCATGCAGCGGCCAGAGGCGCAGCAGGGTGAGCGCATAGTTGGTGACGCCGCCGTTGTCAGGGGCGAGAAGATGAAGTCCGACACCGATCCTCATCGTCGAACGGGATTTGAGAAGTCCTGCAACGTGGCCAGGCAGGAAAGCCATGCTCCGCGAATCGGCCGCTTGGCGTCGAAGGCACTCAATGCCCTCGCTGCCGTGGCGTCGCTTCGGAGGTGAGCCGGAAGGCCGACATAGCGACGCTCGTGCCGCAGATATTTCTGCCAGTGCCACTCCAACGACGTTTCGACGATCAGGTAGTTGAGCCAGACGGCCGGCGCGTGCCTGCCGAGCCTGCCTCCGAAACGTTTCTGATGCTCCTGGTTGCCGCGATAGTCACTCCAGGTCTTCAGCCAAACCGTCTTCAGACTGAACGCGCACGTTCCACCGATGGCTCTGAAGAAGAACCGGGCTCCCTCTCCATTTCGCCAGAAGTAACGCCACGTCCTGAGGGGTGTATTGCGCTGGTGGTCGTGATAGGCGACGAGCGAAGGTTCGTAACGCAGCCCGAGTCCGCGTGCAGCGATGCGGCGACACAGGTCCACGTCCTCGCCCACTGCGAGCTGGGGATCGAATCCACCGGCGTCGCGAAACACATCCGCGCGCACGATCATGGCAGCGCTATACAGCCAGTCGCAGTTCCGCGCCACCATGTCCTGCTGGCTCCAGAAGTTGGACAGATCGGTGACACGCTCCCAGAAGCCGCCGCGGCGGCCGGGAAGGCGCGCTCCGATAACCGCTACTGTTGATCCTTCGGTTTCGATGCGATTGACGAGTGCGGCCGCGCAGGACAGGAAGTCGGCCGCCGGCTGGATGTCATCGTCGATGAAGACAAGCCACCGTCCGCGGGCGCGCGTGACTCCGGCATTGCGCGTTTGAGAAGGCGGAGCCTGGCTTGGAAGAATGACGCGTTGCAGCGTCATTCCACTGCACTGTCGTGGGATTGCTGAGTCTCCGGCTCCGGCAACCACAACCTCCCAGGCGACGCCCGGATCCACCTGGCTGACGAGGGCGTTGAGTGTCGGTCCGGCGCTTTCCGGCCGGCCCATGGGCACCACGACGGAGAGAACCGGCGACTCGCCTGGTGGCGGGGATTGCTCATCGTCACGTTCCGAAGCTCCCTGTTGTTTATTCAGCAAGGACTGGATAATTTGCAGTCGGGCAAAGCGGTCAGCATCGAGAAAGAGGATTTCCCGCTGGAGGCGGGCGACAAGTGCCGCGCCACGACGATCCTCAGGCCATGCTGGAACAAAGGTCTGCGTTTTCCGATCGCTCGTTTTCATCAGGCTTTCGAATGCGCTCCACACGGCGTCAACCGGGATATCCGAAATGCAGGGATAATTTTCGAAGATGCAGTGCCATTGACAGCCCGCACACTCGGGCATGCCTTGGAGAATCTTTATCCGCCCCGACTGCGGATGGAACCGCTGCCTCTGACCGCCGCCAAAGATTCCGATCGCGGGTACATCCAGCAGGGCGGCGAGATGAACATAGGCGGTATCATTGCAAATCACCGCAGAGCTTTGGAGGAAGAGGTTCGCCAGTTTGAGCAAATCGTCGGGTGCAAACGCGCGTATGTCCCTTCCGGGCGTTGTACGCATGGGACTGAGGAACGCCGCGTCACCGGGTCCTTCTGCATAGGTTACGGTCCAGCAGTCCGCTCGCAAGCGCTCCTCAAGCGCGATGAACCGGTCCGAAGGCCAGGCACGCCAGATGGGGCCGCCAACGCCCGGCGCCAGGACCACATGTTTCCTCGTCGCGATCGGCTCATGTCGCCCAATCGTCAGCTCTGCAGGCGTGTCCCAGCGCGCCTGAGCCGAGAGCGGCAGTGCGTGGAGTAGCTCTCTCAAAAGAAGGGTCTCGGGCAATTCCGGATCAAACGAAACCTCCGTCGTAAAAAGAGGCGTGCATCCTGCAATCAGATCCCCCGCGGTGTTTACAGGAATCTGCCGGGCCTGGGTTGCGATCGCTCCAATTCGCAGGGGTGCGTGCGAGGCGGCGACCGTAGCCTCCGCGACCCAGGTGCGATTGCCTACGGCAGCAACGGCGGCGTCCCAGCGCTGAGAGCGAAGAAAAGTCCGCCACCACTCAAGGCGCTTTTCGATCTCGGGTGACCAATCGGCGAACGGAATCAGCGGAAACGGAACGATGATAAGCCCGCTACGGTGCAGGCTTGCGAACCGAACGGCCTCTGCCTCGGGAGTCGATGACAAGTCCGGTTTGAAAGAGGACGCTCCGGCGAACAAGGGGGCGACATTCTCCATTCCCTCCCGTACGTGCCATACGACAAGTGCATCGGGATTCGCGATCGCCACCGCCTGCAGGAGCGGTGCGATGATGAGCTGATCACCCAGCGAGTCCGGCTTTGAGACGAGAATACGCATTGCGCAGGCGCTGGAAGGGTCCGGGTTGCTTTGCTGCCTTGTGGAAGACAGCAGCTCCGGTGACGTAGTTGTGGTGGGAGGCCGTAAGGCGATGCCAGGAGAGGAAGGGCCCCAGGTCCTCCTCGTTCCATTCGAGGGCGTGCGCCGGGTGAAGCTGGGGGTGTTTCACGAAGAGGTCCTCAAATTCCGCACGGGTGAGTGCGCGGCCATTCCATTCGGGATAGGTCATGCCGAGTGCGGGTTCGGCGATATCAAAGGACATCGCGAAGACACCGCCCGGCTTGAGCACACGGGCAACCTCAGATATCGCGCGATTCTTGTCAGGCTGGTGTTCAATGACCGAGAGGCTTGTGACGACGTCGATGCTCGCTGAAGGCGCGGGAAGGCCTGAATCCGAGACAATCGCCCATGTGACGTTAGGGTTCTTGAGCTCCCGCTTCACGAATTCCCAATGGCCAACGTAGTTGGAGCTTGTTTCGATCAGAGTGACTTCCGCTCCCTTCATGGCGAGCCACCAGGGAAGGGGAGACAGTTCACTGCCAATGTCGATCAGGCGGGTCCCTCGCCAGGTTATCCGATCCAATCCTCCGTACCAGAGTGCCGGATATTCCCAGATCTTTGACCAGGTGGAGAACTCACGCAACCCAAGTGGGCGCGCGAAGGCATTCAATTCATCCATGAACGATCGCCATGGGAGAGAAAACATCTCCGGAAGATTGGCGAGCAGGCGATGACTGCGCGCACGGCGGGGCTGTTTTCGAGCGACAACGAACTCATGCGCGCGAATCCACGCCTGATCATTTGCGATCACTTCGAAACCTGTCACTGCAAGAAGGAATTCGATCGAGTGCCGTGTGAAAATAAAGGAGTGTTCCCACGGATCGTAGACCTTCGGAGTGATGTGACCAAAATCAGCTTCCCCGGGAATCACCAACGGCAACTGAAGAAACAGAGTGCCTTGAGGCCGAAGCACGTTGCATGCGGCATTCAGGAATGCCACGGGGTCGAGAGCGTGCTCAAGGACGTCACAGGCGACAAACAGATCGCATTCGGGAACAGTTGTGCCGGGCCAGACTCCGCCTAGCACCTCGAGTCCCGTTGTTTCATGAACTGCGGCCGCGGTTGCGGGATCGGGTTCCACTCCGAAAGTTTTCCAGCCCTGATCTCGCAGACGGCAGAGCAGCGATCCTTCCGCGCAACCGATTTCAACGGCGGTGCGGGGAGATTCCTTCTTGGCGTGCCGGTCGATCGCACCAAGCCAGAGCGCAACCCTTCCGTCCCTCGCAAATATGTCCCGACGCTCGTTCAGCTTCGGGTGGGCTTTCTGCTGCTGGCGCGAATGCCAGTAGCGTTCCATGCTGTAAAAGTCTGCAACGTGCGCGGGCTTAAGCCGTTGTCGGGCGACATGCGTACCACACCGCTCGCACACGAAGTAATCGTCGCTGCAGGGGCTGGGTCCGGAGGATCGTCCGCCGCACCAGCAGAGTGAGACGGGTGAAAACCACTCGGACGGTGCGGGAGGTGCTGCCTGCATTTCAATGGAGACCATGGTCTAGACGGCATCCGGATAGCCGAAGCGCGCGAAGTTTCCGGGGCAGACCGCCTCCACATGTCCTTTCCAAACGGAATCCGTCACCCAGTGCGCATTGTCGCCGACACGATAGAAACTGCGCGGCCCGGAGCGTGTCATGCGATCGAACCGGGTCCATTCGAAGACAAATTCAGGGGACAGCTTGGGACGGACGCCCACGAATTCAACGGTGCGTTTGAGCGTGGCCGAATCGTTCTTCAAATCCTCAAACCGAATGAGGTGCACCTTGTCGGGATGGACACGCAGAAGTTCCATCGCCTGGTCATAAAATGCGGTGTACTGTGCATAGGCGTCGCGCATCCAGCTCCTGACATCGCCGATCTGCGCGCCCCAGCGCTCCGTGGCAGTGTGGTACCAACTGTAGATGGTCGGATGGGGATTTCGGATGAGAATGATGAGCGGGTTTGCCCCCATCACCGGACCGCCGTGCAGGCCCTGTGCGGAGGCGTTGATGTAGACGGGCTGAAAAGGGACGCCCTCTTCGCGGAGCTTCATCGCATAGATCGCCAGAGGATTCAGTTCCTCGCTTCGCTGTCTGGCTTCCTGATTTTCCACGTGCTCGTTGGGGAAAAACACGAGGTCGAAAAGTCCTGTGAAGGCGGTCCAAAGAAAATGGCTGCCCGTTCTTGGAAATGCGAAGTAGTCCACCCGCTTTGCGAGGGTGCTTCCGAAATAGTAGCCGTCAGGATGCATCAGAAGTGTGCTTTCCGGTTTGGACGGTGAAGGGAGGGATGACAATCATAGTACGTCTGCGAAGGCGGGGCGGGTCTTGCGGAAAACCCAGAAGCCGGTCAGCAGGGAAACGATCGCAAAAAGGTAGATGAAGAGCATCGCCCGGATTGTCGGCGGCTCGCCCCAGAATACGGTCTTTCGGGCGACATCGATGATCTGAAGGAGCGGATTGAACTTCAGGAACTGCCAGACGGAAGGAGGAATCCTAGAGGGTGAGAAGAAAATGGCGCTGGCCCACATCAGGACAAGTGCCGCGAAGGTGACGAGTTGCTGCAAATCACGCAGGAACACGCCGAGAGCCGCCAGCAGCCAGCATACGCCGAGGGACATCATGATCATCGGCAGGACGACTGCAGGGAGCCACAACGCAGTCCAGGCAATAGGGATGCCTGCGATGAATGCACCGGTGAAGAACAGGATGAGGATGACGAGAAAGTGAAACACAGCCGCTCCCACGGTCGCCGCGGGAAGGATTTCGAGCGGAAAAACGACCTTCTTCACGAAGTTGGGATTCGTCACGATCAATGCCGGGGCGGGGGCAAACGAATCGACGAAAAGGTGATAGAAGGACAGACCGAGAAATATGGTGAACGCGTAGACCATGGGCCCGTCACCAGGGCGATTCGAAAAGTGCCCGGGAAAGATGACGCTGAACACAAAGGTGTAGATGACCAGCATCAGGAGCGGATTGAGAATCGACCACCCAAAACCCAGCAGGCTGCCCTTGTGACGGCCCTCAATCTGGCGTTTTGTGAACTGCCAGAGAAGGTGGCGGTACTTCCACATCGCGTTCCATGAATCCGGTGAGGCAGGTTTGGCGAGCATAGTGGCGCACAGCAATGTGGCGTCAGGCCGACGAATGCCAAGCCGGTCTTCTCACGGCTTCCGAACCTGGCCAGTCGCAGCTCGGAGCGCCAGGCGATATTACACGGCATCCGCTCCGTTCAGTCTTGCTAACTACCTAGCTTGTTTTGCTGGGGGTTGCGGACAGACTTGGGGTCAACCAGGAGAACGCCTGTACGTTCACCGGGGACAATCTCCTGGCTCAGTTGATCAATGACGTAGCTCTTCAGATTGACCGCACGATCCATGAAGAGAGAGATGACGTTAAGAAGATTGAATTTCGGCGCTTCCGCCGGGGCGTCGGGATCAACGGTGACGTGTACGCCGTGGTTGGTCTGAGAATCTCCCTGGGCGCCCTCGGAAAGAATCAGAGGGGCGTTGTTCAGGATGTGCGGCGCCTCAGCGCCCGGCAAGTTTGTGTGGGCGAACGATTCTGCCTGGGCAAGTTCGTTGCCAAGGTCTTCGACAGTGACTGCAATAGGCGCCTTAGCCTCAGCCACAGGCAGCACGGCGTGTGTGTCGAGGTGGGTGACTCCCGAATCAACGAGGAGGTTGCGGCGCATGGATTCCGGAATCGGAAGCTCATTGGATGCACCGGCGTGATTATCAAGCTGCGCGTGTCTGAGCTCGGCCACCACCCGGGTCACGGTTCCGATATCGAGCCCCGTGGCTTCGAATCCGCCCACCTTGTTGAACAGGACCTCAAGGCGATCCAGATATGACCGGAGGTCGACCTCCACTGAAAGCGGGGGAATCTCAGGATGGCTGGGCTCAGGTGAATGGTCGCCGCTGCTTCCCTGTCCACCGGTAACCGGATCCACAGGTGTGACCGTCGAGCCCGGGGAGCTTGGTTCGGTCGGGTTTGCAGGCTCCGGGGTTCCTGGGGATGCGGCCTCAATGGTGACATTGCGCGTTCCAAGCCGAATCTGTGAAGAGATGTTGTCAAAGCCTGAGAGGCCTTTCCATGATCTCGGATCAAGCGGATCCCAGGAAGACGGAGTGATCGGGAGCGCGACCACCATCCGGTCGTTGATCATGCTGACCAGATTCAGGGACTTGCTCTGCGTCTCGAGGACCAACGCGTTCAGCTTCAGCACGACTGAGGTGCCACCCAAATCATTGATCTTTGCGTCGACCTTGTCTCCCGCCAGCAGCAGGTCCCCGTGGACGGAGTTGAGAGAGACTTTGTCAACGTTTGAGGCAATCAGACCCCCTCCCCAAATGTCAATTTGCGGTGCTTCCAGTGCACGCACGTCCGTAACGTACAGATTGTAAAGGACATCCTTGCCTTCGAAATGGACGCTATCGAACGCCGATATATCGATGCTGGTGACTGTCGCAGGGAGCTTGTCGAAGTTGATGGTGAGGTCGATATTCGCCGAACCGTGAAGCACCAAGCGGTTGGGAATCTTTGGATCAAAGGAGGCGTTGATGGGGCCTGATGCATCAATCGCCTGAGCGACAAGATCGAATTCGGGAATGGGCAAGGCCAGTCCCGCAAAAAGCGCGCGCGCCTCAAGAACTTCCAATGACAGCGATTTTTTGGCCGGACGCATTTTGCTACGACATAAATTAGGTTTACGGCTCAATTGCTGGCAAGCTAAGGTTTACCTGTTGGCGAAACAAGTGCCTTTTGCTGGTAAATGGCGGGATTGTGAGGCGGAAACTACGTAGATAGGCACCCATCCGAGAAACGCGGCTATTGCGCCGGTCAAACTCCGCCTGTCCGAGAGGCTGCGGCGCGGTTACTTCTGATACCATTCTCCTGATTCGCGCTGCAGCCAGACACCCTTCGCGCTGCTGTTCGCAATCTGCCTGGCGCGTGCGCGGCCCACCTGCTCGGAGGTGCTGCCGGTCATCCCGGCGATGTCCGCGTACACGATTTCACGATCCTTGTTTTCTGCGGAGGAAATCTCGGTGGCATTTCCGGACGCCTTTCGGACTTCTGTGTAGCCGCGATTGTTTTCGCCGACAATCCCTTCCTGACGCAGCGCGTCGAGCGCGGGTTGACGCCGGACCATGCGGGCCTTCACGGCGTCCAGGTCATTGGCCTGAAGCATCGGGCTGGCGAGCAGGAGAAGAAGGACGATTCCGAAACGGGAGAGGAGCAGAGTCATGACGAGGGCGACAGGTCGGAGGATGATGGGTTGATGACGGTCGATTTTCTATCGAGGTCTCCGAAAAAGTCGGTCAGGGCACGGTCAACTTTTACATTCACGTCGACAACGGCATGGACCTGGATCGGCTCCAGCTTGACGTGCAGGCAGGAAGCGCATGCCAAGGCAGGAAGCGACAAAGCAAGAGGAAGGAGAGTTCTTGGGGCCATGAAGGTTGAATGCAAATTCCCAGACAGCCGTTTGAGGAGGAATGTTTCGCGTTCAGCGGATACCAGAAAACCGAAGCGAATTTCTGAATGGGGCGGCCAACGGGACTCGAACCCGCGACCCCAAGATCCACAATCTTGTGCTCTAACCAACTGAGCTATGACCGCCGTAAGGAGTCGGGCAAATTCTCGACCGAAAAGGCCGGTGTCAATCCCTTTGGTTGCCGGTATTTGAGGGATGCACAGGGCTTGCGAGTGAATGCATGTATTTAATGTTCCCAAAGCGTTTCTTCGTGGACGCTTGGGAGCACATTCACATTGGATGGATGCCGCCAGGACAGTTTCCGCTTCGTGTTGGATCCCGTATCCAGTTGCGAATTACATTTTGCCCAAACACCCTCGCCATGGCTGATCCAATACCTCCACCTGACGCCCCGAATCCCGCCGTTACCGGGTCATTGCAGGGAACTGCTGGGAAGAAGATTTGGATTGTGGGGACCCTGACGTATTCTTCCGGGGCGCTTGCGGTCCTTTTCGGGTGGCTGCTTTGGGGCGACTTCTCGTGGCAGTTGAAGGAGCGTTCGGCGATACCGGTCGTGCAGATCATGCTGAAGGCGTTCAAGTCTTCTGACTTTCTCGCTGGGCTGTTTCTTGCGACTCTTCCGGCGCTGATCGGCATAGTCATCCAACCAGTCATCAGCTATCGCAGCGACCGCCATCGTGGAAAATGGGGACGACGCATTCCGTATCTGCTGCTTACGACGCCTGTCGCCACGGTGAGCATGTTCGGCCTCGCGTTCAGCCCTCATATCGGTGCGTGGATCCATGGTGAGCTTGGTCTGGCGCCCGATTCCCTCAATTTCGCGATCCTGATGGTGATGGGGTTGTGCTGGACTGTCTTCGAGTTCGCCACGCTTGCCGCCAATGTTGTTTTTGGGGCCCTTATCAACGATGTCGTGCCGCGACAGATCATAGGTCGCTTTTTCGGCATGTTTCGGGTGGTCAGC